>NZ_RAVZ01000036.1 GCF_003611635.1 Corallococcus terminator | reverse complement strand
GATGAAGCCCACCCGAGGCCGGGTGGTCCCCGCCCCCGTTCCTGCGCCCGTGGAGGACGAGGACGACGTCCTGGACATCCCCACGGACGTAGGCAAGCGGTCCGACCCCGCCAAGGCCGTCAAGGCGCCCCCGAGGCTGGAGTTGTTCGTCCGCCTGTCGCCGGACGGTCCCGCCACGATGATGGACGTGGAGCGCTTCACGCTCGGACGCGGCCCGACGTGCAGCCTGGTGGTGAAGTCCGGCAGGGTCTCCCGTGAGCACGCGGCCGTCGTGCGCGTGGGCAACGACTTCTTCATCGAGGACCTGGGTTCCTCGAACGGGACCTGGATCAACCATCAGCGCATCAAGCGCCAGAAGATCGCGGACGGGGACACCTTCAACCTGGGGACCGAGGCCGTGTACTTCTCCATGGGTCCCCGCGAGGACTGACACCGCCGCCGCGGCTCAGGCCTTCCGCGGCGGGTTGCGGATGCCCAGGGCGGAGATGCCTCCGCCCAGGATGAGCAGGGCGGCGGTGGTGAGCATCACCCGGTGGAAGCCCGCGACATCCAGCCGCGGGCCCACGATGAGCCCCGTGAACGCGATGGCGATGAGCCCCGCGACCCGGGAGACGGCGTTGTTGATGGCCGAGCCGATGCCAGCCTGCTCGCTTCGGACGGACCCGAGCACCGCCGCCGTCAGCGGCGCGACCGTCATCGTCAGCCCCATCCCGAACACGAGGACGCCCGGCAGCATCTGCGTCCAGAAGTTCAACGGCGCGCCGACGTTGAGCATCAGCAGGAACCCCACACCCGCCAGGCACGGCCCCACCGCCATGAACACCCTCGGTCCCAGGCGTCCGGCGAGCCCGCCGAACACCGACGACAGCAGCAACATGAGGACCGTGGTCGGCATCAGCACCAGGCCCGCCGTCGTCGCGCGAAAGCCCCCCACCTCCTGGAGGAAGAGCGTGATGACGAACATGCCCAGCGACAGCGCGCCATAGATGGCCGTGGTGGCGAGGTTGCCCACCCAGAAGTTCCGCTCCCGGAACAGGCCCAGCGGCATCATCGGATGCGCGGTGCGCTTCTCCTGCACCAGGAACGCGATGAACGAAGGCACGCCCACGCCCAGGGAGAGCCACACCGAAGGGTGCATCCAGCCCACCTTCGCCTGTTCGATGAGTGCATAGACGGGGCCGCCCAATCCCACACATGCCAGGACCGCGCCCAGGAAATCGATGCGCGCCCCCGCCGGCCGGGGCGGTTCCTCCAGCCGCGCGAGCAGCATCAGCGTCAGCGCGATGGGCAGGACGTTGATGCCGAAGATCCACCGCCAGCCCACGGTGTCCACCAGCAGCCCGCCCGCCAGCGGCCCCGCGATGAACGCGCCGCCCGTCCACCCGGTCCAGGAGCCAATCGCCCGGGCCTGCTCGGGGCCGGAGAAGAAGGCCAGGATGAGCGCGAGCGAACCCGGCACCAGCAGCGCGCCCGTGGCGCCCTGAAGCCCCCGCGCGAGGATGAGCACGGCCCCGGTGGGAGCCAGCGCGCAGAGGAGTGACGTGGCGCCAAAGCCCAGGAGTCCGAGCCCCAGGATGCGCTTGCGTCCAAACGCATCCGACAGCGAGCCCGCGACCAGCATCAGCGAGCCCAGGGTGATGAGATAGGCATCCACCACCCACTGCTGGAGCGTGAGGCCGCCGCCCAGGTCCCGGACCATCGCCGGCAGCGCGACGTTGATGATGGCTCCATCCAGGAACGTCACGAGCGAAGCCAGGACGGCGATGGCCAGGACGAGCCGCTGTTGAGACGCCACGGTGCCCACCGACTCCCCCGGGAGAGGCCTCCCCACGTCCCCGGGGAAGGCGGGACGCTCCGTTCCTTCTATCGACTCTCCTGCGAACCTGCCCGCCCGGACGCCCTGGACTTCAGACTCATCAACACTGCCGTCCCCACGAGCCACGACCCCGAAGCGCGATTGCTTGTTGTGTATGCGCAGGCCCCTTCTCAAAGGAAGAGGCTCGAGCCGCCAGCCAGACGCCCATGACACCGAAGCCGCTCGACCCCGAGCGCATGCGTCACCGTCTGACGCGAAGCCGGGGGAGCCCTCCGTCGGACTGGGAAGCGTACCGCGACGGGTGACTACCGGAGGAGAGGCTTGCGCTTCCCCTCCGGCAAGGACTCACGGACCCGGGGGCCCGTGAGGAACATCAGGGGTCACACCTCGGGCCAAACTCGGTGCAGTTGGGACTCGTGGCTTCCTTGAGTGCCTTCAACTCTCCGCCCGGATTCGACAGCAGGCGGACGGTCTCGCGCTTCAGGCTCAGCTTCTTCGACTTCTGCGTATCTTGTTTGTCCATGGCGTTGGCCCTCAGAGGTCACATCTCGGGCCGCCCTCGGTACAAATGGGCGTCGTGAGTTCCTTGTGAGGCTTCAACTCTCCGCCCGGATTCGACAGAAGGCGGACGGTCTCACGTTTCAGGCTCAGCTTCTGGGGCTTCTGCGGGGTCTGCTTGTCCATGACATCGCCTTTCGTTGCAATCATCGACGGCGCTACCTGGAAACAATGCGACGGCCTGCGGCCTTCAACACCCGACAGACATCGTCAGGCGTTCCCAGTCAAACACCTGCTTCCCAAGCAAACAAGTGCTCCCCCGCTCAACCCCCAAACGCCGAATTTCATTTCCCTTGTGCGCTGGGGGAATGAAGCTCCAGCGGCCCTTTCCAGAAAGCAGGAACAACGACATGCGAAGGACGCCTTCATGGAAACCCCTGCTGCAGGGCGTCGAGCACGCGGAAGCCCTGGCGGTGCTGGGGCCGCTCGTCGAAGCGCTGGCGCACGTCCGACCCACGCCTCCCTTCGCGGCTTCGCTCGCACGGGGTGCAGCGGGTCGCGCCGTGTTGTTTGACGCGCTCGCCCGGGCCCACGATGACGCGCGGCATCGCGCCACCGCGGAGGCCCTGCTGGAGCGCGCCACGGAGGCGCTGTCCTCCGAGACGCTGGGCCCCGACCTCTATGATGGCTTCACGGGCATCGCCTGGGCCGTCCAGCAGGTGCAGCGTCCTTCGGAATCACCGGACGCGGATCCGCTGACGGACATCGATGACGCGCTCGGTGACTTCCTCCAGACGCGGCCGTGGCCGCACCGCTACGACCTGGTGAGTGGACTGGTGGGCATGGGTGTCTATGCCCTGGAGCGCCTTCCTCGCGCCGGCGCCCGACACTGTCTGGAAGCGGTGGTCGCACGGCTCGGAGAGCTGGCGGAGCGGACGCCGGAAGGCCTGCGGTGGAAGACCCTGCCCGAGCACGTGGAAGAGCGGCTTCGCGAGGCGCAACCCCTGGGCGGCTTCAACCTGGGCGTGGCGCACGGCAACAGCGGAGTGCTCACCGTCCTCGGCGGCGCGGTGGCCTCCGGGGTCGAGGCCGCACGCGAACTGCTGCACGGCGGATGGACGTGGTTCATGTCCCGGCGCGGGAGTGACACGCAGTCCGCGCGCTTCCCCACGCGCGTGGGCCTCCAACACGAACCCCTGACGTGGCCGCGCCGTCCGGCATGGTGCTACGGCGATCCAGGCGTGGCGCTCGGGCTGCACACGCTGGCGCGCGCCGTGGGCCACGCCGAGTGGGAGGCCCAGGCCCTCGCGCTCTGCCGGGAGTCCGCGCGGCGATGGACCGACGGCGGCTCCGTGCAGGATGGCGGCCTCTGTCATGGCGCCGCCGGACTCGTGCACCTCTACAACCGGCTCTTCCAGACGACCGGGGAGGCCGTCTTCGAAACCGCGGCCCGCTTCTGGTTCACGCAGCTCATCACCGTGCACTGGCGGCCCGGCCAGGGCGTGGGCGGGTTCCGCACGCTGGAGCGCTTCGACGACGGCACCGAAGGCTGGACCGACAACCCGGGCCTGCTCGCGGGCGCCACCGGCATCGCCCTGGCACTGCTGGCGGCGACCTCTCCGGTGGAACCCACCTGGGATCGCATGATGCTCATGTCCCTGCGTCACCCCAACCCGGACGCGCCATGACGCCGCCCCGCGCATCCCTGTCAGGCTTCTCCCCTTCTGGCTTCTTCGTCCTGCGCACGCCGCTGCTGCCCTTCGACGCGCTGCGGGCCTGGAGTGAGGACCTGCATGCGGTCCGCTTCACGGAGGCCCCGGTCGCCGAACAGGAAGCAGCTCTCGCGAGAGACCGCGCCCTGCTGCGCGACCGGCTGTCGGCGGCGATTGCCCGCCCGGAGGTGAGGGAGGCGTTGTTCCTCGCGTCCCCTTCGCTGGAGGAGCACCTGTCCGCGTGGACGAGCGCACCGGACGGTGACCATGGACAGAAGCTGGAGCGCACGCTGGTGCGCTACTGGCAGCGCATGGCCTCGCGCTCGACGCCCTTCGGCCTCTTCGCGGGCAACAGCCTGGGCACGCTCGCCGGACCGACGCGGCTGGTGTTGTCCGCTCGCGAATCGTACCGCCGCCACACGCGGCTGGACATGGACTACGTCGATGCGTTGACGGACCGGCTCGCCGCATTGCCCGCGCTGCGCGAGGCCCTGAGCTACCGCCCCAACTCCAGCCTCTACCGGGCCGCGGGGCGGCTGCGCTACGCGGAGTCGCGCCGCGAGGGAGGCTCGCGCACCTACCAGCTCGTCGGCGTGGAGCCCACCGCGTACCTGGAGGCCACGCTGGAGCGGGCCCGAGCCGGCGCCTCGCTCGCGACGCTCGTCCAGGGCCTGGTGGACGCCGACCCGGACGTGTCCGCCGACGAAGCCCGGGACTACGTGGACATGCTCGTGGAGCATCAGCTCCTCCTTCCGGAGCTGGCGCCGCTCGTCACCGGGCCAGAGCCGCTGCGCGAGCTGCTCGCGCGCCTGGAGTCCGTGCCGGCCATGGCCGACACCTTCCGCGTCCTCCATCGAGTGCAGGGCGCGCTGACGGCGCTGGATGCCTCACCGCTGGGGGCGGAGCCGTCGCACTACCGCGCGCTCGCGAAGGACCTGGAGGCGCTTCCCGCCCCGGTCGACTCCAACCGCCTCTTCCAGGTGGACCTGCGCAAGCCCGCCGAAGCGCTGACCCTGGGCCCGGCCGTGGTGGACGCGATGGCCCGGGGCGTGGCCCTGATGCACCGGCTGAGCCCGGCGTCGGATTCGCCCACCCTGCGGCGCTTCCGCGAAGCCTTCGTCCGGCGCTACGAGGAGCGCGAAGTCCCCCTGCTGGAGGCCCTGGACGAGGACGTGGGGGTCGGCTTCGAGCTGGCGAATCCCGAGGCCGCGGAAGCCTCGCCCCTGCTGCGCGACCTGGCATTCCCCGCCCCTGTCACGGAGGAGCGCGTCGCCTGGGGCAAGGGCCTGGCGCACCTGAGCTACCGGCTGTCGGAGGTGCTGCGCACGGGCGGTCCCCTGGAGCTGGACGACGCGGACCTCCAGGCGATGGAGAACCCGCGTCCCGCGCCACTGCCGGAGGCCTTCTCCGTGATGGCGACCGTGCTGGCCGCGTCCCAGGAGGACGTGGACGCGGGGCGGTTCCAGCTCGTGTTCGATTCGATGATTGGCCCCTCGGGGGCGGCGCTCCTGGGCCGCTTCTGCCATGGCGACCCGGAGCTGCTGCGCCACGTGAAGGCGCACCTGCGCGCGGAGGAGGCCCTGCATCCGGAGGCCGTCTTCGCGGAGGTGGTGCACCTGCCGGAAGGACGCGTGGGCAACATCCTCTGCCGTCCCGTGCTGCGTGAACACGAGCTGGTGTTCCTGGGACGTTCGGGTGCGCCGCCGGAGCAACAGCTTCCGCTCACCGACCTCTTGCTCTCCGTCCGGGGCTCCCGCATCGTCCTGCGCTCCGCGAAGCTGGGACGTGAAGTCCTTCCCCGCATCACCCACGTCCACAACTTCGGCCGCGCGCACCTGCGGCCCTACACCTTCCTGGGCACGCTCCAGCAACAGGGCGCGAGCCCCGGCCTGCGTTGGCACTGGGGGCCGCTCGCCAGCAGCGCGTTCCTGCCCCGGGTGACCTGCCGAGGACTGGTCCTCCACCGCGCCCGCTGGCGCATCAAGGCGTCCACGCTCCAGGCACTCGGGGAGCTGCAAGGCGCCGAGCGCTTCCGTGAAGCGCAGCGGTTGCGCGCGCGCCTGGGCCTGCCGCGCACCGTGGGCCTGGAGGAACGCGACAACGTGTTGCCGGTGGACCTGGACAACGTGCTCAGCATCGACACCTTCGTTCAACTGGTGCGGCGCCAGTCGGAGGTGGTGTTGGTGGAGCTGCCCACCGACGAGGGACTGTGCGTCCAGGGCCCCGAAGGCCGCTTCGTCCACGAGGTGGTGGTGCCCTTCGTGCGCGACGCACCGGCCATGCCCGCGCCCACCGTGCGCCTCACGAAGCCGCCGAAGCAGGAGCGTTCCTTCCCGCCCGGCTCCGAGTGGCTGTACGTCAAGCTCTACACCGGCACGGCGCTCGCGGACCGCGTGCTGGCGGAAGCCGTGGCGCCCCTGGCCCGCGAAGCCATCGCCTCCGGCGCCGCGCACCAGTGGTTCTTCCTGCGCTACGGCGACCCGGACTGGCACCTGCGCGTGCGCTTCCAGGGCGACCCGCGACGGCTGCACACCGAGGTCCTGGCGCGGCTCCATGAATTGCTGCGCCCGCTGCGACAGGACGGACTCGTCCACCGCGTGCAGGTGGACACCTACGAGCGCGAGGTCGAACGCTACGGCGGCGACGCGGGCCTGCTGCTCGCGGAGCGGTTGTTCCACGCGGACAGTGAGACGGCGCTGGAGCTGCTCGACGCGGTGACGGGGGACGATGGCGCGGACGCACGCTGGCGGCTGCTCCTGTGCGGCATCGACCTGCTGCTCACGGACCTGGGCTTCGACCTGGAGGGCCGCTGCCGGTTGCTCGCGGACCTGCGCCAGGGCTACGGCCAGGAGTTCCAGGTGGACGGGGCCTTCGAGCGTCGCCTGGGAGAGCGGTTCCGGACGCACCGCCAGGAGCTGGAGTCACTGCTGTGGCGGCCGTGGCCTTCCGACGGACCGCTCGCTCCGGGACTCGCCGCGCTGCGACGCCGCTCCGAACGACAGGCGAAGGTGGCGGAGCAACTGCGCGCGTGCGCCACGGAAGGCCGCCTGACCCGGTCCCTGGACCGCGTGGCCGCGAGCCTCATCCACATGCACACCAACCGGCTGCTGCGGACCGCCGCGCGGGCGCAGGAGCTGGTCCTCTACGACTTCCTGCACCGGCTCTACACGTCCCGACAGGCGCGAGAAAAGAAGCGGACCTGAGCCCTCCTACCAGGCCGGTGCGATGACCCGCCACGAAGCCTTGCGGTCGAAGGAACCGTGGCGGAGCACATGCTGGAACGACGCGGTGCCCACCAGCGGCAGGTCGGAGCCCTCGGTCCACACCAGCGTGGGCGTCCCCGCTCGCGGGCCCTGCGCTCCGTCCAGCGGACCGGAGCGCTCCGGGTCGTGGGCGCCTCGCGCCTCGGGCTCGCACGACGCGCTTGCGTCCTCCTCCGGTGAGGAATCTCCACACGCCAGCAGCGCGAGCAGTGGAAGGGTGAGCAGCCGCCGGGCATCCATTCCCCGTCCAACCCGGGATGCCCCGACAGGTTGCGCGGCGCCCTGCTTTTTTCCGGCCGCTCCGCTCCGAACGACCTGCCAGCGCCCGTGCTCCCGTATCCAGGACAGGAGGCCAACGTCATGGCACAGCCGCTGTACACCGGACAGGTCCGCACCGTGGGGGAGAGCATGGCCCGCAGCACCACGGAGGCCCAGGCGTTCAAGATCTTCATGGACGAGCCCGTGGAGCTGGGAGGCCTCAACGGCGCCCCCAGCCCGCTCGACTTCATCCTCGCGGCGCACGCGGGCTGCCTGAACTACATGACCTTCTTCATCGCCCGCGAGCTGGGCATCCCCGTCACCGGCACCGACATCACCGTGCAGGGCGCCCTGAACCCCGCGAAGTTCGCCGGCACCCGCCTGGACGTCCGCGCCGGCTACCAGTCCCTCACCGCCACCATCCACGTGCGCGGCGGCGCCACCCCTGAACAACTCGCGCGGCTCCTTGCGGAGGTCGAGACCCGCTGCCCGGTGAGCGACAACCTGGCCCACGCCACTCCCATCCACCTGTCCATGAAGGCCGCATAGGTCGCCTCCCCCACAACACGCTCCCCCGCGACGGGCCCGGCACCCTCACACGGTGTCGGGCCCGTCGTCGTTCCCACGGGCGGTTGCCTTGACATGAAAATTACGCGCGTAATATTACATTCAAAATCCAAGGAGCCGCGCATGACGACCAGCTACATCATCGACGCCGTTCGGACCCCGCGTGGGCGCGGGAAGATGGGCAAGGGCGCACTCACGGGGCTGCACCCTCAGGAGTTGCTCGCGCAGGCGCTCAACGCGCTCCAGCGACGGGGGGCTGGGACGCGCGCGAGGTGGGAGACGTCATCGCGGGGTGTGTCTCGCAGGTGAACGAGCAGGGCGCGAACATCGCGCGCAACGCGGTGCTGGCGGCGGGGTGGCCGCAGGACGTGTCCGCCGTGTCGCTCAACCGCTTCTGCGGCTCCGGGCTCCAGGCGGTGAACTTCGGCGCCATGGGCGTGGCCTCTGGCGCGATGGACTTCGTCGTCTCCGGCGGCGTGGAGAGCATGTCGCACCTGTCGCTGGGCGCGGACGGTGGCGGCCAGGACGGAGGCAACGTGCGCCTGCGGGAGCGCGTCTACCAGGTGCCCCAGGGCATCAGCGCGGACCTCATCGCCACGCTGGAGGGCATCACGCGCGAGGACGTGGACGCGCTCGCCCTGCGCTCGCAACAGAACGCGGCCCGCGCCATCGAGGAGAACCGCTTCGCCAGGTCGCTCTTCGCGGTAAAGGACCCCGCTACTGGCGCCGTCCTGCTGGAGCGCGACGAATTCCCCCGCCCGGACACCAGCGCGCAGGGCCTGGCCGCGCTCAAGCCCGCGTTCGTCGCGATGGGCGACACGGTGGTGGGTCCGAACGGGGAGACGCTGGACGGCATCGCGCTCGCCGCCTATCCCCAGGCGAAGCGCATCCAGCACATCCACACCGCCGGCAACTCCAGCGGCATCGTGGATGGGGCCGCCGTGGTGTCGCTGGCGTCCGAACGCTATGTGAAGGAGAAGGGCCTCAAGCCCCGCGCCCGCATCCGCGCGATGGCGACCCTGGGCACCGAACCGCTCCTCATGCTCACGGCCCCCGCGCCGGTGAGTGAGAAGGCCCTGCGCATGGCGGGCATGAAGGCCGGCGACATCGACCTGTGGGAGATCAACGAGGCCTTCGCCGGGGTCGTCCTCCAGACGACGCGCGCGCTGGGCATCGACCCGGACCGCGTGAACGTCAACGGAGGTTCCATCGCGCTGGGCCACCCGCTGGGCGCCACGGGCGCGATGCTGTTGGGCACCGCGCTGGATGAGCTGGAGCGCACCGGCAAGCAGACGGCGCTCATCACCATGTGCATTGGCGGTGGCCAGGGCATCGCCACCATCCTGGAGCGCGTGTAGCGGCTCAGCGCTCCTTGAGGTGGCGCACCATCGCGTTGAGCCGCTCGCGGATCTCGCCGATGCGCACGGGCTCCTGGGCCTCCAGGGCCAGCCGGAAGGCGGCGATGGCCGCCGCGAGTTCGTCTCGCAGCGGGCCCGTGAGCTGGACGAACAGTGCGTCCGCCCGCGCCATCGCGGTGGTGTTGGGCAGGGCGTCGCGCGGGTGAAGCTTGAGCGCGTTCATCCGCTGGCGCGCCTCCTCCAACTGTTCCGGCGTCAGGCGCCCGGGGCGCTGTTCGATGACGAAGGCGGACTTGCGCCCGGTGGACACCACCGTCATCTCCACCTCCAGGATGCCGTTGAGGTCGTAGGTGAAGCGCACGTCCACGGCCTGTTCGCTGGCGGGTGCGGGCGGCAGCCCCTGGAAGAGGTACTCGCCCAGCTTGACGTTGTCCTCACAGCGTGCGTGTTCACCCTGGTAGACCTCCAGGCGGATCTCCCGCTGGAAGTCGCGGCTGGTGGAGTAGCGCTCCACGCGGCTGGTGGGGATGACGGTGCCGCGCTCCAGGATGGGGCTGAAGATGCCGGTGATGTGCTGCCGGCCCGCCTGCGCCGCGGTGGCGACGCCCAGCGTGAAGGGCGCCACGTCGGTGACGATGAGGTCCTCCACCGCCCGGTCCCCGCCCTTCATCGCGCCCTGCACCGCGGCCCCCAGCGCCACGGCTTCGTCCGGAGGCAGCTTGCGCAAGGGCAGCCGGCCGAACAGCTCCGCGCTCATGGCCGCCACGCACGGCATGCGCGTGGAGCCGCCCACCAGCAGCACCTCGTCGACATCCTTCGCCTGGAGCGACGCGTCCTTCAGCGCCTGCCGGATGGGCCCCCGCACGCGCTCCAGCACCGGGGCCCAGGCGCGCTCCGCGTCGTCGCGGCTCAGCTCCAGGTCCAGGGTCAGCCGGCGGCCCGTCTCCAGCGGCAGGTCGGGCAGCACCAGCCGCGTGCGCTCCGCCGCGGAGAGCCGGCGCTTGACGCCTTCGCACGCCTCGCGGAGGCGGGACCACGCGGCGGCATGTTCCTCCAGGTCCAGGCCCTGCTTCTCCCGCCACGCGTGCGCCACGTACCGCGCGAGCGCGGTGTCGAAGTCCTCGCCGCCCAGGCGCGCATCGCCCGCGGAGGATTGGATTTCGATGACGCCCTCGATGATCTCCAGCACCGTCACATCGAAGGTGCCGCCGCCCAGGTCCAGCACCGCCACGCGCATCTCGCGGTCGCGCTCGTGCAGTCCGTAGGCGAGCGCCGCGGCGGTGGGCTCGTTGATGATGCGCTCCACCTTCAGGCCCGCGATGGCGCCCGCATCCCGCGTCGCCTGCCGTTGCAGGTCCCCGAAGTAGGCGGGCACCGTCACCACCGCCTCCTCGATGGGCACGCCCAGGGCGGCCTCCGCGTCCCGCTTCAGCGAGCCCAGCACCAGCGAGGACAGCTCCTGCGGTGTGAAGGAGCGGCCCCCCAGGATGCGCGGACGCTCCAGGCCCATGTCGCGCTTGAAGGCCACCGCGCCGGACGAGGGGTCCAACACCGCGCGGGCCTTCGCGGCCGCGCCCACCAGCACTTCGCCGTTCTCCGTGAGGCCCACTGCGCTGGGGGTGAGCACCTCGCCCAGCGCGTTGGGCACCACGGTGGGGCGGCCGTCGCGCATGACGGCCACCAGCGAGTACGTCGTCCCCAGGTCGATGCCCACGATGGGGCTCCTGCCCTGACCGCCGCTCATCTTCTCACCCCTCACACATGTCCCAGAGGGCCCGCGCGAACTCATGCCGGGCCGCCATCAGCTTCTTCTTGCGGGCCTGCACTTGCGGATCATGCTCGCCCAGGAAGACGAACGGGTCCCGCAACTGCTTCTCGAATGCGCCCCGTTGGGCGTCCAGCTTCTCGCATTTGCCGTCGGCACCCAACGACACCAGCGTGTGCAGGAACACGCAGCTCCGCTGGCGATCCGGCCCGGTCAGCAGCGCGCAGAGCTCCCGCTCCTTCTGACGGGCAAGCTCCACCACCTCCGGGCCCTCCACCCGGGTCCTGACCTTCTTCGAGGGGAGGACACTCCAGACAACGAGGGCTCCCACCACGAGGACCGTCACGCCCACCAACGCCAGGATCCGCTTGTCCAGACGAAAGCCGCGCGCCTTCGAGACTCCGGGCACCGTTTGCGGAGCAGCGGGTTTGGGCACCGGCTCCGGAGCAGCGGGCTCGGGCTCGGGCACCAGCTCCGGAGCTGTCGCCGCGACTGGGGCAGCCTGGGTCGGCGCTCGTTCGGGCGAGGAGGCAGTCGGCGCCTGGGGCGGGAGGCGCCTCGCCTTCTGGGTGGGCTGGGGCGGCCGGCCCAGCAGTCGATACAGCCCCGGGGCGTGCTGACGCAGCAGGGGGAGCGCCTCCGACACCTCCTCGAATCGGCTCTCAGTCAGCAGTTGGAGCGCGGTCCGAGCATCCACCACCCGTCCATCCAGCAAGGCCTTCGCGAGAATGCTTCGCAGCGTGGTGCTGAAGGAATCCGGCAGCGCGCCCAACTCCAGCACCAGGGGCCAGAGCTCCGCGATCTCCTCGGACGCGAAGGCCGTCAGCAGACCCTCGCCCTTCACCCAGGCCACATAGCGGCTCGCCACATCCCGGCCGAGGGCCGGCTGGACATGCAGGTGCAACAACACCACGAGCTGCACGAACCAACCAGGCGGAGGCGGTGGCTCGTCGGGGTTGGCGCCCATTTGTCCGAACGCGACCTGAGCGAACCTGCCGGCGCGCTCCACTTCGTCCATCTGGAGCAACTGGTTGGTCAGCATCCAGAGGAAGCGGTGGGGCGCCTCACGCCCCAGCAGCGCGATCTCCGAGTCCTCCAGCGCGCGAGGAAAGCGTTGTGCGAGCTCCGCGAGGAACTCGAAATGTCCCTGCCGGTACGCGTCGCGGTACGCGGACAGGGCCTCCTGGGTCCGGTCCGCGGCGAGCAGCGCCCCTACCAGCCAGTGTCGGGGCTCGGCCGAGTCCTGCACGGCCTCCACCGCGCGGCGAGCCACCTCCACCGCCGCCTCCAGGGGTCCCTCCGGAGGCAGCGCGCGAAACTCGGCGCGGAAGCGCTCCAACACATCCTGGGGAAGCGCGGGGGTGGCGCCCGGTCCGGCCGCCTCGGTGGAGGGATCCTCCTCAGCCTGGGTGGAGGCTTGCCGGGGCTCCGCCTGGGTCCGCGGTCCTTCGCGTCCTTCGCGGACGGCCAGCACCGTTTCGTACGCCTGCCGCAGGCGGGCGAAGCCTTCAGGGTCCGTCTCGGGTTTGCACGTCTTCAGCCGTCGCAGATACACGCGACGGACGGTGTCGCATCCAGGGTCGGCGTCCACGCCCAGTTCCTGGAGTGCCTGCTCGAAATCCATGCGGAAGGGAACGATAGCGCGGGAAGGACTTCACTTCACGTCAGGCCCTGTCTTCACGTGGACCGCCTCCCAGGCCCCTTTCCTCCGCATGCGATGCAAGGAATCAGCGTAGAATGGACAGACACACCGGGTTCCACCCGGGCACCGACCGGGTACGTCGTCCCCAGGCCGAGCCCACGAGGGCTCCTGCCCTGACCGTCACCCGTCGGGTCATCCCTGACATACGTTCAAGAGGGCGCGCCGGAACTCCTCACGGGTGGCCTTCAGTCGCTGCTGCTGGACTTCCTGCATGGGACCGGCGTCCGCCCCCAGGGCGGCGACCTGCGCTTCCAGTTGCCGCTCCACCTCGGCCTGCTCGCGGCGGACCCGCGAACACCTGCCTCCAGCGCCCCACACCACCAACTGTTGCAGCGACCCGCAGAGCCGCTGTTTGTCCTGTAGCTCCAACTGAGAGCAGAGCACCGTCGCCATCCGCCGGGCTTCCACCACGACCGGGCGCTCCGTGCCCCGAGGCTCCCGGGTCGCAGGGAGGAAGCAGGCCTTGAACAGGAAGAACAGGAGGATGAACGCGCCCGACATGACGCCGCGTCCCTGGGGCGACCGCGCGGCGTTCTGGAGGACCGTCAGCACCGACGTGGAGGGCACCGGCTCCGGCACGGTCAGGAGGGGCGACACCAGGAGTTGCTCCAGGTCCGGGGCCTGCGCGCGCACCTGACCGGCCGCCTCCGACGCTTCCTGGGGAGAGCGCTCCCGAAGCGCCTGGAAGGCTTCGCGTGCGGGGTCCAGGTCCCCGTCGAGCAACGCCTGCGCCATGCCCGCACGCAGGGCAGGGTCGAACGCATCCGGCAGCACATGCAGTTGCGCGAGCAGCGGCCATATCCGAGCGGTCTCGTCGGACTTGAAGGCATCCTGCAATCCCTCTCCCCGGACCCAGGCCGCGTAGCGACGTCCGACTTCGCGCGCGGATTCAGGCTGGGATTGGATGTACAGCAAGAGCTGGACCTGCAGGAACCAGCCCGGCGGTGGCGGAGGCTCCTGGGGATTCGTGCCCATGCGCTCGAAGGCGGCCAGCGCGCACTTCGCGGCGCGTGCCCCATCTCCCTGCTGGAGCAGTTGCTCCGTCAGGCCCCAGAAGAAGCCGTGGGGAGCCCCCGACTCCGCCAGCAGGACCAACTCCGTGTCCTCCAGCGCCCGGGGAAAGCGCTGCGCGAGCTCCACGAGAAAGCCGGTGAACCCCTGCCGGTATGCGTCTCGATACACGACCAGGGCATCCGGGATGCGGTCCGCGGCGAGCAGCGCTTCGACCAGCCATTGCCGGGCCTCGGCCATGTCCGGCAGCGCCTCCACCGCACGCCGGGCCACCTCCACCGGTGCCTCCGGAGGAGCGTCCGGCGGCAGCGCGCGGAACTCGGCGCGGAAGCGGTCGAATACATCCTGACGCAGCGTGGAGACCGGGCCCGTGGCTTCGGGAGCGCCAGCCTCTGGTGCGGGGGCGAGCGATTCCGCCTCGGTTCGCGGTCCTTCGCGTCCCTCGCGAGCGGCCAGCACCGTTTCGTACGCCTGTCGCAGGCGGGCGAAGCCTTCGGGGTCCGTCTCCGGCTTGCGCGTCTTCAGCCGTCGCAGGTACGCGCGGCGGACGGTGTCGCCTCCAGGGTCGGCGTCCACGCCCAGTTCCTGGAGTGCCTCCTCGAAATCCATACGTCCGGAACGATAGCGCGGGAAGGACTTCACTTCACATCAGGCTCTGCCTTCACGTGGAGCGCCTCCCTCGGGCCCCTTCCAGAACATGCGGTGCAAGGAATCCGCGCGGAATGCGCAGCCACGCCAGGACGCACCCGGGAAGCGGCGGGGCCCTGACGCCCCTTCATTCATCAAGGCGGGAGGTCGCGCGGTGATGGCCCGCGCTGAACGGCGACGAGAGCCGAAGGCGAGCTTCAGCCATGCGACCCGATGCGCGGGGACCGGCCTCCGGCACTCGGAGCGACTTCACGGAGCCGCCGGGCAGACGGGCATCCGCCAATCGGCCGATGCGCTCCGGGCCTGGACCCGCTGTGTTCCGGGCACATGCTCCGTGCCAAGCTCTTCCCGTGATGAACCTGCGCCAGGATCCGGTGGCTTCGCTTTCCGCGTTGTCCTCCGTGCTCGACCTCGCCAATGGGCTGGAGGGGGAGAAGAGCCTGCTGACCGGGCTGTTCGCGCTGGAGCTGGCGTTGGACGGCGGCCTGTCCCGGACCGACGCCCGGGCCGCCTTCTACGTGGGCCTGCTACGCCACCTGGGCTGCACCGCCTACGCCGCCGAGGAGTCGCGGCTGGGCAACGACGTGCACCTGCGCCGCAACCTGCTGCGCGGGGACGCGGGACGCACCAAGCATGTCGTGCGCTCGGTCCTGGACGCCAATCCCAGCCTGCCCCGCCGCGCCGCCGGACTGGCGCGACTGCTGACGTCCTCGCGGCGACTGCGCTCGGAATGGTTCGCGGAAGCGTGTGGCGCGGCGCGACTGCTCGCCTCCGGCCTGGGGCTGGATGCGCGAGTGCTCCAGGGGCTCGATGAGGCGTACGAGCGCTGGGACGGCGCTGGCGGCCCGCGATTGCTGGGCGGCTCGGACCTGCACGAAGTCGGGCGCGTCGCGCAGGCGGCGCATGTGGCCGTCGTCTTCTTCGTCGGCTCGGGTGCGGCCGTGGCGCAGGAAGCCCTGGCGCTTCAATCAGGGACGACCCTGGACCCGGCGTGGGCGAAGCGGGCCCTGGCCGCGACCGCCTCGCTCCAGACCTTGTCGGATGCGCGCATCGAGGCGGCGGAAGCGTGCCTGCTCGAAGCGCCGCCCACCATCGACGCCACCGCGCTGGCGACGACCTTCGGGGACTTCGCGGACCTGCAGAGCCCCTTCACCCGCGGGCACTCACGACGCGTGGCGGAAGCATGCGCGTCCGCCGCGCCCCGCCTGGGCCTGGACGCGGAGGAACAGGCCACGCTCCAGCTCGCGGCGTACCTGCATGACCTGGGACACGTGACCCTGCCCACCGGCCTGTGGCTGCAACCCGACTGGTCCCCCTCGGACCGGGAGACATCCCGGGCCCATGCCCACGCCACCGAGCATCTCCTCACCGCCACGCCCATGCTGCGGGACGCGGCGCGACTCGCGGGCGCGCATCACGAACGACTGGATGGCGGAGGCTATCCCCGGGGCCTCGCGCCCGTTGGCCTGTCCCGCGGCGCGCGACTGCTCGCGGTGGCCGACGTCTGGGTCGCGCTCCAGGAGGAGCGGCCCCACCGCCCCGCGCGGACCGTGGCCCTGGCGAAGCAGGTCCTGGAGGCCGAAGTGAAGGAGGGCCGGCTGGATGCGGACTGCGTCGCGGTGGTGGCCGGGACGAAGGACCTCCGGCGAGCCCCCGGGCCCGGCCCCACGTCCGCGCTGACGCCCCGGGAGGTGGACGTGCTGCGCCTGCTGGCGGGCGGAGCGACGAACAAGGAGATCGCCGGGAAGCTCGGGGTGTCGGACCGCACGGTGCAGCACCACACCATCCACATCTACGAAAAGCTGGGCGTGAGCACCCGCGCGGGCGCCTCCCTGGTGGCCGCACGCGCGGGCATCGTGTGATCCGCCATCTGGCCGATGTGGGCCTGGGCACCGCATGGTGCATTGGGCCCCATGAACAAGCCCTTCTCCGTCGCTCCCTTCTTCACCGCCCTGGCCGCGCTCGTCCTGTTGCAGGGCTGCGCCGCCGCAACCGCGTGCCGGACCCGGCCCTCCGCGTCCCCAGGCTTCGAACGGACCGCATCCGACGGCCTGTGCCTGAGCAGCGTCCGGTGGGAGCCCGCCCAGCCGCCCGTGCGCGGCGTGGTGGTCCTCATCCACGGCCTGCGGGACTACTCCGACCGCTACGGCCGGCTCGCGGAAGCGCTTCAGGCCCAGGGCTTCGCCGTCGTCGCGCAGGACCACCGGGGCCACGGCCATTCCGGCGGTGACCGCCAGCGCATGGAGTCGATGCAGCAACTGGTGGATGACGTGGACAGCGTCGTTCAAGACGCTCGTGTGCGACACCCGGGCGTACCGGTGATGGTGTTCGGCCACAGCATGGGCGGGCTCATCGCCACGCACTACACGCTCCAGCACGCCTCCGACGTGTCCGGGCTCATCCTGAGCGGCGCGGGCATCGTGCTGCCGCCGGGAGTGTCTGGCTTCGACACGCGCCTGGCGAAGATCTTCGGCACGATCCTCCCCGGGCTGCCCGCGCAGGACCTGGACAGTCAGATGTTCCTGCACGACGGCCCGGAGAAGGAGCAGTTTCTCGCCGATCCGCTCATCACCCACGAGAAGCTGCCCGCGCGCTCCGCCAAGGCGCTCATCGCCGGCATCGAAGCGCTCGAAGGGAAGTTCCAGGACCTGAAGCTCCCGCTGCTGGTGGTGCACGGCGGCGAGGACGTCATCACCGCCATCGATGGCAGCCGTGCCCTGGTGGCGCAGGCCACGAGCCCCGACAAGCGACTCATCATCTACGAGGGCCAGCGCCATGACCTCGCGCACGAGCCCGACGCGGCGAAGGTCGTCGGAGACATCGTGGGCTGGGTGGAGGCTCACGTCCCGCCGAACGCCGCCGCGACCGCTGCCCCCTGACGAAGGGATCCGCCGCGAGGCGGAGGCCCCCTCGCGGCTCAGGACCCGACGAAGGCCACCAGCGCATCGCGCACGGCGTCGAACGGAGCGATGTTCTTTCGAGCCCGGCAGAGGATCAGCGCGCCCTCCACCGATGCCAGGATGAGTGACGCGGCGCTGGCCGCCTTCTCGCGGGCCAGCCCCGCCGCGAGCAGCCGCGCGTCCAGCTCCCGCTCCCAGGAGATGAAGACCGCCGCGGCCCGCGCCCCCAGCTCCGGATGCGCGAGCCGCTCGTTCGCCACCGCCGCGATGGCACACCCGGCCATGCAGTCCGTCTTCACCAGCACCCGCCGCCACGCCTCGAAGAAGCGCAGCACCACCTCACCCGGCGTCGCGCCCTCACCGTGGCGCAGCACCGCGAGCACGCGGTCCCCCACCAGCGCCACCGCCTCCGCCGTGAGCCCGTCCTTCCCGTCCGGGAAGTGATGGTAGATGGAGCCACGCGGCGCCCCACTCCGCTCAATCACCTCCGAGAAGGACGCACCCGCGAGCCCCTTCTCACTAAGCAGTGCGGCCGCGGCCTTCACCATCCGCTCACGCGGCGTCCCTTCCGGCGTGGCTGGAGGGGCCTGCTTCACGGCACGACGAACGCCCTTCCCGGACGCTCCCTTCACGCGCTCAGCCATCGGCTCCTTTCGATTATGACGGTAATCATAATTGACTATGACGACCATCTTAATTAGCACTGCTCCTCGACTATGACGACCGTCATACTCCCCTGAGGACACCCGCCATGCCCATGATCGACATCGCAGCCCCCGAAGGCACCTTTCCTGAGCCCGCCGAAGCGGCCCTCCTGGAGCGGGCGACCGCCTGCGTCCTCCAATGGGAGAAGGTCACGGGCATCCCCTATGCGACCGCGAACACCGGCGCGTTCCTGAACGTCCTGCCCCGGGGGCGCCTCACGGCCGGAGGCAAGGCGGCTTCGGCGGTCCGCATCCAGGTGCTGACGCCCGCCAAGAGCCTGACCCAGGAACAGCGCGCTGGCATCGCCGCGAGCCTCACAGACATCGTCGCGGAGCTCGCGAACACGCCGGGCCAGCGCGAGCAGACCTGGGTGCTCTTCCACGAAGCTGTCGACGGCGGCTGGGGCATCGCCGGCAAGGCGCTCACCAACGTCGAACTCGTGGACGCGGTGCGCGCGAGCGCCATCGCCCTGCGCGCGGGCCAGGCCGGACGCTAGGCAGGTCGCCAGGGATTCGTTACCCAATCCCGTGACCCGAAGTGCTTCGCGAGGACGCGCGCGCCTCGCGGAGCGCAGCCGTGGGCCGCAACCCCGCGCTGGAGCGGACACCAGGGCGCGTCCATCGACAGAGGCAGCCGCCGGGCATGATTCACGCCGAACCTGTCCGACTGTCGGACAGGTTTGTGCCACCTGAAGCCGCGGGCCGCGCCGGACCGCCAAGGCGACGAGGACGGTGGGCCCTCAGGTCCATGTCAGACGCCTCTGCTTGGGTAGCAGAAGCTTTGGCGAGGAGGGCGATGGGGATGGAGCGGGTGGGACTCGTTGCGCAGGTGGAGGAGCAGCTCGAGCGCGAGATTGTGCTGGGGCGGCTTCCGAGGAGCGGCCAGTTCGGCTCGGAGCAGAAGCTGGCGTGCGGATACGGAGTGAGCCGGGGCACCGTGCGCGAGGCGCTGCGGCGGCTGGCGGCGCGGGGACTGGTGGTGCAGCACCCCGGGCGCAAGACGCGCGCGGTGGCGCTGGACGCGTCGCTGACGCTGGAGAACCTGGGCCTGGCGCTGCATGACGAGCGCTCCCCGGAGGGCCGGCGGCTGCTGGAGGGCTTCTTCTGCCTCAAGCGGCAGGTGCTGGTGGAGCTGCTGGCCGACTGCTGCGCGAATGCTTCCGCAGCGAACCTGGGGCTGCTGGCGGACGCGTGCTTCATGCTTTGGGACGCGGCGCGCTGGGAATCCGGTGCGCGCTGCGCGCAGTTGGAATTCGAATTGTTGCGGCTGGCAGCCCGAGTGGCGGCCCGTCCCGGGCACCTGCTCCTCATCCAGTCGCTGCAACGAGCCCTGCGGGGCAACGCGGCCCGACTGCTGCTCCTCATGGGCGGCGAGTCGCTGCGCCAGTGGACCTGCTGCGCGATGGAGGCCCTGCGGGAACGTGACGCGCGGGCGCTCCAGCACACGCTGCCAGCGCTGCTGAAGGCGTGTGATGAGCGGGTGCTGGAACGATTCGCGCCCGTCCTCCAGGGCGAGGCACTGGAGACCGGGCCCTGCGTGCAAGCACCTGGCCCCGGCTGCCTCGCGCCCGCTACCGAGGACACCGTGGCGCTCGGAGAGGCACCCCGCCCCCAGGCACAGACCCTTCCCGTGGAGCCGGACAACGGGGCGCTCCGGGTTCCAGCCGCCCTGAGTCTCAACCCAGGCGAGCCTGACGAGAAGAGCGCCAGGGGGGATGTGCCTGGCTCCGCCTTGGGCAACCTGTCCGACTGTCGGACAGGTGAGGACGTTTCGTCCGCGGAGCCCGAGCCTCCCCCATCGGCATTCACGGACAAACCGGTGGGCGGTGCGCAAGGGGGGCCAAACGATTCACGACACCCAGGGCCACTGCCCACCCACCACCGGACCGCGCTGGGCTGTGCGCCGCTGAAGCCTCCAGGACCTACGCCCCAAGCCCCCGTGCTCTGTGAGCGGCCACAGCCCGCCGCTTCTTCTCTCGTCCATGATGCTCAGCACCCCCTCCCCCAGGAGGAGCGCCTGCATTGACCTCGGATGCATCCACTCGAACCGGCCCCCCCCGTCAGGATGGACGACCCGGTACCTGCTGAGCACCGCTGAAGCGACCATGCGCTTCAGCGGCGCTCCATCGCTCACGGCGTGTACTTCCAGGTGGCCGTCACCGCCGGCTGGAAGCAGTGCACGTGAGCCTTCGTGGCGCTGGGGATCTCCTGCACGACGCCGGCCCCATACCCCTGGGCACGGCACCACTGGCTCACCTCCAAGCGCGAGCCCGGCTGCGTGTAGTCGCCCAGGTTGGACACCGGCCCCAGCACGGACTTCTCCACGTCCACCCGCAGGCCGGAGTTGAAGCAGCCCACCCACGGCCGCGACGTCACTTCGAATACCTGTCCCGTGGTCCAGCCCTGGGCGTTGCAGAAGCGATGCGCCGCGGCGGTGCAGTGCGTGCCCGTCACCACCCGTTCATCCGTGCAGCCCGAGTGGATCCGCGCCAGCTCCTCGAACGTCACCGCCACGCTCTGGTGCTGGATGGGCGCGCACGCCACCGTCAGGTCCGTGGCCGTGGACGACACCGGCGCGCCCGCGAGCGAGATGGGTGGACGGTTGCTCACCAACTGCATGATGGTGTCCCACGTGTTGGAGGTGGTCGCCATCGCATCCCCCGCGCCCCGCTGCGCGCAGCCCCGGTGCATCGCGGACGCACACGCCTGCGTGTTCAGCGCCGCGCCCCCGGTGCAGGCCGGAGCCTGCGCGCTCATCACGAACTGGCCCGCGGAAGGTGTGTGCTGGATGGCCTCCTCGCGGCAGTTCGCGCCGTGCGCCGTCATGCAGATGCTCCGGTTGGAGCGAGCGTGCGTGAAGATGCGCACCTCGTCGATGGCGCCCCGAAATGAACCCTCGCCATTCACCGGGCAGCGCTGCGCATCCAGGTTCGCGCCCGCGCCGATGTAGAGCGGCCCCGTGCCCAGCCGGGCCGTCCCCGGCGCGATAGGCAGCGTGCGGTTCGTGGGCACGCCGTTGAGGTACTCGTTGAAGACGCCGGTGACGCCGTCCCAGGTGTACGCCAGATGGCTCCACTGGCCCACGGGCAGGACGGGACCGAAGCCCAGGCGCACCCGCTCGCCGTTGACGACCAGGGAGAAGTTCACCCGGTGGCTGGCCTCGTAGATGATGTCCAGTCCGCCCGACTTCTGCATCAGGTAGCGGTACGGGTTGCCGGTGGTGCAACCCGTCTGGATGTCCGCGTCCGGCCGCACCGCGAACTCCACCGACAGGCCCTTCACGTACGCGCCCACGCCCGGCACCGTGCCGGAGGCGTCCGTCAGGTTCACCGCGAGCGCGCTGCCTCCGGGCACCATCAGCGCCTTGCCCTTGCCGTGCGGCTGCCACAGCGAGTCCGTGGGCGCCGAGCGCGTCACCGCGTTGCCCGGGGAGATGGAGGCACCGCCCACCAGCGTGCCCGTGTAGAAGTGGCCGGACAGGTCCGGCGTGCGCGTCAGGTCGTACGCCCCCGCCCGGGTGACCAGCTCGTTCATCGGCAGGACGAGCAGGTGGAACGGATCCATCAACTCGCCCAGGTCCACCTCGTTGTAGTCGGACGTGTTGCTGCCAAAGAGCGCCAGCACGTCGTGCGTCTTCGTCACCGGCAGGTAGTGCGCCTCGTTGCTCTGGCCTACCGGGAAGCTCTGTGACGGCAGGCGCTCCTGCTCGAAGTTCCACATGGGCCCGGAATAGAAGAGGTGCGCCAGGTCCATGCGGTCCGTGTTGATGGCCCCGTCGATGTGGTACGCGGTCCAGTGGGTGTCCGCGCCCACCACGCTCACCGCTTCACGCCGCGCGCCGTCGGTGTACGTGACGGCGATGTAGACGAGGTTGCGCCCCTCGTGGTCCACCCAGGCGTACGCACCCCGGACGAGCGCCCCGGACGTCGTGTCACCGAAGTCCTCGCCCGTGGCCGCCTTCAGTCTCTTCCATGCGAGCGGGTAGCGCTTCACGCCCGCGTTCGTGTCGTTGAACATCATCGACAGCGGACGCGGGTTGCTCCAACCCGTGTTCGCGCACGGCGTCGGGTTGTACGCGTACATCAGGTGGTCGATGCCGCCGTTGTTCGCCGGCCCGCCCTGGTAGATGAGCAGCCGACCGTCCGACGTCATCGTCGGCTCGATGCCCCGGATGGCTGCGCCAGTAACGGTGGTGAGCCTCTCCAGCGCCCCCGTGGTGAAGGACGCAACCTCCGCCTGCGTCGTGAACGGCTGCGACACCCGCACGTCCACCGGGCGACGGCGGAAGATGTTGTCCCCGTTGTACATCTGCGAGTCGAAGAGGAAGGGCTGGTACACCGCGACGCCCCCCGACAGCGTGTACGGCTGCGCCGGGTTGGGGAAGCAGAACGCCAGCGCGTTCTCCCCGTTGTGCACGTCCACCGTCTTCCCCGTGGAGAAGGCCGTGGAGAACGACGGCAGGCCCGACGCGTCGTACGTCACCGCCTCCGGACGGAACACCCGCGCGCGCCACGTGGTCGTCGTCGTCGCGGAGTCCTCACGGACGTTCCCGATGAAGACGCGCCCATCCACCGTCGACGAATGCCCGTTCGAACCGAACGGCGTCCGGATGCGCGTGTTCACCAACGACGGGCGCCCCTCCGCGAGCACCGCCGAGGGCACCCCCACGAGCGCCACACCCAGCAACGCCCCCAGGCTCCAGGTAAGTTTGTTTTGCATGAAAAGGAGGATAATCAAACCTCCCTCGCCTACCCAACCCCACCCGGCCCGCCGTCAGGGATGGGGAAGGACATCGCGCAGGAACCAGCGGACCTCTTCCAGCACCTCACCGTCGACGCCATGCGCGAGCGTCGGCAGCACGCGCAACCGGACGCGGGCGCCGCGCGCTTCGAGCCCCCGCGCGGCCTCCTCGGAGAGCCGGGCGGGAATGACAGCATCGCGCGCGCCGTGCACGAGCAGCACGGGGACGGAGGTGGTGTCCGCGGCCGCGGGCCCGTCCTCCGCGAGCCGCCCGGACAGGGACACGACCGCCATGGGCGCCGGCTGACGGTGGAGCGCCAGCCACTGGGCCACGATGGCACCTTGCGAAAAGCCGACCACGACCAGCCGCTCCGGTCCCAGGTCCCGCTCCGCGAGCGCACCGTCGATCCACGCGGACACCTCCGTGCCAGCCTGCCGTACACGTGCGGGGCGCTCCTGCTCGGTGATGCCCTGGAGGCTGAACCACTGCCGACCCGTGGTGGCCCCGTCGAACAGGTGCAGGCCGTCCAGGACCACGACCTCCGCGTGCGGCACGTCGGGGGACAGTGCCAGCGCGATGGGGAGGAACGACTCCGCGCTCGCGCCCACGCCGTGCAGCAGCACCACCAGATATTCGGCGCGGCCCGAGACCGGAGGCAGGGTGAGCACGCGCGCGGGCGTGGGGGGCTTTGGGGCCATGGGCGTTTTCTCCGTCGGGGAAGGAGGGGTGCGGCTACAGCCCGCTCCGAGGAGCGCGAACAGCAGACACGCGACGAGATCCGGACGCATCAGCTTCGGGACGCGGCCTTGGGCTCTCCGCCCACGCCCCAATTCTCCGCCGGCAGTTCGCGCAGCAGGACGCGGATGCTCTCGCGGGGCACGCCGAGCACCCGTTCGGCCGCGTCGGTCAACTCGCGGATGAGCGCCGCCTTGCGCTCAGGCGTCCGTCCGTCGATGAGGGTGACGTCGATGATGGGCATGACCGGACTCCCAAGGGTTCGTAGGTGCTGTATGGCTGTTCCAGGAGCGCCACCAGGAGCTTCTTGGGCAACAGCCTATTCCACGGATGGAACAATGGACCTGAACCTCCTCAACCTCTTCGTGGCCGTCGCGGAGACGAACAGCTTCACGGAGGCGGCCCGGCGCGTAGGCCTGCCCAAGTCCTCCGTGAGCCGGGGCGTGGCGCGGCTGGAGGCTTCACTGGGCACGCAGCTCATCCATCGCACCACCCGTCACGTGTCGCTGAGCACCGCGGGCCTGGCGCTGTATGAGCGGACGGCGTCGCTGCTCGACTCGCTGAGCAAGGCGGTGGGCACGCTGCCGGAGCGAACGGAGGAACCGTCCGGAGAGCTGCGGCTCACCGCGCCACACGACATCGGCGCGACCTTCCTGCCAGAGGTCATCGCGCGGTTCATCGTGCGGTATCCCCAGGTGCGCATCGACTGCCGGTTGACGAACCGGCAGGTGGACATGGTCGCGGAGGGGTTCGACGTCGCGTTGCGAGCCTCGGGCGGAAAGCTGGCGGACTCGTCGCTGCGGATGCGGCGGCTCGGGACCATCGACCTGCAGCTCTTCGCATCACCGTCCTATCTGGCGCGCCGGGGCGTGCCCCGCACTCCCGAGGACCTGGCGCAGCATGACCTCATCGTCTACCGGGGGCTCAAGCACCTGGGGGAGCTGGGCCTGTCGGAGAAGAACGCGCACGTGGTCGCCGACGACATGGTCTTCCTGCGCGAGGCGGCGAAGGCCGGCGCGGGCATCGCCCCCCTGCCCTCCTTCCTCGCCCTGGCGGACCTGACGGCCGGGCAGCTCGTCCGCGTGCTGCCGCGCTACACGCAGTCGAGCACCTCCCTGACGATGCTCCATCCCCGGGCCCAGCACGTGCCGCGCAAGGTGTCCGCCTTCCGCGACTTCCTCATCGACTACCTCCAGGTCCGGCCGCTCTCGGCGAACCCCGGAGCAAGCTGAGCCAGACGCTCACGCCGCAATCCAGGTTCGTTCCTTTTCAGCAACGGTGAAGTGTCTTTCCGCCCGCTAGTTGCAATCTGGCAACAGCGACATCTTGCGTTCCTGTCAGCACGGCAGCGCGGCACCGAATCCGCGCCGCCTTCCAGGAGGAACCCAAGATGAAGACCCCGACCCTTTCGCTGAAGTCCCCTCGCACCACCGTCGCGCTGCTGGCCCTGACCCTGCTGGGCCCCGCCGCGTGCACGAGCGCGGAGGAGGAACTCGAGCGGTATCAGCAGGCCGAAGCACAGGTGGCCACGCACCTGAGCACGTTCGACACGCTGGACTTCGACGTGTTCACCCACCAGAAGTGGGACCAGCTCCAGCACAGCCACGCGCAGGACATCATCGTCCATTGGCCCGACGGCCATCAGACGCAGGGCATCGACGTCCACATCGCGGATCTCCAGGCGATGTTCGTCTACGCGCCGGACACGCGCATCCAGGTGCACCCCATCCAGCTCGGCTCCGGGGAGTGGACGAGCGTCGTCGGCATCATGGAGGGCACCTTCACCCAGCCCATGCCCCAGCCGGACGGCACCTCCATCGCCCCCACCGGCAAGTCCTTCAAACTGGTGATGAACACCGTCGCCCGTTGGAAGGACGGCGTCATGGCCGAGGAGTACCTGTTCTGGGACAACCAGTCCTACCTGCAGCAGCTCGGCCTCGCGAAGTAGCGCGCCTGCGCGCCGTGGGCCCGGGAACCCGCTGAACAGTCGTCGTTGCCAGTTCCTCCAGGAATCGAACAAACTCTTGCGGTTTACTCGTTTTTCATACAAGTCCACTTGAACCACTCCCGGACCGCCCTCCTGGTCCGGGCCTACCTTCGAGGAAGACTTGGCTTCGAGACCGAGCAGGACGCAGGGGCTGTGGGCGCTGGGATTGCTGATGGGGCTGACGGCGTGCGGCGGGGCTCCGGCCCCGACGGCGCCCGACACGGTGACGCCCGAAGCGCTGGTCGCTCAGGAGCAGTCGGCCACCGCGGCACCGCTGGGCCGGACCATCTGGCTCCGGGCGTGCGCCACGCAGAAGTACGTGTCGGCGGACCGGAACATCCACGCCAACGCGCCGCTGGTCGCCAACCGCGACACCTTCCAGGGCTGGGAACAGTTCGTGGTGGGGGATGCGGGCAATGACTTCATCTCGCTGCGCGTGAGCGAGACGGGCCTCTACGTGTCGGCGGATCCGAACGCGAGCGGCCAGGTGACGGGCTTCCGCACGGCGGTGGGCGACTGGGAGCGCTTCACCTGGGTGCCCTTCCCGGACGGCACCGTGGCCCTGAAGGCGAAGAGCAACAACCTGTTCGTGTCCGCGGATGCGAACCAGGGCGGCACCGCGCCGCTGTACGCCAACCGCACGACGGCGGGCTGCTGGGAGGCGTTCTCCTTCGGCATCGTGGGCGGCGGCAGCGAGGACCGCTGGGTGCAGATCTGGAACGACGAGTTCGACGGCACCAGCTACAACACGGCCAACTGGGCGCCCAACACGGGCGTGCACGTGAACAGCGAGCAGCAGCAGTACACGAACTCGCCCGACAACATCTCGGTGAGCAATGGCACGCTGAAGCTCACCGCGCGCCTGCAGTCCAACAACGGCTACCCCTTCACCTCCGGCCGGCTGGAGAGCGCGGGCAAGCGCGAGTTCAGCCACGGCCGCATTGAGGCGCGCATCAAGATGCCGGTGGGCCCGGGCCTGTGGCCGGCGTTCTGGCTCCTGGGCAACAACATCAACACGGTGGGTTGGCCCGCGTGCGGTGAGCTCGACATCATGGAGAACGTCGGCTACGGCGACTGGGTCTCCGGCGCGCTGCACGGGCCGGGCTACTCCGGCAACACGCCCATCAACGGCCGCTTCTACACGAACTCGTCCGTGAGCGACTGGCACGTGTACCGCACCGACTACTCCTCCACGGACATCAAGTGGTACATCGACGGCGCGCTGGTGAAGACCACGCTGCGCGGCGAGGTCGAGCGCTACGGCGCGTGGGCGTACGACAAGCCCCTGTTCATCATCCTCAACCTCGCGGTGGGCGGCGGTTATCCCTTCGGCGTCAACGGCGCCTCGACGCCCTACTACGGCGTGCCGCAGTCCACCCTGAACCTCATCCGCAACGCCCCCCAGACGATGGAAGTCGACTGGGTGCGCGCGTACCAGTGGCGGTAGTCCCCGCTTCACGCCTTGGGTGAGCAGGACGGGGAGCCGCGGCAGTGGCTCCCCGTCCCCACCCCTCCTATCCTGCCGCGCATGCCGCTTCCGCCCCTGCTCCTGCTGGCCGACAGCGCTCCGTTGTTCTGGCGTGTGGAGGGGCGACCCTTCCTGGACTACGTGCGAGTGCTCACCGGCGCGGAGCTGCGCGTGCCGCCCGTGCGCGCCGCCTACCTGGGCGCCTCCAACGGCGACGTGCCGGCCTTCTACGAAATCTTCACCGCGGCCATGGAAGGCATCGGCCTCACCCACTGCCGGGCCATTCCCGCCGCGCCCTCCTCGGAGGACCTGGAGTGGCTCAAGGGCGCTGACGTCATCCTGCTCGCGGGCGGCGACCCGCGCGTGGGCTGGGAGGCGTTCCAGGCGCACGGGGTGGACACCGTGCTCCGAGAGCGCCATCAGGCGGGCGCGGTGCTGATGGGCGTGTCCGCGGGGGCCATGCACCTGGGCCTGGGCGCGTGGTGCGACGACCTGCCCCAGGAGGGCGAACCCTTCCCCACGTTGGGACTGGCGCCGTACCTCATCAGCGTGCACGAACCTCCGGAATGGCCGGGCCTCAAGCTCGCGGTGCGGCAGGCGGGATTGCCCACGCGGGGGCTTGGCATTCCGCAGGGAGGCGGCGTGCTCCTGCACTCGGATGGCAGCGTGGAGCCCGTGCGCCAGCCCGCGGTGGATGTGTCGCTGGACGTGGAAGGCCGGCTTCACGAATCGCTGCTGCTGCCTCCCACCGCGACCTATCGGGGCGAGGCCCCCGATGCGCCGGTGGACCGGCGGACGCTCCAGTAGCCCCTCCCCTCCTTCACGCGGTCCGCAGTTGGATTCACTCCCCTTCCGGAACACACCTGACGAGGAACAACACAGCCATGGCATTCAGACCGAGCAGGACCGTGGGCGCATGGGCACTGGTGGCGGGGCTGACGGCCTGCGCGGGAGCGCCCGTCGCCCCCCAGCGGGAGGGAGCACTCCGCACGGAGGACGGCTGGGTCCAGGTGTGGGCCGACGAGTTCAACGGCTCGGCCGTGGATGCATCCAACTGGATCATCAACACCAACGTGCACGTGAACCAGGAGCAGCAGCAGTACACGACGTCGCCGGACAACGTGTCGGTGAGCGGCGGCACGCTGAAGCTCACCGCGCGCATGGAGTCCAACAACGGCTATCCGTTCACCTCCGGCCGGGTGGAGAGCGCGGGCAAGCAGCAGTTCGTCCATGGCCGCGTCGAGGCGCGCATCAAGCTGCCGGTGGGCCCCGGGTTGTGGCCGGCGTTCTGGATGCTGGGCAGCGACATCGCGAAGACGGGGTGGCCGGCCTGCGGTGAGCTGGACATCATGGAGAACGTCGGCTTCGGCGACTGGGTGTCCGTCGCGCTGCATGGCCCCGGCTACTCCGGCAACACGCCCATCAACGGCCGCTTCAACCCGAGCACGCCGGTGAGCGACTGGCACGAGTACCGCGTCGACTCCTCGCCCACGGACATCAAGTGGTACGTCGACGGGGTGCTGATGAAGACCACGACTCGCGCGGAGGTGGAACAGCACGGCGCGTGGGCGTTCGACAAGCCCCTGTTCATCATCCTCAACTTCGCGGTGGGCGGCACCTACCCCTCCGGCGTCAACGGCGCGAAGGAGCCCTACTTCGGCGTGCCGCAGGCCACCGCGGACCTGCTGCGCCAGGGGCCCCAGACGATGGAAGTGGACTGGGTGCGCGTCTCCCAGCGCCAGTAGGGCGCCCTACAGCGCCCGACTCGCACGAATCTCCGAAACCGTTTCTGATTCTCCGGGTTGAAGTGTCCGTAGAGGACCTGCCCCCGTTTTTCGGAGCCCGCGTGCCCCCATTTCCTGAAACCCCGAGCCGCTGGTTGCTGCTCGGGTTGATGCTGGGGTTCGCGCCCCCGGCCCTGGCCAAGCCCAGCGGCCCCGGCCTCTTCTGCGCCGAGTACCCCACCGCGCCCGCCTGCCAGGGCACCCAGCCCGCATGTACCTACTGCCACGTGGCCCCGCCCCAGCGGAACGCGTACGGCAGCGCGCTGGAAACCTGGCTGCTCCCGGGCAGCCCTCGCCCCCTCTCCGATGCGGACTTCGCGCAGGCGCTGCCCGCCGCGCTCCGGACCATCGCCAGCGAGGACACCGACGGCGACAAGGCTCCGAACCAATTCGAAATCGAGCAGGGCTCGCTGCCCGGCGACGCCACCAGCGTCCCTCCCAGCGGCGTCTGCGGCGGCGGGGAGAATCCCCAGTTCAAGGTCTGCCAGTACGACACTCGCTTCGTGTACCGCCGGATGCTGAGCGACTTCTGCGGCGTGTCCCCCACCTACGCGCAGGTCCAGACGTTCCTGGAGCTGGGCACCGAGGACCTGAAGCGCGCCTTCATCGACCAGGAGCTGGACCGCTGCCTCAAGTCCGACTTCTGGCGCGGCAAGCACGGGCAGTTGTGGAAGGTGGCCCACCCGAAAATCAGGCCCGTGGGCTCCATCAAGTCCGGCGAGGACGCGGGCCAGATTCCCCTGGCCGACTACTACGACGATTACGCCCTCTTCACCTGGTCCCAGACGGACGACCACGACGCCCGCGAAGTCCTCACCGCGCGGTACTTCGTGAAGCGTTCGGGCACGAACCCCACCACCTACGCGTCCGTCAACACGCTCTCATCGCAGACGGTGGACGCCGCGCACCGCGCCGGCAACATGACGAGCGCGTGGACGCTCACCTCGTTCGTGATGTTCACCGCGCTGCCGCGCAACGCCGCCTCGCAGATGTACCGCGCGTACCTGGGCCTGGACATCGCGAAGCAGGAGGGCCTGCACAGCGTCGCCAACGAGCCTCGCGACTACGACGCCAAGGGCGTGAAGGCCGAACAGTGCGCCGCGTGCCACGCGACGCTCGACCCGCTGTCGTACCCGTACCGCAACTACAACGGCATCGGCGGCGCGCTGTCCAACCGCTACCTGCCCAACCGCCTGGAGCTGCTGTTCCCCAATGATGTGGAGACCCTGAAGCAGACGCCGGAGAAGGGCGTCATCCTGGGGCAGCCCGTCAACGACCTGTTGGAGTGGGCCCAGGTGGCCAGCAACAGCGACGCCTTCGCCATCTCCACCGTCACCGACTACTGGAAGCTGCTGGTGGGCCACGCCCCCACGCCGGAGGAGAACGAAGAGTTCGTCCGCACGTGGCAGGCCCTGCGCACCCCCCACAACTACCGCGTGCAGAAGATGCTGCACGACCTGATCCGCACGGAGGCCTACGGTGCGCCCTGAACGCCTGCTGCTCACCTGTCTGCTCCTGACGGGTTGTTCGGACAAGATTCCCCTCGCCGTCGACCTGGGCCCTGACGCCAACCCTGGGGTGACGCCCTCCTACGACGGCGGCGTCGCGAAGTCCCAGAAGGGCAATCTGCGCTTCAAGGGACCGGAGCGGCTGTCGCTCGACCTGGCCGCCGCGCTGGAACTGCCCGTGTCGTCCGTGTGCAACGAGCTGGGCCAGTACCCGTGCGTGAACGTGCACGGCGTGTCCCTGGGCGGCGTGGATCCCTACGCGCACAGCGTCTACGAAACGGCCCCGGTGACAGGCGCCGCCGCGCCCATCACGGTGGAGCGCACCGTGCTCTCCGCCTGCAACGCGCGCATCGCCCAGGACATCAACGCGCCGGCCACGGCGGTGGTGTTCAAGGACGTGGCGCTGACGAACGGCAAGCTCACCGACCCCGCGAGCCCCGCCGTCGCCACGGCCCTGTCGTCCCTGGTGCGCCGGGCGTGGTTGCGCGACCCGACCCAGGACGAGCGCGACACGCTGGTGCAGTTGGCGCGCGACGTGGAGGCCACTGGCACGCCCAATCCGGGCGTCGCCTGGATGCAGGCCGCGTGTCTCGCTGTCTTCTCTTCCGCCGAAGCCGTCTTCTACTGAGGAACCCCGTCCATGACCCTCAAACACACCGGTCGGTTGTCGCGTCGGGAGATGCTGCGCGCGCTGTCACTCTGCGCGGCGGGCTCCGCCACCCTGGGCCCCCTCCTCTCCGGCTGCCGTGAATCGCTCCAGACGCCCGAGGCGCTGGAGAAGCTGGGCCGCAAGCGCGACCTGCTCGACGGCAAGCCCAAGTTCCTCATCGTCATCGGGGCAGCGGGCGGCGCGTCCATCGTGGACAGCTTCCTCGCCGTGCGTCAGTCCGAGTGCGCCAACGCGGGCGCGCTCAACACCTTCCCGGACGCGCAGGTGCAGTCCGTGGCGGGCAGCCCCTTCCGCGCGGTGAAGTACAGCAACAGCCGCCTGGGCAGCATCCCCATCCCGGTCGACACCGACCAACTGGCGTTCGTGAAGAAGCACATGAACGACATGCTGGTGGCCACGTCCGTGGGCACGTCGGTGAACCACAACATCGCCCAGAAGCGCTCGCTCACGGGCAACGCGGCCTGGCGGGGCCGCACGCTCCAGGAGGCCGTCGCGCTCCAATGGGGCGCCAGCATGCCGCTGCCCAACGTCAACATGGGCACCGGCGGCTACTCCGAGCGCGGCACCGATGGGGACCTGCCCCTGGCCTGCTTCGGTGAGACCGTGGTCAACCCGTCCCTCTGGCCCCTGGGCCTGGACGGCTCGCGCGGCATCGCCAACGCCCCGTCGAAGGATGTGATTGCCCTGGCGCGCTCCACGCGCAACGCCCTGGATGAGCGGTCCATCTTCGGCCGCACCTTCCAGGACAGCCCAGCGCTGAAGCGCTGGCACGAACAGCGCAGCGTGCAGCAGCCGAAGCTGGAGGGCATGGACCTCATCACCCGGCTCAACATCCTGCCCAACGCGCCGCCGCAGATTCCGCTGGCGCAGTATGGATTGGACAGCTCGCCGGACGGGGCGCGACTGCGCGCGGCCTTCCCCGCGTTCTTCACCGACCCGGTGGAGGGCCAGGCGGCGCTCGCGTTCCTCCTGCTCAAGTACCGCGTGTCCGTGTCGGTGACGCTGGGGCCCGACTTCAACGTCGCGGTGGGGGGGCCCAACGGCATCGCCAACCCACCGCTCGCGTTCGACATCAGCCACAACGACCACCGGGGCGGGCAGGCCTTCATGTGGGCGCGCATCCTGGGCGCGGTGGATTCGCTCATCGGCCTGCTCAAGTCGGAGCCGTTCGACGCGGCGACGGGCGAGTCCATGTGGGACCGCACGATGATCTACGTGGCCACGGACTTCGGGCGCACCCGCCCGCGCCCCACCCACGCCACCGAGTTCGGTTCGGGCCACGACCTCAACAACGGCTTCCTGCTCCTGTCCCCCATGGTGAAGGGCAATACGGTCCTGGGCGGCATGGACCCGAACACCACGCTCACCTACGGCTTCGACGCGCGCACCGGGCAAGCGCAGCCGGGCAAGGTGACCTCCAACGAACCGGACATCTTCTCCGGCGTCCTCACCGCCATGGGCGCCGACCTGGGAGGCAGCGGCCTGCCAGACGCGAGCGCCTTCAAGCGCGCCTGATGCCGGAATCCGGGCGGCGAAATGCAAAACAATCCGCCGGGCGGCCTCCACCGTAAAGGGACGGGAACATCCGTTCTCCGAGGGGGCTGGCCATGGCGGTCCGAGGTCTGGCGGGAGGCGGAGGGTTCGCCTCCTTCACGAGGGTTCCCGCAGGGGAACCGAAGGCGGTGTCGGCGCGTCCGGGCGTTGTTTCGGGGGCGTCCCCCGCCGTGCCGACGCCGGGTGTGCTCCAGGAGCGGGCCCGCGACGGCTTCACGTCGGCGCCCGCATCGGCGCGGCGGATGGACCTGCTGGGGAGCGGGCCGTCCACTGCCAACGCGACCTCATCGGTCGGGACGACGCCGGCCACCCCGGGCCCCCGGGCCTCCATGGCGCCCGCGGCCCAGACGGTGCGGGGCACGACGCCCAAGAACGAAGGCGTCTCACTGCCCTTCCGCGCGGACCTGACCGCCCTGCGCACGCGGATGAAGGGGCAGGCCCCGACCGAGGCCCAGGTGCTGGAGGAGATCAACGCCCAGTACCAGCGACGGCACCCCGGCGCGCCCAAGATGGAGTGGGTCGGCACGAAGCCCGCCGACAAGGCGCTCTGGGAGGATGTGCAGAAGGGCTTCATCGTGGTGCAGGTCCGTGACACCACGCTGAAATCCGTGGACGCGAAGACGGCGGCCGGACGGGACGCCTTCGCGAAGAAGCTGCCACCGGAGGAGCGGGCCTCGCTGGAAGCGGAGGTGGATCGCCGCTACGGGCAGAAGACGCAGAGCACCGACAAGCCCGCCACGCCGGAGGAGAAGGCCTACCGGGAAGCGCTGCGCCAGGACCTGCTGAAGCAGCGTCAGGCGCTGGAGGGCGTGCCCCCGCACGTGCGCGACTTCCTCCTGAGCCAGGAGGGCCCCGCCGGACCCGTGGATCCAGAGACGCTGAAGCGGGTCGCCGCGAAGCTCTCCACCCTGTCGCCCGCGGAGCTGGCGGACTACGCGAGCCGGGTCACCGGCAACACGACGGACCTGGGCGACTTCGAAGCGTCCGTGGACCGCTACCGTCAGGAGCGCACCGAGCGCACGGACGCGGCCGACAGCCTGCGCCAGTTGCAGACGCGGCTGACCACGCCCGCGCAGGTGTACTCGGACTACAACGCGTACCGCGCGCAGGTCGACTCCAACGAAGGACTGTTCATCACGGGCTCGTCGGCGGCCGTCCTGGAGGACAAGCTCAAGGCGGAGCTGCCCCAGCACGGGTTCGCGGACATCCCCGCGTACGAGAAGTCCCTCAAGGACTTCCGCGCGGGCTTCGAGCAGGAGGCGCGGGCGCTGGGAGAGGCGCAGCTCACCCGGTACGCACACGACCTGTTCGCGGCGGAGTCGCGCTACGCGGATCCGACGGTGCTCAACCAGGCGCTCGACCCGGCCCGGAAACTCTACGAACAGGCGAAGGCGCTGCGCGCGAAGGCGGACCTCATCGAACGTCCGCCCAACGCGTCCGTGGCCCGGCCCCAGGGCGACGTCGCGAAGCTTCGCGCGGACGCCAACAGCCTCGTCTTCAAGGCGGAAGGGCTGCTCAAGAATGTCGCGGAAGGGCACCCTCTGCTGGCACGGGACCTGAAGTTCGCGCAGCGGCTGGCCCAGGTGCCGGCGGGGGAGACCTCCAAGCTCCTGAAGGCCCAGATGGATCAACGTCGCCAGGACATCGCGACGACGCGCGCGAAGCTGCGCGACGATCCGAAGTTCCTCTACGGGCTGGACAACCTGCTCGCGGCCTCGCGCGTGGAGCAGGGCCTCCAGCCCGGCTCGCTGCCGGCGCGGATGATTGATGACCACCTGAACGGCAAGCGGGGCGAACAGGTGTTGAAGGACGTCGCGGTGGCCAGCGTGCTGGTGGGCGCGGGGCTGCTGTCGGGCGGCGCCGGCATTCCCGGCCTCGTCGTGGCAGGGGTGTCCGCGGGCGTGAGCGCGTACCAGGCCAAGGAGGCGCTGGAGCAGTACCAGTCCGGCGTCGCCGCGAACAACACGGGCCTGTCGTCACAGGAGCCCTCCTTCGGCTGGGTCGTGCTCGCGATGGCGGGCGCGGCGGTGGACCTGGGAGGCGTCGCGAAGGCGGCGCGCGTGCTCGACTCGATGACGGACGCCGTGCGGGAGTTCAACGCCGCCAGGAACCTGGGGAAGCTGGAGCAGCGGCTCAAGACCGTGCCGGGGATGACGCCCCGGGTCCAGGAACAGGTGATGGAAGCGGCGCGAAACGAGGCGCGGCTGCAACAACAGGTGAAGGGGCTGCTGACGCGCGGCGGCCCGATCCAGGTGCGCGAAGGCGCCGCGCCGGACGCGCGGCTGGGGGAGCTGTCCGGCGTGGCCCGCTCGCTCGCGGAGCGGGGCGAGGACTCCTTCGGCCGGTTCCTGCAGGAGTTGAAGACGAACAAACTCATCGACGGTGAGCCGTCCACCGGCGCCCTGAAGCGGCTCAAGGAGGTCTACGAGGACGGCGTGCAACAGGCGAAGCAGGCCCGGAAGGCCGCGGAGACGAAGCTCCTGGACGGTCTCGAGGACGCGAAGCCGACCACGACCCCGGCGGCCAAGAAGGCCCCGACACCGGAGGTGCCCACGCCCAAGGCGAAGGCCCCCGAGGTGAAGACACCCAAGGCGAAGGCCCCCGAGGTGCCCACGTCCAAGGTGAAGACGTCCGACGTCAAGACGCCCGAGGTCAAGACGCCCGTGAAGCCCGCGCCGGTCGCGGGCACCGGCCCGAAGGAAGCGCTGGAGGAGTACAAGAAGATCGCCGCCCGCTTCGACGTGGACGACGACTTCAGCACGCAGGACATGCAGGCGCAGGTGCTGCGCACCTTCGAGAAATCAGGCGGCGACGCGGAGATGGCGCGGACCCTGAAGGCGATGAGCGAGCAGGACCCGTCCACCTTCAACCGGGCCTTCGCCATCGAACCGCTGGGCGTGCTCTTCGAACTGGGGGCTTCGAAGAATCCGGAGCTGGTCCAGTACGCGAGGAGGGTCCTCGCGAACACGCTCAACGGCACCTTGCGGCCCGAGGACATGAAGAGCGCGCTGCGCGACGCCACCTTCCTGTCGGAGCTTCCCCCCGCGGGCCCAGTGCGGGAGATCACCGACGGCTACGGCGCCAGCGGGCGGCTGTTCGTGGGCGAACGCGACGGCAAGCCGCTGGTCTTCAAGACCGACAACAAGCTCGATCTCATCTACCGGGACCCGTCCACCTACGAGGTCGACCTCACGGTGCGGGCGCTGGAGTCCTACCAGGGCCCGAAGTACGCGGGGCAGTTCCGCGTCACGGATCCCGCGACGGGGCTCTGGCGACAGGCGGTGGGCATGGACAAGGTGGAGGGCCAGAACCTGGGCGCCCTGCTGGACCTCCAGGCCTCCGGCAAGCCCCTGCCCTTCCCCATCACCGAGCGGCACATCGAAGCCCTCCATCAGTTCGAGGAGGCGCTGCGCCGGGACGGCGTCAAGGTCAGCGACACCACCTGGGGCGACTTCTTCCTGACGCCGGATCCCAAGCGCCCGCTGGCGCCGCTGGACATGCTCCCCGTCCAGGGCCAGTTGCCCACCACGGGCATCCGGGGCCCGGAAGGAAAGAGGGTGGAGGACGTCCTGCGCAAGCTGATGAAGGCGCCTTCAGCGAAACCTCAGCCCTGAGCCCGGAAGCCTCGCCCACAGCACCGTGGCGTTGGGCCGGGCGGGCTCCGGGGTGATGCCCAGCTTCTTGAAGTCCTGTGAGTAGCGCGAGCCCTTGATGACCACCGCCCGGCGCGCCACGCGCCGGGCCTCCTCCACCGTGGCGCGCGTCAGCGGCGAGTAGTCCGCGTGGCGGCGCAGCGTCTCGAACGCGACCGAGGACTTGCGCTCGCGCTCGAACATCGGGTCGAAGAGCACCACGTCGAACGCACCCTCCGGAAGCGCGCGCAGCGCTTCGGCCGCATCCGCATGCATCACCTCCACCGCGCACGCTGCCGGATGGCGCGGCAGGCCCGCGAGCCCGTGGTGCACCAGCAGGTAGAGGGCCGGACTCTTCTCCAGCGCGGTGACGCGCCCCGAAGGCCCCACCAGCCGCGCCGCCACCTGCGCATCCGCGCCCAGGCCCAGCGTGCAGTCCAGCACGCGCTCCCCTTCGCGCAGCTCCGCGATGCGCAGCAACATGTCCTCCGGCACGCCCGCGTCCAGTTGCTTCACGCGCAGGTGCGCAAGCCCCGGGGAGAAGCGCAGCGCACCCTGTGCGTCCACCAGGGACACCGCGGAGGACTCGAAGACGATGAGCGCGTCCGCCATGTCGGTGAGCAGCTTCTTCAGGGGCAGCTTGTGGTGACGCTCCACATACGGCACCCCCACCGACTCCGCCGCCTCACGCGCACGCTGTGCGAGCCCCCCGTCCACCCGGTCCGACGTGGTGACCACCAGCGCGTGGCGGAGGGACGACCCACGGGGTTCGAACGACGGCTCGGACGACGACGCGGAGGGAGGCTCGGACGAAGCGGGCATGGCGGGCCGTGGAGCCTACCCCGCGCATGCGAGCCGTCTGCCGTCTGTCACCCGCCCGGCACCACCCCTCCCTCCAGGGGCATGGTCCCGCATGGTGTCGCGCCTTAAGTCTTGCACCGCGAACTGGGATGTCACGGAAAACCTGTTCGTACGGCATTGCAGGTTCAAGGCGCAGAGGGGGACATGACATGCGACACCACCGGATGGCCCATGCTGGCGTGCTGCTGTTCAGCGTGACGGGGCTGCTGGGCATGGGGCTGACGCGCGCGGTGCCGGACCCCACCCCCGTGCTCCGGCCCGTGCTCGACCCGCCGTTGGCGTCGCCCACGGGGACGGGGCCGCGCGCGCTGGCGCTGGGAGACTTCGACGCGGATGGCCGCATGGACGTCCTCACGGCCAACCACCGCGAGGGCAACGTGTCGCTGCTGCGGGGGCTGGGGGATGGGACGTTCGCGGCGCCGGTGGACACGGCCACGGGCCTCATGCCCACTGGCGTCGCCGTGGGCGACTTCAATGGGGACGGGCGCCTGGACGCCGTCACCAGCAACTTCGTCGGCACCGTGTCGGTGCTGCTCGGCCGGGGAGACGGGACGTTCACGCCCCGGAGCGACCTCGCGGTGGACCGTGAGCCCTCCTCCGTCGGCGTCGGCGACTTCAATGGAGATGGGCTGCTGGACGTCGTCACCTCCAACAGCCTCTCCGACTCCGTGTCGGTGCTGCTGAGCCACGGCGACGGGACGTTCGCGCCCCGGAAGGATGCCCCCACCGGGACGGGGCCCTTCATGGTGGCGGTGGGCGATTTCAACCAGGACGGGAAGGCGGACCTCGTCACCGCCAACTTCGTGGACACGGTGTCGGTGCTGCTCGGCCACGGAGACGGGAGGTTCGCGTCCCGCGTGGACTTCCGCACGGGCAACTCGCCCTATTCGGTCGCGGTGGCGGACGTGGACGGCGACGGAGCCCTGGACCTCGTCACCGCGAACTTCCTGGACCGCAGCGTGTCCATCCTGCGCGGCACGGGCACCGGCACGTTCCAGCCCCGCACGGACTTCCACGTGGAGGGCGGGCCGTACTCCGTCGCGACCCTGGACTTCGACGGGGACGGGAAGCTGGACCTCGCCACCGCGAACTTCTTCGAGGACACCGTGTCCCTCCTGCCGGGCCGGGGCGACGGCGCCTTCGGCGCGGACACCCGCTTCGCCACGGGGGACGGGCCCTACGCGGTCGCGGTGGGCCGCATCAACCACGACGCGAAGCCGGACCTCGTGACGCCGAACGCGCGGGGCCGCGACGTCTCCACGCTGCTGGGTGCCGCCACACCGAGCGCGTCCGTGGACCTCACCGAGGCCCCGAAGCCCGCCATGCCCGGACCGAGCCCCGAGTAGCGCGTCCCGACAGGATACGGGCGGAGGCACGAGGCCCCCCGTTTCGGGCATCATGGGCCGCGACCCGAGCCTTCGGAGGTCCCCATGCTGAACATCCTGCCGAACCCGGAGGAGGAGCTCGACGAGCGCAACCCGCTCCTCATCACCGTCGAGCACCTGCTCAGCGCCGACGAGTGCCGCGCGCTGATTGAACGCATCGAGGGCGTGGGTCCGACGGCGGCGCCCATCACCACGTCCTCGGGCTTCGTGATGCGCCCCGACATCCGCAACAACACCCGGGCGATGTTCGACGACGTCGCGCTGGCCACGACGTTGTTTCAGCGCATCGCGCCCCACGTGCCGCGCCGCCTGGAGCGCGAGTGGGAGGCCTGCGGGACGAACGAGCGACTGCGCTGCTATCGCTACGACGTGGGCCAGTACTTCGCACCGCACTACGACGGCGCCTTCGTGCGCCACCGCGACGAGCGAAGCCTGCTCACCTTCATGGTCTACCTGAATGACGGCATGCACGGAGGCGCGACGAACTTCTTCTCGCTCGGGCACTCCGTGACGCCGAGCATGGGCACCGCCCTGCTCTTCAACCACCACGTGCTGCATGAAGGCGCGGAGGTCACCGAGGGCCGCAAGTACGCGCTGCGCACCGACCTCATGTACCGGCGCATGAGCGCGTGACGAAGCGCCCGCCTCCGGCTAGCGGGAGCCCTTCAGCTTCGACCACATCAGGCCGACGAAGGTGTCGGGGGCCGGCTCCGCGCGCATCAACTCCGCGTCCTCGTGGCCGCGAACAGGGGGCGGAAGGGCCCGGGGCACCCCGGGCAGCGGCAGCGGCTCCGACCAAGTGAGCCCCTGCGCATGGCGCTCCATCACCTCCGCGAACGAGCGCCGGGGCGTGGTGCTGGAGGAGATGGCCGCGGTGCTCTCCACCCGCTGGAGCGCCCGGATTCGCAGGACGACGCTGGCGCCCTCGGCCCGCGAGATGCCCGTCACCCGTCCGATTGGACCTCTTGGTCCGCGTCCCTCGCCCATCGGCTTGCCTCCCGTTGCTGGCCAAACGTAGCGCCGGCCTGCCTTCCCGGCCACTGCCCGGGCCCGCGGAAGGGCGCGGGAAGGCCCGGTTGCCCACCCTGGGCCTTCAGGACTCAACAATCCCTGAAACCGCACCTGGGGGTCCCGCGTACCAGGGAGGAGCGCCCACCCCGGGCGCGTCCGGAGGCCCGAGTCCATGTCGTCCGCCCCAACCGTCTCCCCCCTCGCCCGGCGCGCCCCTCCGTCGGTGGCGCGCCGGCTGTGGCCCGTGGCGCTGGTCCTGTTCGCGGCGTTGAGCGCGTGCACCGAGGCCCGCGGCGCCGCGCCGGGCACCCCTCCCGGCTCCGCCGAATCCGCGCAGGTGAAGGACGGCCGCAAGTACACGAAGCCGTCCGACGAGGAACTGCGGCGCACCCTGTCGCCGACCGTCTATCAGGTGACCCAGAAGGAAGGCACCGAGCCGCCCTTCCGCAACACCTACTGGAACCACCACGAGGAAGGGCTCTACGTGGACGTGGTCAGCGGCGAGCCCCTGTTCTCCTCGCGCGACAAGTTCGAGTCCGGCACCGGCTGGCCCAGCTTCACCCGCCCGCTGGCGAAGGAGCACGTGGTGGAGAAGCGCGACAGCAGCCTGGGCATGGTGCGCGTGGAGGTGCGCTCCAAGGACGGGGACTCCCACCTGGGCCACGTCTTCGAGGACGGGCCGGAGCCCACGGGCCTGCGCTACTGTATCAACTCCGCGTCGCTGCGCTTCATCCCCGTGAACGAGCTGGCCGCGAAGGGCTATGGCGCGTGGCTGCCGACCTTCGGCCGCGCGGCCCCGGGCGAACCCCAGGGCACCCTGGCCCCGGCCACCGGCGCGGTGGTGCTGGCGAAGGCGAAGGCCCCGACGGAGGCCACCACGGAGACGGCGTACCTGGCGGGTGGATGCTTCTGGGGCATGCAAGACCTCCTGCGGAAGATCCCCGGCGTCATCGAAACGGAGGTCGGCTACACGGGCGGCGCGAAGACGTCCGACCACCCCACCTACGAGGACGTGCACCTGGGGACGACGGGCCACGCGGAAGCGGTGCGCGTCGTCTTCAACCCGAAGCTGCTGACGTACGAGGGGCTGCTGGAGAAGTGGTTCTTCCGCATGCACGACCCGACGACGCTCAACCGCCAGGGCAACGACGTGGGCACGCAGTACCGCTCCGCCCTCTTCTACCTGTCGGACGCGCAGAAGAAGACGGCCGAGGCGGTGAAGGCGCGCGTCAACGCGTCGGGCAAGTGGCCCCGCCCCGTCGTCACGCAAATTGCCCCCGCGGGCGAGTGGACCCCCGCCGAGGGCTACCACCAGGACTACCTGGTGAAGAACCCGGGCGGCTACACCTGCCACTACCTGCGCGACTGAAAGCAGCGCGGCCAGGCCCCTCGCGCATGCAGGCGAGGGGCTCCAGCCAGGGGCGTCACGCGGCGCGGTCGTGGACCTCGAAGGTCATTCCCGCCTTGCGCAGACGCTCCACCAGCACCATCCCCATGGCGGACGCGGGCGTGAGGACGCCGCCGCGCTTGGGCAGGGTGTCGAAGGCGAGGCACAGCGCAGACTCCGCGAGCATGCGCGACGTGGCCGCGTAGCCCGGGTCTCCCTTCGACGCCACCTTGCCCTCCACCTTCACGCGCTGGCCGCTCTTGGGCGACAGGCCTTCCCCCAGCATCCGCACCTCGAAGCGACCGCTCTCGCGAATCTTGGCGGACGGCCCCTGTCCGGGCGCGGGCAACACGTGCTTCTCCAAGAGGCCGCGCACCGCGTCCACGCTCGATGCGGCCATGAAGCCTCCCAGCCCCGCGGTGGTGGACGCGGCCAGCGCGAGCCCCCTGGCGCCGGGCCCGAAGTCGGTGACCTCCGCGTAGAAGAAGTCGCGGCCCCAGGGGAAGCCCAGGAGCGCGTTGGAGCGGCGCACGACGCGCGTGTTGACGGAGGCCATCAAGAACGGCGCCGTCCACCCACCCGTCTCCGGGCTCTTGCGCACGGTCATCTGGTCGCGCTCCTCCTTCGTGCCCCGGCCGGGCTCCGGATCCAACGCGTGGGCGCTCGTCAGCACGCGGCGCAGCGCTGGCTCCGCCTTCACCGCGTCGAACGTGTCCATCATGCTGGCGACGGTGCCGCCGCTGAAGCCGCCGCGCATGTGCGTCAGGTGGTAGCGCACCTGGTCGCAGTGGCCGCCGTGCCGCTCGCGCATGTAGTCCTGGACCATGAGGACGCCCAGGTCGGAGGGGATGGAGTCGAAGCCGCACGTGTGGACGATGCGCGCCCCGGTCTCCCGTGCCTGGGTGTCGTGCGCGTCGATCATCTTGCGCATCCAGTGCACTTCACCGGTCAGGTCGCAGTAGTCCGTGCCCGCGCGGGCGCAGGCGGCCACCAGTTCGCTGCCGTAGCGGTTGTAGGGCCCCACCGTGGAGATGACGACGCGCGTGCGCGCCACCAGCGCATCCAGCGAGGCGGCGTCCTTCGCGTCCGCGATGACGACCGGCAGGGAAGCGCAGGCGGGATTCAGCCCGGTCAGCTCCGCTCGGACCTTCTCCAGGCGGCCCGCGTCCCTTCCGGCGAGCGCCCACTTCGCGCCGTGCGCGTCCTGCGAACGGGCCAGGTATTCCGCCACCAGTCGGCCGGTGAACCCCGTGGCACCCCACAGGACGATGTCGAACTCGGTCTTCTTCTCGCGGGCCATGAAGTCTCCTAGTACCGGAAGTCCGCCACCACGGTGGACGGGCGCAGGCCAGAGGTGGAGCGCCCGGGCCACGTCATCGTGACGCGGGTACGAAGCTGCGACAGCGGCACCGGCGGCGACAAGGTGTACGCGTCGTTGAAGAGATACCAACCCCAGGTCATGTCCTGCGGGACAAGGGGCCCCTCGCGTAGTCGGCCCTCCATGTGAGCGCAAGCAGGATTGCGTGACGGCGGCGCCTGCTGTGCCTTACGCCACACCGAAAGACGCCCGGCGTCACGAACGCAATCGCAGACGGATGGGACCGCGCACGGTGGAAGGGTCCACCACCCGACCGCCCTGGACGATGTCCAGCACCCCGCGCGCGACGAGCCTGCGGGCCGCCTCGCGCACGGGCTCCATCCGGGAGCGCCAGTCCCCCTCCCCCACCGCGCGGGCGACCTCGGAGGGGCACACGGT
>NZ_RAVZ01000369.1 GCF_003611635.1 Corallococcus terminator | reverse complement strand
CCACCGCCCCGGCTCCGCCCAGCGTGCCCACCCGCCGCAGCGTCGGAGAGCGCTGGATGCGCGGGCGCTGCAGGGCCGCGAGGATGCGCGCGAAGAGGGCGCCGCCCAGGATTCCCAGCCCGGTGGCCGCAAGCCAGCTCAGGCCTCCCAGCGGCGTGCCGAGCACCGGCGCCAGCAGCTCCGGGGCCGCCGCGCCCAACAGGAAGGCGAGGACGAAGGGTCCCCCCGCGACAATCGCCACCAACCCCCACTGCCTCGCGTTCAGTCCGTGCACAGGCATCCCCCGCTCCCGGGAACACGATGGGCACCGGCAGGCAGGCGCGCCAGGGTGATGCGCCCTTGCGCGGGTGTAGGCGTGCGCGGGGCGTCACTTCCCGCTCAGGCGTCGCACTCCGAGGGACTGTCGGTGAAGGTGCCCAGCGCCTCCGGGAAGGTGAGGACGCCCCCGGTGCTCAGGGTGCCGGACACGGGCTTGCGGCCCTTGAGGGTGATCTCCACGGCGCGGCCCCGGACGGTGTACGTGCCCGGCGTGCGGGATTCGCGGGGCGTACCGGAGTCGTCCACCTCCCGCTGCCAGAACTCCACCCTGCCGCCGTCCTGGAATTTGAGAGCGCGGGTGGTGCCGTAGACGCCGACGCCGGGGCCGTACCAGGACACCGCTCGCACGAGGGCGGGCACGTCCGCCACCTTCTCCGGGGTGAGGCCCAGCAGCTTCTGCCAGCCCAGCGTGTCCCGGATGACGTCCAGGTCGGCGTCATCCCGGGCCCGCTTGAGCCGGCGCGGATCCAGGCGCACGGCGGTGGTGAGCTTCTCGACGATGACGTCGCGGTGGGCGCTGTACTCGCACACCTTGCCCTGCTTGCGCAGCAGGCCCAGGGTGGCGGCGACGTTGTAGTGGGCCAGGGCGTAGTCCGGCTTCGCCTGGGCGGCGGCCTGGAACCGGGCGAGGGCCTCCGGGTACTTGCCGGCCTGGTAGAGCCGGAATCCCTGGGTGTTGAGGGCCTGGCCCGAGGGGGGCGTGGGCGGGGTGGCGGACAGCGTCAGGGCCAGCAGGGACAGGGCGAGGACCATGTCGCTCCAGACGGGTGGGGCCCTGGGACATTCCAGGGGTGCGTAACCGCTTGCGCGTTGAAAGGCTTGAACCCTGGTGCTAGTTCCGCGCCATGGCAACCGGCATTGGCTACGCGCTCGACTTCGAGCGCCCGCTCATCGAGCTGGAAAAGAAGATCGAGGAGCTGAAGGTCCTCTCCACCAGCGGCACGGTGGACTTCTCCTCCGAGATTTCGAAGCTGGAGAAGAAGGCGAAGAAGCTCCAGACGGAAATCTTCAGCGACCTGACGCGCTGGCAGATTGTGCAGTTGTCGCGGCACAACGCCCGGCCGTACTTCCTGGACTACGTCCAGTTCCTCTTCACGGACTTCTTCGAGATGTGCGGCGACCGGCACTTCGGCGAGGACCCGTCCATCGTCGGCGGCTTCGCGCGCTTCGACGGCAAGCCGGTGATGGTCATCGGCCACCAGAAGGGGCGCAACACGAAGGAGAACATGGCGCGCAACTTCGGCATGCCCCGCCCGGAGGGCTACCGCAAGGCGCGCCGGCTGATGGAGCTGGCCGAGCGGATGGAGAAGCCCATCCTCACCTTCGTGGACACGCCGGGCGCGTACCCGGGCATCGGCGCGGAGGAGCGCGGGCAGGCGGAGGCCATCGCCGTCAACCTGGAGGTGATGAGCCGGCTGCGCGTGCCCATCATCTCCACGGTGGTGGGCGAGGGCGGCTCCGGCGGCGCGCTGGCCATTGGCGTGGGCAACCGCGTGCTGATGTTCCAGAACAGCGTCTATTCCGTCATCAGCCCGGAGGGCTGCGCGTCCATCCTCTTCCGCGACGCCACCAAGGCGGACAAGGCCGCGGACGCGATGCGGCCCACCGCGCCGGACCTCCTGGAGATGAAGATCATCGACGAGGTCATCCCCGAGCCTCCCGGTGGTGCGCACCGCGATCCGCCCAAGGCGGCCGAGTCGCTGGGCAAGACGCTGCGCAAGCACCTGGGCCAACTGGCGGAGCTGTCGCCGGACGAACTGGTGCGCGACCGCTACAACAAGTTCCGCGCGCTGGGCATGTTCTCCGGCAAGTAAGAGGTTCATCCCGCATGCGACCGCTCGTTCCTCCCTACGTCGAGACGCTCAAGGCCTACGTTCCAGGCAAGCCCATCGAGGAGACCGAGCGGGAGTACGGCCTCACCGGCGTCATCAAGCTCGCCTCCAACGAGAACCCGCTGGGCCCGTCGCCCCGCGCGGTGGAGGCGATGAAGAACGCCGTCACGTCCGTGCACCTGTACCCGGATGCGACGAGCTTCCACCTGGTGCGCCGGCTGGCCTCGCACCTGGGCGTGAAGCCGGAGGAGGTCGTCCTCGGCAGTGGTTCCAACGAGCTCATCGAACTGTTGATGCGCACGTTCACCACGCCGGAGGAGGAGATCCTCCTGTGCAAGGGTTCGTTCCCGGCGTACCGCATCTCCGCGCAGGCGCATGGTCGCCCGTTCGTGGAGGTGCCCATGCGCGAGGGCTTCCGCTACGACCTGGTGGCCATGGCCCGCGCAGTCACACCGCGCACGCGCATGGTGTTCCTGGCCAACCCGGACAACCCCACGGGCACGGCGTTCGGACGCAAGGACCTGGAGACGTTCCTGGCCGCGGTGCCGAAGGACGTGCTCGTCATCCACGACGAGGCCTACGCGGAGTTCGTGGACTGGCCCGACTACGCGAGCGGCGTGGAGCTGTTCCGCGCGCACCCGAACCTCGTGGCGCTGCGCACCTTCAGCAAGATCCACGGGCTGGCCGGCATCCGGCTGGGCTGCGCGGTGATGGACGCGAAGCTCGTGGGGTATGTGCACCGCACGCGGATGCCCTTCAACCTCACGGTGGTGGCGCAGGCGGCGGGCATGGCGGCGCTGGACGACACGGAGCACGTGCGCCAGACGCGGGCGAACAACCACGCGGGCCTGCGCTACTACGAGCAGGAGCTGCTGAAGCTGGGCGTCACGCTGTCGGAGAGCCACGCCAACTTCGTCTTCGTGGACTGCCACCGGCCCGCGGGCGAGGTGTACGAACAACTGCTGCGCCGGGGCGTCATCGTCCGGCCGATGGCGGGCAACGGTTTTCCCACCTGCCTGCGGATCTCCGTGGGCACGCCCTCCGAGAACGCTCGGTGCGTGAGCGCGCTGAAGGAGATCCTGTCATGAGCCCGCGTCCGTTCATCGTCGCCATCGACGGGCCGGCCGGGGCGGGCAAGTCCTCCGTGTCCAAGCTGCTCGCGCGCCGGTTGGGGTTCGCGCTGGTGGACACCGGTGCCATCTACCGCTGCGTGGCGCTGATGGCCTCGCGCGAAGGCATCGCGTTCGACGACGACGCGAAGCTGGGCGAACTGCTCGGGCGCGTGCGGATCCACTTCCAGGTGGTGGGGGAGGAGAACCACGTGATCCTGGGCGGCGAGGATGTGTCCGGGGAGATCCGCACGCCGGCCATCTCCATGGGCGCCTCGCAGGTGTCGGGCCGTCCGGTGGTGCGCGCGGGACTGCTCGCGCTCCAGCGGAGGCTCGCGCTGGAGACGGAGGCGGGCGCCATCCTGGAAGGCCGCGACATCGGCACGGTGGTGTTTCCGGACGCGGACGCGAAGTTCTTCCTCGCGGCCGACCCGGAGGTGCGCGCGCGCCGCCGCTTCGAGGAGCTGTTCCAGAAGGGTGTGGACAGCAGCCTGGAGGCCGTCCTCACGGATCAGACGCAGCGGGACACCGCCGACTCCGCGCGCACCGTGGCGCCCCTGAAGGCCGCCGACGACGCGGTGCACGTGGACTCCAGCAGCATGCCCCTGTCCGACGTCGTGCGGACCCTGGAGCAGGAGATTGAACGCCGCCGGGCCGTTCGCGGCGCCTGAGGCGTTCCGGCTGTTCCGCGCGGGGCAGGGCATGGACCCTGCCCGTCGGCGACGGCGTCCGTCAGAAGCTGACGCCGTCCGTGGCGGGTGACGGCACCGTCATCGCGAGCCGGGCCTGGCTGCCGCCCTTCTCGTAGAAGCGGTGGTACAGGTACAGGTCCGCGAGCACCTGCTTCACGTACCCGCGCGTCTCCTTGTACGGGATGGACTCCACGAAGAGATCCAACGGCAGCGTGCCCCGCTCCTGCGTCCAGCGCACCGCCGCCTTGGGGCCCGCGTTGTAGGCCGCCGCCGCGAGCGCCGGATGGGCGAAGCGCTTCATCAACTGCGCCAGGTACCAGGCGCCGTAACGGATGTTGCGCTCCGGGGCGAAGAGGTCCGCGGGCGCGGGCGCGGGCTCCGACATCTTCAGCGCGATCTCCGTGGCCGTGGGCGGGATGATCTGCATCAGCCCTCGCGCGTCCGCCGCGCTCATGACCTCCGGGCGGAACGCGCTCTCCCGCCGCATGATGGCCCACACGAAGAACGGATCGAGCGCCTGCCGCGTGGACTCCGTCTCCACCGCCTGAGCGAACGCGCGCGGATAGAACGCGGCCAGCGCGTCCGGGGCCTTCGCTCCGAAAGCCCGGCCCCAGAGGTAGCGCGCCGCCACGCTGTGTGCGTGGCCGTACTCGCCCAGGTGCAGGAGCGCGTGCGCGAACGGCAGCGCCTGGTCCGCTGAGCGCAGGCCCGACACGCGCGACTGCACCTCGTCCGCCGCGTCGCGGAAGAGGCCCGCGCGCGTGAGGGCCACCGCCAGCTCCAGCTCCGGAGGCCGGGGCAGGGTGAGCTGTTGCGGCGGCTGCGGGAAGGCGGCCGGCGGCTTGCGCCCCAGCTCTTGCAGCCGCTCCGAAGCCAGCAGCGCGTAGAACGACGCAGGCGCGGCGCTGATGACCGCCTCGTAGGCCGGGCCCACCACGGCCGGCTTGCCGCCACCCAGCTCGTCCGCGCGCGCCATCCAGTAGCGGGCCTGCGGCGCGAGGGCCGTCTTCGGATACGCCGTGATCAGCTCCTCCAGGGCCTGCTTCGCCCGGGGGTACTGTTCCAATCGCAGGTGCGCCAGGGCCCGGAACCACATGGCCTCGTCGCGGCGTCGCGAACCCTTGTAGCGCTTCTCGTAGTCCACGAAGGACTTCGTCGCGTCCTCGAAACGGCCGCCCTGCATGTCCAGCCAGGCGGCGAAGAACGCGCCTTCCTCGCCCGCGGCCTGGGACGGATACGCCTTGTCCAGCGCCGCCATCAGCCCGCGCGCCTTCACGTTGTCATCCGAGCGCAGCGCCCGGCGTGCCACCACCAGCGCGGCCTCCGCGGCGATGGCCGGCGGGCCCTTGCGCGCCACCGCGAGCGCCTTCTCCGCCTCGTCGGGCTTGCCTCGCACGAAGAGCACCTGGGCCCGGAGCAGCGCCACCTGTGCTTGCGCGGGGGCCCCCTTCACCAGCGACCGCTTCTCCGCCGTCTCCAGCTCTTCCTGGGCCCGGGTCGCCGCGCCCGCGGAGAGGAACCCCTTCGCGCGCTGGAGGTGTTCGGGGAGGGTCAGCTTCACTGCGGGCTTGAGCGCGCTCAGCTTCTCCAGCGCCTCATCCGCGTACGGGTGGGTGGGAAAGCGCAGCGCCACCGCCTTCAGGTCCGCGCGCAGGCCCGCCGGGTTGCCGGTGGCCGCGCGCGTCGTCGCCCGCTGGAAGAGCAACTCCGCCGTGGGCTGCGCCGCCGCCGCCGACTCCAGCACCGGGGCCGCGTCCTTGGGACGGTGGGCGTCCAGCAGGGCCTCTCCCAACCGGGCCCGGGCACGCACCGCGAGGGCCGGGGAGGCCTTCTCCAGCGCCCGTTCGAAGTCCCCGGCCGCCCCATTGGGGTCGCCAGCGTAGAAGCGCGCCTGCCCCAGGTAGAAGGCCTGGAAGGCCTCCAGGGGCGGCGGGGCGGGGTGCCGGGCAAGCAGGTCCCGGGCCAGGGCCGCATCGCCGTCGGAGAGGACCAGGGTGCCGGCGAGCAGGCCCAGGCGGCCGGCGTCAGGGCACTTCGCGGCCTCGCAGGCGGTGAGCTCCGCCCTGGCGAGGGTGGCCGCGTCGGGCCGGTGCAGGCGGACGGCCTCCAGTGTCGCCGGGGACTGTCCCAGCGCCACCCCCGTCACCCAACCCGCCACCCAGCCGGTCCAACTCATGGAATCTTCCTTTCACATCGCGGCCTTGCGGCATCGGAACGAGAGGTTTGAAGTCGACATTCCCCAACAGGTGGGCGGGGGTCGGTTTGACAGTCGGCCCGACAAGTCCTAGATCCCGCGCCCACGGGCTGGTCCCGCGGGGTTGTCGACCCGTTGCGCAAGCCGGTGGGAATCCTTACGTTGCGCCGCCGTTGAGCGCTACTGCGGACCGCCGTCGTGTCATCAGGCGGACCTGTCGTCGGTAGCACTGCTCGTTCACAGACCTCGGGGGGGGAAACAGCTCATAGGGGAGGCTCCATGAAGCCGTGTCCATCCGATCTGCCGCAGACCATCAATCCCGAAGCCGGCCCGAAGCGGGCAGGCGTCGAGACGCATCGCAACCTGAACTGCAACCACTACGACAACTGCCTCGATGAGGCCGTGCGTCGTGGGTGGCAGTCGTTCACGTGCATGAAGTGCCCGATGTACGCCAACCTCGCGCCTCCGCAGATGGGGCTCGAGGCCTACGCGACCCAGCGTCGCCCCGTCTAGTTATCGACGGACGCGTCCTTTTGTTTCGGGGCGCATGACGCTGTTTTTCCGGCCACGCCCGAAGGGGGACGTGGCCGGAGTCCGCGTGGACATCCCTTCGTCGCGCCTCCGCCCCCGACCTTCCGGCCAGGGAAAACGGTTGGCGGCCCTGCGTTTCAGCTCAGGGCATGGGATGCGTGGTGAAGAAGTTCCAGAGCATCGTGTTCGCCTGGAGGTCCGACGTGACGTCGCCTCCACACTGCGTGCGCGTTGCCGCCGGGTAGCGCGTGCTGCCCGGCCAGACGTGACCCGCGTGCCGCCGTTGGAGTGGCCGGTGGCGAAGACGCGCTTCGTGTCCACGCTCGGTTGCGTCTGGAGAGTTGCGCGGAAATCGTCCGGCGCGCGGGCTTCAGCGGACCGCGGCGTAGATGACGGCCACCCAGTACTGGCCCTGGCCGAAGCGCTTGGAGTTGCCCTTCACCAGCCCCACGCCCACGCGGGTGTTGGTGGCCGTGGCGAGGCTGCGGGATTCGGGGATGGCGCCCGGGTCTCCCACGACGAAGAAGTCCACCGACGCCGTGCCCGCGTCGGGCAGCACCGAGAACACGCGCTCGTGCAGGGGGGACGGGTCTCCCGCTCCGGCCGAGGGTTCGTCCTGTTCCAGCGAGCGCCGCGCATGTTCGCGCGCCAGTCGCTCCAGCACATCGCTGCGCACCAGGGGCGGCAGCTTGAGCGTGGCGCGGTGCCGGGCCAGCGCCTCGTATGCGTCCGACAGCGGATCCGTGGAGGCCGCCGCGCCGGGCGAGGCCGCGGTGAAGACCTCCGTGACGATGGCCTGGTCGCGCCCGTCGATCTTCTGGAAGGCCACGCCCACGCCCATGAAGCGGAACGCAGGGTCCATCAGGTTCTTGCGGTGACCGGGGCTGTGCTCGATGCCGAAGTGCGCCGCGAGCGGGCCCGCGGCCAGCCCCAGGTTCTCTCCCGCGCGGATGTAGCGGGTGCCCTCCGGAAGCCGGCGCGTGAGGGTGGAACCGTCCGGCGCGACGTGGGCGAAGAAGCCCTCCGCGGCCATGCGCGTGCTGTAGCGCAGCGCCACGTCCTCCAGCGTTGGATCCGGCGCGAGCTCCGGCAGGTGGTGCGCGCGGCGCAAGGCGTTGATGCGCTCGTAGAGTGCGTCACGCGCCTCGGTCAGCGTGGTGGGTTCGCGGGTTGCCTCGCGTGCGCTCTTCGCCGAGCGCGCGCCCACCTGCACGAGGAACAGCGAGGCCACCTCCGGTCCCGCGTCGCCCTGGCCCACCACCTCCACCGTATAGGTGCCGGAGCGGGTGAAGGGGAGCCGGGCGCAGAAGCCGGAGGTGCCCGCTGGTGCGCGCGACAGGGGAACGCCTTCCACCTCGCCATCCGGCCGGGTGATAAAGACTTCGGGACTTCGCAGCGGCGACACCAGCCGGCCGCAGACCGTGCGCTCCGTCTTCGCGGTGGCCAGGGTGCGGGGGAAGGGGAGGATCTCCGCCTTGCGGTCCGCGATCAGCAGCACCAGCGCGGCCCGCTCTCCCAGGAACGCCACGCCCACGCCGTAGTGGCTCGCGCGCTCCTCGTTGAAGTCCGCGCGGGCGAGGAAGGTCTCGATGGCGTGCGCGTGCACCCAGGCGCGGATGACCAGGGCGCGGGGCGACGGATCCGCGGCGCCGGATTCGCTGACGGCCTCGGTGAGGGTGAGCAGGTCGGGGGCGCCGGTGGTGAACTCGCTCAGCGCTTCGCGCGCGAGCCTCCGGGCCGCGGTCTCCAGGGCCTTGTCGTTGGTGGGCGCGCGCCGGCCCACGCGTTCGAATTCGCGCGCGACGTGCATGCGGGCCCGGGCCTCCTGGGACTGGGGTGTCTCCACCGCGAGGGTGGGCGTGAGCGCCGCGGCTCCTGGATCGGTGGGCGTGACGGAGGCCACCTTCGAGGGCGGTGGCTCGGCGGAGGCGCGGGGGATGGGGCCCCATGCCGCGGCGAGCAGCACGCCCAGGAGCGCGGTCCTCCTCACCGGGACTCCAACTGGAAGGTGAGCGCCGTCACGGTGCCGGGGCCCAGCTTTTCGTTGAGCCGCTCGCAGAGGGACGGGGCCTGGCGGGTGAGGGCCTGGGCCCACTCGGCGTTCTCCACGGAGATGACGAGCGTCTTGCCCTCCAGGTGGTGCGGGCGGCTGTGGCGCGCGGTGTTCTCCCCGGCCGCGGCCACCCAGAGGGGCATCAGCGACATCCCACGGCCGGACTCTCCGGCGAGGCGCGCCAGCACTTTGGGAAGCAGGCTCTCCAGGGTCTTGGGTTCACTGCGCGCCATCGTCGGGCGATTCTGGGACCCCGGGCGCCGGATGCCAACCGACACTTGCCTGCCCGCCCGTCGGATTTTCCCGCCGCCCGGACACCCACGGTGTTTCCGGATGTGCGCATGGGGTGCTCAGCGGGTCGCGTCACGGGCGGTCCCCCTGTAAGGTCCGCTCAAGGCCGGTCCCCCTCGGAGTTCCCCCATGTCCCCAGTCC
>NZ_RAVZ01000368.1 GCF_003611635.1 Corallococcus terminator | reverse complement strand
GCCCCAGGAGCGCCATCACCCCCAGGGCCACGAGCACCCCGCGCACCAGACGGGTCACCGCCCCGGGAACCTGGGCCAGACGGACACGGCGGGGCGCATGGGGGATGGCGAATTGCATGGGTGCGTGGAGCCTACCCGCGGATTGAAATGACCGACAGCGGGGATGGCCCCTCGTGCAAGCGGACCAAGGTCATTTCGGGGGCAGGACGTTCGTCTGGAACGCCCCCATCATGTTTCCCGGAGCCCGATAGTTACAGACCACATACGTTTCGTACCACTTGGAGCCCTTCCCCCGGGCGATGGCGCAGCCGATCTTGGTGGTGCCCTTCCAGACCAGTTGTGTGAAGTGGCCGGTGTCCGCGGAGAAGCGACCGTTCTTGAAGCTGTACTTCGCGATCTCGCCGTACCATGCACTGACGGCGGCATTCGCAAGCCGGGTGGACGACTCCCCATCCGTTGAGCTCCCAGCCCAATAGAGGTTCTCACCGTATTTGTGGTCGAGTCCCCGGTGGCCCTCGGAGAGCCCTTCAAAGGTCGAGACAGTCTTCGCGCGGGTCTTCGCGTAGGCCACGATCGAGGCGTCCACCGTCAGGGCAGGAGCACTGTGCTTCGCGCGGTAGCTGTTGTGCAGGGTCACCACCGCATTGGTGAACGCGGTATCCGTCACGTCAGGGAAGGGCTCGCGCGCGAATGCGCTGGCAGAGAGGAGCAGCAGCAAGGTGATCACGGCTCGATGGGTACGCATGGTCTGTCGGCTCCTCGCGGGCAATGGACGGCGACTCCAGTCTACCGGCTACCACAGGGCCGTGCTCCGGACGCAAACCCTCACCGCGTCCGGAGCCCGCCCGTGAATCACGGCGTGTACGTCACTTCGAGGTGCGGGCGCTTGGATGCGTTGTCGACCTCGCGAGAGTGGTAGTAGCTGAGATACCCGTACGGGGCGCCGGAGATCCGCAAGGAGATGCGCCGGTCGGTGGCGTCCGACGCCGTCTGCACCGCGGGGATCAGCTCGGGGCTGTCATTGACACCCACCTGCTCGAACGGCTGGTCCGAGTTGCCGGGAAACCAGAGGAACCACGCGCCCAGGGGCGACCCGACAATGGCTGGCTGATTGTAGAAGTTCACGCCGTACTCGTTCCAGGAATTGTCGGGCACGAGGTACGTGTAGACATTGCCGTCGCCACCGGGAGACGCCCCACGCCGCGCGGTGGCGGAGAACTTCACGGACTTGATGACCGCCCCCGAGGGGAGGCCCCCCAAGTTGAAGCGCAGGAACGAAGCCTCGGGCCACCCGTAGCTCACGCCCAGTTCGTACGACCCGCCGAAGTTGGTGTTGCCATCCCAATACCCCCCCTTGGTGAAGGTGTCCGCCTCCGGTTCGAGGACCGTGACGACGTCACCCAGCTCGTATTGGATGACGAGCTTCGGGCGCTGGCTGGCATTGGAATACTCACGCGAGCGGTAGCGCGTCTTGTAACCCGGCGAGTGCAGCCGGAAGCTCACGAGCTTGTCGCCATCCAGTTCGCCCTGCACGACGGGGATGAGCGCCGGGTTGGAGTTGACGCCCAGCTTGTCCTCGGGCGTGAGGTTGTACCAGAGGAACCACTCGCCCGACGGGGTGCCCGAGGGCGCGGGCCTGTTGTTCCAGGTGATACCCGTCTCCAGCCACGAGTCGTCGGTGACGAAGCTCGTGTAGACATTGCCATCCCCGCCGTAGGCGTAGCCGTCGTAGGCCAGCGCTGAGAAGGTGACGGACGTGATGCGCGCGTTCGCGGGAAGGCTGCTCAGGTCGAACTTCAGGTAGGCTTCGGCGTACTGGCGATTCACGATCCACGCCGTATTGAGCCCGAAGTTACTGTTCGGCGCGTCGGGCGTGACGTACGCGTCCGCCACGGGTGAGAGCGTCACGGTGCCGGTTTCCAGCGCCGCGACCTGTGTCGAAACAGGGGCGCTGCCTTCCGGCGAAGGCTGTTCCGCCGAGGGAGCCGGTCCGCACCCCACGACCACCAGCGCCAGCAGTGTCGACACAGAAGGGGGATTCCACCTGGATACAGCAAGATGTCTCCGAAGTCTCATCAGGTCTGCCTTTGTCAGAAAGAGCGTCGTTGCTCTTCCTCAACACCGACCGACCCCTCCGCGCCCTTATTCAGGCGGGTCTGGAATCATGTGAGCCATCCTTGGGACAGGGAGGGCCGGTTCGACCCCGTCTGTTCCTCCCGAAGCAGGGAACGCGCTGCCGTGACCGCTGGCTGTCGCCCCATGCGCGTGCTCTATCTCTCCATCAGTGGAGGCGTCGGGGAGGCGCCCGTCGCGGTGTCGGGCATCATCGCGCTGCCGGACGAGCCCCGACTCCGCGTTCATGCCCCTGTTCCTGACCGGTGCCGTCGAGGGCAATCCCTCCAAGGTGAAGCTGACGGATTTCCTCACCGAGGACGCCGTGAAACTCTACGAACGGGTCGACACCGAATGCCGCGTGGAGTTGAGCGATGAGAAATCCTGGGGAGGCATTGTTCCGAAGGCCTTCGTGCTGAAGGAGTCGCCCGTGTTCACGGAGTTGAACGCGCAACTGGACGCGATGGACCCCGGCACGCTTCGGCTCACCGTGCCCGTGCGGCTCGTCCAGGGAGCACAGGACGAGCGCGTCGACCCGGCCCAGACGTTGATCGTGAAGACGGGCCTCGCCTTCCGGGGCGCGAAGATCGACTTCGTGGGATGCCCGGTGGCGGATCACTTCGGGGTGCTGGGCGACGACATCCCCGGCACCCTGGCCTGGTTGAAGCAGCGGTTCACCGGCGAGGCGCCAACCACCCCGGTGCTGAGCTCCTGCCAGCCCCTTCCGTAGCGCGGCGCCTCGACGCGGCAGGGGTCGGGTCGAAATCACCCCACAATCACAAACATTCCAGAATCAGGGCAACTTTCCGCTCGCACGCGCGACAACTGGTTTTCCCCGCTCATCCCGGAGACACCATGCGAGCCGCCCGATTGGCGATGTTGTGCCTGCTGACAGCCCTGACCGTATTCCCACGCACCGGTAGCGCGCAGACGCCACCGCTCGTCATCAAGAGCGTCACCGTCGATCTGGAGAACCAGGAGATCACCATCTTCGGCCAGGACTTCGGCAGCACGGCGCCAGGGGTCAACCTCTCTGGCTCCGGGCTCATCATCCTGAGCCACAGCACGACGACGGTCGTGGCGAAGCTGCCGGCGCCGGTGGCGGTCATCCCCGGCACCTATCTCCTGACGGTGACCGCCCTGGACCCTGCGGCGACGGGCTACGACCGCTTCAATGTCAGCATCGGAACGGGAGGCCCTGCGGGGCCAAAGGGAGACACGGGGCCCGCGGGTGCTCCCGGAGCCGCAGGTCCTCAAGGGCCTGCTGGAGCAGCGGGCGCGGACGGCGCCACTGGGGCCCCGGGGCCGGCCGGGCCTTCAGGGCCGCAGGGCGTTCCGGGCCCCAAGGGAGACACTGGAGCCCAGGGTCCTCAGGGGCTCAAGGGTGATACCGGCGCGCAGGGAGCACAGGGCCCCCAGGGACCCGCCGGCGCGGTGACGGAGTCCTCGGGCAGGGGACACTCCGTCAAGTCGTTCTCCGGTGGATTCAACGGCAACACCACCAACATCACGCCGCTCTACACGGTGCCCGCGGGGAAGACCCTCGTCATCACAGACATCATCGTGATTTCGAATAGCACCGCCATCGGCTTGCGGGTGGGGCCCATCAGCCCCTACATCTATCAGGATTTGAGCTCCACCCGGGCGATGGTTCCCGGCTGTTCGCTGACGCCCGGTTCATCCTATGTGAGCGTGCCGTGCGGCGTCTCACTCCAGGGGGGCATCCGGTTCGAGTCGGGAGAGCGGGTCGGCGCGCATGCCTATGGTGTGAGCGGAAGCGTGACCATGAGCGGCTACGAGTTCTGATCAAGGCCCCATGAAACTCCACACGCAGCAGCCCCAGTGGCTGCTGCGTGCGTCACGAATCTTCCTTCTCCGTTGAGGGAAGGCCTGGCTGAACAATGCGCGCGAGCCTCATGTGGTTGTGTCTGACCCTGGTCGTCACAGGCTGCGCTGGCGTGGAAAGGCACGCTGGACGCGGCAACTCGCGAACCCTCCGGCAACGCTCGGCCTCCACCCGAGATGTTCCCCGGGAGCGGCAACGGAGCCCCGACGCAGACGACGACTTGGACGAAGAAACGCATGGGCGTCGAAGCCCCGTGCGCATCCCCGCAGGGACGGCCTTCATCGCACCCGGTCCCGGAAAGCTCTCGCGACAGGCCGTGGAGATGGGCCTGCAGGAGGTGGACGCCTTCGAGAAGCTGCTCGTGCGCGCCGGCCTGGAGGATCTGGACGAGCTGCCCGTCCGCCGGAATCCCTTCACACCCGATGACGCCATCGAGGTGCTGGGGCATCTGATGGGGAAGCCGGTGTCACGGGCCTCCTTCCCTCCTCGCATGGCGGCGGCCTTCTTGCTGCGCGAGGTGTTGGAACAAGGTGAGGTCTCCCGTGAGGAACTGCTGCGCCGCATGAAGCGCTTCGTCCGGGAGCGGGTGGCGGTGCTCCGGCCGGACGGCTACCTGGCGTGGGCACTCGATGGAAGCACGCAGCAGAAAGTGGTGCCCATCACCTGGAAGGATGGAGCTTTTCGCTCGGGCCACTTCGAACTGGGGCGCTTCTACAACGGGCGGAGCGGAGTCTTCCGCCACGCGGACGCCCAGCAATCGCTCGTTGGACGGCGCGGGCGACGCCGTCGTGGACCTCTACCAGTCCCTGGGACAGCTCCTCACCCATCCCGTGGAAAGCATCGACGGGCTGCGAAACCTTCCAGCGGGCGTGGTGGCGCTTCTCCTGTCGTCACCCGAATACCTGGACCGCTTCCTGTTCATGACGGAGGGAGAGCAGATCCGGGAGGTGGCCCGTCTCACGACGAGTGTCCTCGTCACCTGGGGCGCGGCCTCGGTCACCACGCGCACGCTGACGGGAGTCATGGCGGGTGCGGAGGCCTCGGTGCCGGTGCTTTCGCTGGCGCCGGAAGGCGCGCTGGCGGTGGAGCGCGTCGTGGTGCCAGTGGGGCGCGCGGCGACGGTGTTGAGCGGCGGTCCGGGCGCAGCCATCCTCCTGCAACGTGCCAACACTTCTGGAGGCGGCGCCTCTTCTTCCGGCGGGCCGGGGCGATGGAAGCCAGCCAGGGAAGCCATGGAGGAGCCAGCACGAAAGTATCAGTCCCAGGTTACCCGGGCGCCCGAGGGACAGGTCTACGAAGTCGATGAGGTGAAGTTCGATGGGTTCAGGGATGATGTTTTGCTGGAAGCCAAAGGGCCCGGGTATGAGCATTTTCTCGAACAAGCCGTGGAGCAGGGAGGATGGTTCGAGGGATTCTCCGACATGGTCAGGCAGGCCAGGAGGCAACAGCGCGTCGCCCATGGCTTCCCCATCGAGTGGCACTTCGCGGAACGCAGGGTCGCGGACCATGTGCGAGCCCTGTTCAAACGAAATGGACTGGGGAGGATTTCCATCCACCACACTCCACCCCGCTGATTGAAATGACCGACACCTACTACGCAGGCGTGTACTGGCCCGGGCGGCCCGAGCCGCTGGAATCCTACGCCCGGCGAGCAGAGATCCTCTTTCAGCGACTGGCGTCCGTGGATCCGAGCCTCACCCATTGGTTCGAGCAAGCAACCACCCGAGAGGCGGCGCTCAAGGGGCGGTTCACACCGGATGCTGGAACACTTCGTGGACTGCTCAAGAAGAGCAAATACCAACTGGGCGGAGGCGAGATCTCCTTCTCCGCCTGGAATGGGGAGGCCGAAGCCAGCAGTGTCGTCAACTTCTCCTGCGGCGCCCCTTCTCCGAGCACGGTGGATCTCTGTCTGTTGACGCCGCCACCTCAAGGTCCCACCGCGGAGCGGATTCTCCGTGCTTCGACGCTCGCACAGGCGTTGCGCACGATGGCGCTCGCATGGGAACCGTCCTGGGGCGTCATCACATCCGACGAACATCGGGACACCGTGTCGGAGTTCGCTGACGTTGGCACCTTCGTCGGGTGGGTGACGTACCTCTCACACCCGAGGGGAGCGGTGCCCCCACTGCCGGCTCCCGTGCGCGTCGAACCCGTGGAGGCGCTGGGGACGCTCATCATCCTGACCCCCGAGCGCTTCACGGTCACCAATCCGGAGCATGTCGCGCTCGCCGCACAGGTCCGGGAATGGTTGGACCATGCGGGCCTGCTGAGGCCGTTCCATGCCGCGCCCTCTTGAGCGCGGCAAGGAGCCTGGGACTCAAGACGACCCCAACTCCCGCTGCAACTTCGCCAGCAGGTTGAGCGCGTCCAGCGGCGTCATCCGGTCCACCGACGCCGCCCGCAGCGCCTCCAACACCTCCGAGTGCACGGGAGGCACGGGAGGCACCACCACCGGAGCCGCCCCCCCGAACAACCCCAACTGCCCCGCGTTCACGGGCGCGCGCTTCGCCGACGAGCGCACCGCCACCCGGGGCCGTCCCGCCTCATCCAGCTCGCCGGACTCCAGGTTCTGCAACAGCTCCCGCGCCCGCGACACCACCTCCGGCGGCAGACCCGCCAGCTTCGCGACCTCGATGCCGTAGGAGCGGCTGGCCCCACCCGGAATCAGCTTGCGCAGGAAGATGACCCTGCCGCCCTGCTCCTTCACCGCGATGCACAGGTTCTTCACCCGGGGCCGCTCGCGCGCCAGGTCCACCAGCTCATGGTAGTGCGTCGCGAACAGCGAGCGCGCCCCCACCTTGTCGTGGATGTGCTCCGCCACCGCCCACGCGATGGACAGACCGTCGTACGTGGACGTGCCACGCCCGATCTCATCCAGGATGACCAGGCTGCGTCGCGTCGCGTGGTGGAGGATGTGGCTCGTCTCCGTCATCTCCACCATGAACGTGGACTGCCCGCGCGCCAGATTGTCCGCCGCGCCCACGCGCGTGAAGATCCGGTCGCACAGGCCGATGCGCGCCGCCTTCGCCGGCACGAACGAGCCCGCCTGCGCCATCAGCGCCGTCAGCGCCACCTGCCGCATCACCGTGCTCTTGCCCGCCATGTTCGGGCCCGTGATGATCAACAACTGCGCGTCCTCCGGATCCAACCGCACGTCGTTGGGCACGAAGGACTCGCCCGCGCCCAGCATCCGCTCCACCACCGGGTGCCGGCCCCCCGTGATGATCAGCCCCTCCGTGTCATCCACCTGCGGCCGCGTGTAGCCGTACTCCGCCGCGCACCGCGCGAACGACACCAGCGCGTCCGCCGTGGCCACCGCCTCCGCCGCGGAGCGGATGGCCGGCGCCCAGGTGATCACCCTCGCGCGCAGCTCCTCGAAGAGCTGCAACTCCAACACCGTGCGGCGCTCCTCCGCCGTGAGGACCTTCTCCTCGTACTCCTTCAGCTCCTCGGTGACGAAGCGCTCCGAGCCCACCGTCGTCTGCTTGCGGATGTAGTCCTTGGGCACCGCGTGCAGGTTCGCCTTCGTCACCTCCAGGTAGTACCCGAAGACCTTGTTGTAGCGGATCTTCAGCGAGCTGATGCCGGTGCGCTCCTTCTCCCGCTGCTCGATGCGCAGGAGCACGTCCTTGCCAGACGTGGACAGCGCCACCACCTCATCCAGCTCCGCGTGGAAGCCCGGCCGGATGAACCCGCCGTCGCGAAGGACCACCGGCGGCTCGTCCGTCACCGCCCGCAGCAGCACGTCCGCCAGCTCCGGCAGCGCCCCCAGCGGGCCCGCCAGGGACTTGAGCAGCCCCGCGTCACACCGCGCCAGCGCCGCGCCCAGCCGGGGCAACTGCGCCAGCGACAGCCCCAGCGCGCGCAAGTCCCTCGCGTTGCCCGCGCCCAGCGACAGCCGGCCACACAGCCGTTCCAGGTCGCCCACCTCCTTGAGCGTGGACACCAGCTCCTCGCGCCACACGCTCTTGCCGGCCAGCTCCTCCACCGCGTCCAGCCGCGCGGTGATCTCCGGCAGCGAGCACAGCGGCGCGGACAGCCAGCGCGCCAGCTTGCGCGCCCCCAGCCCCGTCGCGGTCCGGTCCAACACGCCCAGCAGCGACCCCTTGCGCCCACCGTCGCGCAGGCTCTTGAGCACCTCCAGGTTGCCCCGCGAGGACTCGTCCATCACCAGGCACGCGGACTTCTCCTGCCGCGACAGCCGGTCCACGTGCGCGGCGGCCGTCTTCTGCGTGTCCTTCAGGTAGCGCAGCGCCGCCCCCGCCGCCCCGGTGGCCAGCGGTGAGCCGTCCAGCCCGAACGCGGCCAGCGACTGCACGTTGAAGTGCGTGCGCAGGAAGGCCGCCGCCCGGGTGTGCTCGAAGGCCGCGCCCTCCCCTTCCGCCACCGCCGGCGCGCGCGACAGCCGCTGGCACACCTGCACCACCTCCGGCGCCTCGCGCTGGCCCTGCGGCACCAGCAATTCGCGCGGCTCCACGCGCGACAGGCCCTCCACCAGCTCCGACAGGCTGGCCGCCTCGAAGGTGTAGAACTCGCCGGTGGACGCCTCCAGCAGCGCCGCGCCGAAACCACCCTCGCTCCAGCACACGGCCGCCAGGAAGTTGCTGGCCTGCGGCTCCAGCACCTCGTCGTCCAGCACCATGCCGGGCGTGATGACCCGCGTCACCTCCCGCTGCACGATGCCCGGCCCCGCGCCCGGCTCCGTCACCTGTTCGCAGATGGCCACCTTCAGGCCATGTTCAATCAGCTTCGCGATGTACCGGCGCGCCGAGTGGTACGGGAACCCGCACATCGGGACCTTGTCCGCGCCCTTGGACCGCGCCGTCAGGGTGATCTGGAGCAGCTCCGAGGCCTTCACCGCGTCCTCGAAGAACATCTCGTAGAAGTCGCCCATCCGGAAGAACAGCACCGTGTCCGGATGCAGCGCCTTCACCTCCAGGTACTGGCGCATCATCGGCGTCAGGGACGCGATCTCCCGCGCCCCCGCGGGTGCTTCATTCGTCCCGACGTCCGGGGTCGTTTCGTCCTCGGCGAGCACCACCTCCGCCGCCTTGCCTGTCTTCATCTGCTGTGTCACCGCCATCCCCGACCTTCTCCCACGACCCTACGCCCGGATCAACGAACCGGAGCCCCTACCTGGGGAGTCTGCCTACCACCCCTGTCCGACATTTCCAGACGCCCTGCTCCGAAAACGGTTTGCAGCCCCACCATCCCCCGGCAGGCTGCCCGGCCACATGG
>NZ_RAVZ01000367.1 GCF_003611635.1 Corallococcus terminator | reverse complement strand
CGCCCGCCCTCCCCCCGCTGACGCGCAGGGAACGACCCGACGTATTGCCCCTGTCGTTCGCCCAGCAGCGGCTGTGGTTCATCCACCAGTTTGGCACCGTGGACGCGGCCTACCACGTACCGTTCGCCCTGAAGCTGGAAGGCACGCTGGACCTCGTCGCGCTGCGACGGAGCTTCGACGCCCTGATGCACCGGCACGAAGCCCTGCGCACCACGTTCCGCGCGCGCGAAGGCACCCCCGAACAGGTCATCCACCCGGTCCTCCCGCTGCCGATGCGACAGTTGGACCTCGTGAGCATCACCGACCCGGAGCAGCGTCGTGCGGAGGCGACGAGGCTCCTGCTGGAGGAGACCCGGACCCCGTTCGATCTGGAGCAGGGCCCCCTCATCCGCGCGCTCCTCTTGAAGCTGTCACCCACCGAGCACGTGCTGGTCCTCAACCAGCACCACATCGTCTCCGATGGCTGGTCCACCGGAGTCCTCGTGCGAGAGATGGGCACACTCTACGCCGCCCTCTCCCGGGGCCTCTCCTCGGCCCTGCCCGAACTTCCGGTGCAGTACGCCGACCACGCCCTGTGGCAGCGCGACTGGCTGCGAGGAGCGGTGCTGGAGCACCAGCTCGGCCACTGGAGCCAGCAGCTCGAAGGAGCGCCGTCCCACCTGGAGCTGCCCACGGATCATCCGAGACCGGCCCGGCAGTCCTTCCAGGGCGCGCTCATGCCCCTCGCGCTTCCCCGTGCATCGAGCGAAGCGCTGGAAGCCCTGGCGAGGCGCGAGGGCGTGACACCGTTCATGGTGCTGCTGGCGGCGTTCCAGGTGCTGCTGGGCCGCTACGCCGGACAGGACGATGTGCTCGTGGGCTCCCCCATCGCGGGCCGCCGCCACGCCGAGTCCGAAGCGCTCATCGGCTACTTCGCGAACACCGTCGTCCTGCGCACCCGGCTGCACGCGGAGGACACCTTCCGCGCGCTGCTCACGCGGGTGCGGGACACCACCCTGGGCGCCTACGAGCATCAGGACCTCCCCTTCGAGAAGCTCGTCGAAGCCCTGCACCCCACCCGCGACCCGAGCCGCACGCCCTTCTTCCAGGTCACCTTCACGCTCCAGAACGCCCCCCTGCCGAAGCTGGAGCTGCCGGGCCTTTCGCTCCAGCCGATGAACGCCGACCCGGGGGCGATCCGCTTCGACCTGGAGTGGCTGCTGCACCGAGCGCCGGAAGGCTTCGCGGGTGGCATCAACTTCAACACCGCGCTGTTCGCGCCCGCGACCGTGGCCCGCATGTCCCGGCACCTGCGCGGGCTGCTCGACGCCGCGGTGGCCTCCCCCGCGACCCCACTCTCCCGCCTGCCATGGCTCACCGTCGAGGAACGCCAACAGGTGCTGGAGACCTGGAGCGGCACCGCCACGGACTTCCCGCGCGAAGCCTCCGTGCCCGCGCTGTTCACGGAGCAGGCCGCCCGCACCCCCGATGCGATCGCGGTGAGGGCCCCCGGGAGCACCGGGGCCTTCCGGACGGACGCGGCCCCGTCCGCGCCCCGCGAGTTCACCTACGCCGAACTGGAGCGCCAGTCGAACCAACTGGCGCACCACCTGCGACGCCTGGGCGTGCGCCCGGGGGATCGGGTAGGCCTGTGCGTAGAGCGCTCGCTGGAGCTCATCACCGGCCTGCTCGGCATCCTCAAGGCCGGCGCGGCCTACGTGCCCGTGGAGGCAAAGGCCCCCACGGCGCGCACCACGTGGAGCCTCCAGGAGGCGGGCGTCAGCGTGCTCGTCACGCAGGAGGCGCTGGCGGAGGAGCTGCCGGCGGTGGCCGGATGGCTCGTCCTCCTGGACGCGGAAGCGGATCTGCTCGCGAAGCAGCCCGTCACGCCGCTGGATGTGCGGGTGCCGGCCGAAGCGCTGGCCTACGTGATGTTCACGTCGGGGAGCACCGGCCGTCCCAAGGGCGTCACCGTGCCCCACCGGGGCATCGTGCGGCTGGTCCGGGGCTCCTCCTTCCTCCACGCAGGCCCCGGAGAGGTGTTCCTCCAGGTGGCCCCGGTCGCGTTCGACGCATCCACGCTGGAGGTCTGGGGCCCGCTGCTCAACGGCGCGAAGCTCGTGCTGGCGCCGCCCGCAGCGCTGTCGCTGTCGGAGCTGGCCACGCTGCTGACAGCCGAAGGCATCACCACCCTGTGGCTCACCGCCGCGCTGTTCGAACAGATGGTCCTGCACGAAGGCCCTGCCCTTGCGCGCGTGCGACAGGTGCTGGCGGGAGGCGACGTGCTGCCCGTGCCGCGCGTTCGCGAACACCTGTCGCGGATGGCGCCCGACGCCGTGCTCGTCAACGGCTACGGCCCCACGGAGAACACCACCTTCTCCGCCACGCACTCGCTGCGCGCCGGGGACACCGTGGAGGGCAGCGTGCCCATCGGCCGGCCCCTGGCCAACTCCACCGCGTGGGTGTTGGACGCCGCGCTCGAACCCATGCCGCCGGGCGTCCCCGGAGAGCTGTACGTCGGAGGCGACGGGCTCGCGTGGGGCTACCTCCAGCGGCCCGACCTCACCGCGGAGCGCTTCATCCCCCATCCCTTCGCCACCCGACCGGGCTCCCGCCTGTACCGCACCGGCGACCGGACCCGCTGGCGCGAGGATGGGACGCTGGAGTTCATGGGGCGCACCGACTTCCAGGTGAAGATCCGCGGCTTCCGCATCGAGCCCGGCGAAGTGGAGGCCGTGCTGCGCCAGTCCCCCGATGTCCGCGAGGCGGTGGTGCTGGCGCGCGAGGACGTGCCCGGGGAGAAGCGGCTCGTCGCCTACGTGGTGTGCACGGAAGCCGGCAGTGGCACCGACCGCGTGAAGGCGTTCGCGCGGCAGCAGCTTCCCGACCCGCTGGTGCCCTCCGCGTGGGTGGAGCTGCCGGCCCTGCCGCTGTCCCCGAACGGCAAGGTCGACCGCAAGGCGCTCCCCCTGCCCGAAGCGGCCGTCACGGACGAAGCGACGCGTGCGGCGCCCCGCGACGCCATGGAAGCGCGGCTCGTGGCCATCTGGGCGGAGGTGCTGCGCCTGGAGCCGGAGACGGTGGGCATCCACGACGACTTCTTCGAACACGGAGGCCATTCGCTCCTGGCCACGCAGGTGGTGTCGCGGATCCGCGGCGTTTTCGGGGTGGAGCTGCCCCTGGGCGAGCTGTTCAACGCGCCCACCGTGGCCGCGCTCGCACCCCGTCTTGCCACCTTCGCGAGAACGTCCCGGGTGCCGCCCCTCACGCGCGCGCCCCGTCCCACCGTCCTGCCACTGTCGTTCGCGCAGCAGCGGCTGTGGTTCATCGATCAGATGGAGCCGGGCAGCAGCCTCTACAACATGCCGTTCTCGCTGACGCTCCTCGGGGCGCTGGACGAGGACGCGCTCCAGGGAAGCCTGGACGCGCTCATGGCGCGGCATGAATCGCTGCGCACCACCTTCCGCACGGAGGCAGGCCAGCCCGCCCAGCACATCCACACCGGGACCACCGTGCCGCTGGAGCGCGTGGACCTGTCGCGGTGGGACAACCCCGAAGAAAGACAGCAGGAAGCGGAGCGACTCGCGACGGCCGAAACCCGAAGGCCGTTCGACCTGGCGAAGGGGCCGGTGATCCGCGCGCTGCTGTTGAAGCTCGCCACCGATGAACACGTGCTGGTGCTCCACCTGCACCACATCGTGTCCGACGGCTGGTCCATGGGCGTGCTCGTGCGGGAACTCACCGCCCTCTACGAAGCCCTCCACGCGGGACGGACGCCCCGGCTTCCGGCGCTGCCCGTGCAGTACGCGGACTTCGCTCTCTGGCAGCGCGGATGGCTCCAGGGAGAAGCACTGGAGGCACAGCTCGACTGGTGGAGGCGGCAGCTCGACGGAGCACCGCAGGCCCTGGAGCTGCCCACCGACAAGCCCCGGCCCGCGACGTCCACTCAGCGTGGCGACACCGTGCCGGTGCACCTGCCGCGAAGGCTCACCGAACAGGTGGAGGCACTCGCACAGCGCGAGGGCGCGACGCCCTTCATGGTGCTGCTCGCGGCCTTCCAGACGGTGCTGCACCGCTACTCCGGGCAGGACGACGTGCTGGTGGGTTCGCCCATCGCGAACCGCCGTCACGCGGAGACCGAAGGGCTCATCGGCTTCTTCGTCAACACGCTGGTCCTGCGCGGACGCTTCGGTCCCCGGACGACGTTCCGGGAGCTGCTGGCGCAGGTGCGCGCCACGACCCTGGGCGCCTACGAGCACCAGGACCTCCCCTTCGAGCGACTGGTGGAGTCCCTGCAACCCACGCGCGACCTGGGCCGCACGCCGTTCTTCCAGGTCATGTTCGCGCTCCAGAACGCCCCCGTGCCGGAGCTGTCCGTGCCCGGGCTCACCGTGCGCCCGGCGCGCGTCGGGGGCCGCACCACGTCCCAGTTCGACCTGAGCCTGGAGCTGGCCCGCGAAGGGGACGCGTTCCAGGGCGTGCTCGAATACGCCACGGACCTGTTCGAACGCTCGACTGCGGAGCGGCTCATCACCCACCTGCGCACGCTGCTGGAGGCCGCGCTCGCCCGACCGGAGGCACCCCTGCGCGAGCTGTCGCTCCTGCCTCAAGAAGAGCGGGACCTCCTGCTGGGCACCTGGAGTGGCGGCGTCTCCGATTTCGACCGCGACGCCACGCTGCACGGACGCATCGAACAACAGGCGGCCCTCACGCCGGACGCGGGCGCGGTGATGTTCGGGGAGACGACGCTCTCCTTCCGTCAACTCAACGCGCGCGCCAACCAGCTCGCCCGGGACCTGCGCGCCCGAGGCGTGGGCCCGGAGGTGATGGTGGGCCTGTGCCTGGAGCGCTCGGTGGAGATCGTCGTCGCGCTGCTGGCGGTGCTCAAGGCCGGCGGGGCGTTCGTCCCCATCGATCCAGGGACCCCTTCCGCGCGCAAGTCCCTGGTGCTGCGCGACTGCGGCGCCACCGTGCTGCTGACCTCGCATGCCCTGGCCGAGGCGTGGCGTCCGGACGTGGCGCAGGTGGTGCGGCTGGACACCGAACACGCGCGGATCGCGGCCCTGCCCGAGGAGGATCTGCCTCCGTCCGCGCAGGCCGGAAACCTCGCGTACGTCATCTACACGTCTGGCTCCACGGGCACACCCAAGGGCGTGATGGTGCGCCACCGCTCGTTGATCCACCTGCACAACGCCATGGCCCGGACCGTCTACGCGGGGCAACCGCGCGGCCTGCGCATCGGCGTCAACGCGCCCCTGACGTTCGACTCGTCCATCGATCAGATCATCCAGATCATCGACGGCCACTGCCTGTGCCCCGTCCCGGAGGAGATGCGCCTGGAGCCGGAGCGGATGCTCACGTGGCTGGAGGAGGCCCGGGTGGACACGATGGATTGCACCCCCGCGCAGCTCAAGCTGCTGCTGGACGCGGGGCTGCTGGAGCGCAAGGGCCTGCCGTCGCTGCTGCTGGTGGGCGGCGAGGCGCTGGATGAGGTGCGCTGGCGGCAGCTCGCCGCGACCTCGCGCACGCGGACCTTCAACACCTACGGTCCCACCGAGTGCACCGTGGACATCTCGGTCTGGAACGTCCAGGGCACGTCCCTGCTCCAGCCCACCATCGGAAGGCCCCTGGACAACCTGCGCGTCCACGTCCTCGACGAGCGGCAGCAACTGGTGCCCTTCGGCCTGCCGGGAGAGCTGTGCGTCTCCGGCGAGGGTGTCTCCCGGGGCTACCTGGGACGCCCCCACCTGACCGCGGAGCGCTTCGTGCCAGACCCCTTCGGCACCGAGCCCGGCGGGCGCATGTACCGCACGGGCGACAAGGTGCGCTGGCGCGAGGACGGCACGCTCGACTTCATGGGCCGCCTGGACTTCCAGGTGAAGCTGCGCGGCTACCGCATCGAGCTGGGTGAAATCGAAGCCACGTCGCGCGCCTTCCCCGGCGTCCGGGACGCGGTGGCCCTGCTGCGCGAGGACACGCCAGGCCAGTCCCGACTCGTGGTCTACGTGATGCCCGACCTGGACACCGCGGCGCTGCGCGAACATCTGCGCCAGCACCTGCCCGGGTACATGGTGCCCACCGCCATCGTCGCCCTGCCCGTCCTGCCCCTGACGCCCAACGGCAAGGTGGACCGCAGGGCCCTGCCCGTCCCGGATGCGTCGCACCTGCCCGCGAGCACCTACGAGGCCCCGGCCACCCTCACCGAGGAGCGCCTCGCGGCCCTCTGGGCTGAACTGCTGCGCGTGCCCACCGTGGGACGCCATGACAACTTCTTCGAACTCGGCGGCCACTCACTGCTCGCAACTCAGGTGGTGGCTCGCGTGCGGTCACGCTTCAGCGTGGAACTCCCGGTCCGCACCCTCTTCGAATCGCCCACCGTGGCAGCCCTCGCGCGAAGGCTGCCGGACGCGACCACCCCCGCCCTGCCGCCCCTGACGCGGGCGAAGCGGGACGTCCCGCCTCCGCTGTCCTTCGCCCAGCAGCGGCTGTGGTTCATCGACCAGTTGGAGCCGGGCAGCAGCCTCTACAACATGCCCTTCGCCCTGACGCTCCTCGGGACGCTGGACGAGGACGCGCTGCGAGGAAGCCTGGACGCGCTGATGGCGCGACACGAAGCGCTGCGCACCACCTTCCGCCTGGAAGAGGGCCAACCCGTGCAACACCTCCACGACCGGGCCCAGGTGCCCCTGGAGCGCGTGGACCTCACCGGGATGGAGGACTCCACGGAACGCCAGCGGGAGGCGGAGCGACTCGCGACGGCTGAATCCCAGCGCCCGTTCGACCTGGAACGCGGTCCGGTGATTCGCGCCCTGCTGCTGAAGCTCGGCACGCAGGAGCACGTGCTGGTGCTCCACCTGCACCACATCGTGTCCGACGGCTGGTCCATGGGCGTGCTCGCCCACGAACTCACCGCCGTCTATGAAGCCCTGCGCGAGGGACGCACGCCCATGCTCCCGGAGCTGCCCGTGCAGTACGCCGACTTCGCCCTCTGGCAGCGCGGCTGGCTCCAGGGCGAGGCGCTGGACGTTCAGCTCGACTGGTGGAAGCAGCAGCTCGAAGGCGCGCCCCGCGCTTTGGAGCTGCCTACCGACAAGCCCCGGCCCGCCGTCGCCACGCGACGCGGCGACACCGTGCCGGTCCACCTGCCCCGAGACCTGACAGAGCAGGTGGAGGCACTGGCCCGGCGAGAGGGCGCGACGCCCTTCATGGTGCTGCTCGCGGCCTTCCAGGCGCTGCTGCACCGCTACTCCGGGCAGGACGACGTGCTGGTGGGCTCGCCCATCGCGAACCGCCGCCATGCGGTGACCGAGGGACTCATCGGCTTCTTCGTCAACACGCTGGTCCTGCGCGGAAGCTTCGGTGCCCGGACAACGTTCCGGGAGCTCCTGGCCCAGGTGCGCACCAACACGATGGGCGCCTACGAACACCAGGACGTGCCCTTCGAGCGGCTGGTGGAGGCTCTGCAAACGACGCGCGACCTGGGCCGCACGCCGCTTTTCCAGGTGCTGTTCGCGCTCCAGAACGCACCCGTGGCGGAGCTGTCGGTGCCCGGGCTCACCTTCCGCCCGGCACCCATCGCCGGCCGCGCCAGATCCCAGTTCGACCTGAGCCTGGAACTCCACCGTGGCGAGGACGGGTTCCAGGGGACGCTCGAATACGCCACGGATCTGTTCGAGCGCTCCACCCCCACCCGGCTCGTCGCCCACCTGCGTGTGCTGCTGGAAGCCGCGCTCGCCCGGCCAGAGGCGCCCCTGCGATCGCTGTCCCTCGTCACGCCGGAGGAGCGCAAGCACCTGCTGGAGCTTGGAAATGGCGGCGTCACGGACTTCGACCGCGACGCCACGCTGCACGGACGCATCGAGGAACAGGCGGACCGCACCCCACAAGCCGACGCCGTCGTGTTCGGAGAGACGACGCTCTCCTTCCAGGAACTCAACGCACGCGCCAACCAGCTCGCCTGGGACCTGCGGGCCCGGGGCGTGGGGCCGGAGGTCCCGGTGGGCCTGTGCCTGGAGCGCTCGGCGGAGCTCATCGTCGCGCTGCTGGCGGTGCTCAAGGCGGGGGGCGCCTTCGTCCCCCTGGATCCGAATGCGCCCGCCGCGCGCAGGTCGCAGCTCCTGCGCGACTGCGGCGCCACCGTGCTGGTGACTTCGCACGCCCTCGCCGGGGAATGGAACCCGGAGGTGGCGCACGTGGTGCGGCTCGACGCCGAACAGGGGCGGCTGTCCACCCTGTCCCGGGAGAATCCACCTCCGTCCGCGCAGGCCGGAAACCTCGCGTACGTCATCTACACGTCCGGCTCCACGGGCCTGCCCAAGGGCGTGACGGTGCGGCACCGCTCCGTGCTCCACCTGCACCGGGCGATGACACGGTCCATCTTCGCGGGCCTGGAGCAGGGCCGGCGCGTCACGGTCAACGCGCCGCTCTACTTCGACGCGTCCATCGAACAGGCCCTCCAGCTCATCGACGGTCACTGCCTGTACGTCGTCCCCGACGACGTGCGCCTGGATCCGGAGCGGATGCTCGCGTGGTTGGAAGCGACGCGCGTGGAGGTGCTGGACTGCACGCCCGGGCAACTCAAGCCCCTGCTGGACGCCGGGTTGCTGGAGCGCGCGCACGTGCCGCCGGTGCTGATCGTGGGCGGCGAGGCGCTGGACGACGTGCACAGGCGACAGCTCACCCGCACCTCACGCACCCGGACCTTCAACGCCTACGGCCCCACCGAGTGCACCGTGAGCGCCACCGTCTGGAGCCTCCAGGACACGCCCCACGACCTGCCCATCATCGGACGGCCGCTGGAGAACCTGCGGGCCTACGTCCTCGACGAGCGACAGCAACTGGTGCCCTTCGGCCTGCCGGGAGAGCTGTGCTTCGCCGGCGAAGGCCTGGCGCGGGGCTACCTGGGACAACCGCACCTGACGGCGGAGCGCTTCGTTCCGGATCCGTTCAATCCCGAGCCCGGAGCACGCCTGTACCGCACGGGCGACAAGGCGCGCTGGCGCGAGGACGGCACACTCGACTTCATGGGCCGCCTGGACCTCCAGGTGAAGCTGCGCGGCCACCGCATCGAGCCCGGTGAAATCGAAGCCGTCCTGCGCACGCACCCAGGCGTCCGGGATGCGGTCGTCCTCATCCGCGAAGACGTCCCCGGAGATGCACGGCTGGTGGCCTACGTCGCGTCCGAGCTGGACACCGCGGCGCCGCGCGAACACCTGCGTCAGCACCTGCCCGGGTACATGGTGCCCACCGCCATCATCGCCCTGCCCACCCTGCCCCTGACGCCCAACGGC
>NZ_RAVZ01000366.1 GCF_003611635.1 Corallococcus terminator | reverse complement strand
CTCCAGCGCCGCGCATCCCACCTCGGGCGCGCGCGCCTTCCATCCCCGCACAGACGCTCGCCGCCCAGCCGGGTCGCTGGCTGTGGACGTGCCGGGAGGGCTTCGAAGCACACCTGTTCGAGGAGCTGGTGTGGGCCCACGCCAACCCCCGCATCCTGGGCCCTGCCCTGGTGGAGTCCGAGCACCGACCGGACGTGCCCCCCGCCTTCGGCCGGGCCGCGGAGAAGGTCATCGCCACCTGGGCCCCCGCGGGCGGGGCGCAGGTGCCCGTGGAGGACATCGTGGACGCCCTGTCCGAGCTGCCCACCCGTGTGCCCTGGCTCCTGCGCGCCTTCACGCCGGACAGCGAGCGCGGCAACACGCAGGCCGGGCGCGCCGAGGCCCTGGAGGCCGCGGTGCGCTCGGCCCTGCACCCCAACCGCCTGCTGGAGGACGACAACCGGGCGCGCGAATCGGGCGCCCTCCTGGTGGGCCTGTGCGTGGCGCCGGACGGCGTGCTCATCCTGGGCGCGATCAGTGCCCGCGAGGCCCTGTCGCTGACTCCGGGCGGACGGCGGCGGATGAAGCGCGCGGGCGAGTCCCCGTCCCGCGCGGCGATGAAGCTGGAGGAGGCCCTGGACGGCCTGGCCGATGAGCCGGGGCGCGGCGACGTCTGCGTGGACCTGGGCGCGGCGCCGGGCGGCTGGACGCAGCGGCTGGTGGCGCGCGGGGCGCGGGTGGTGGCGGTGGACCCGGCGAAGCTGATGCCGGAGCTCACGAAGAACCCCCGCGTGCAGCACGTGCAGGAGAGCGCCTTCGCCTATGCCCCGGAGGAGCCCGCCGACTGGCTCTTCTGCGACATGGCGTGGCGGCCCCTGGAGGTGGCGCAGCTCCTGGCCAAGTGGGGGCGCCGACGCTGGGCCCGCAACCTGGTGGCCAACATCAAGCTGCCCATGAAGGACAAGAACCCGCTGCTGCTGCGCGTGAAGCAGATCCTCGTGGACGACGGGGGCTGGGACGGCCTCACCGTCCGCCAGCTCTACCATGACCGGGATGAGGTCACGGTGACGGCGCGACGCATGCGCTGAAAGCAGCCTGCGCCCGGGTGCTGTCCGCGCTACACACCCGGGTACGATGCCCTATTCCATCGACGATCCCACCGCCACCGCCCTCGTCGCACTCCACCCCCGGGCCGCCCGGCCCGGGCATGCGCACGAGGCGCCGCAGGCGGCCGCCCTGGAGCTCATCGCCACCGAGCAGCGCCGGCGCGGCCAGCCGGATGCCACCGGCGCGCTGCACGTGCTGGCGCTGACGCAGGGGACGCTCCTCAAGGAGCAGTTCGACCTGTCCACGCACGCGCACCACGACGGCTGGACCGTGGGCGCGGTGATGGTGGACGTGAAGGAGATGATCCACTTCAACGCGCGCTTCGGCTTCCCGGCGGGGGACGCGCTGCTCAAGGCCCTCGTGGCTTCGCTCGCCGCGCAGTACCCGGGTGCGCGCATCGTGCGATTCCAGCCGGACGGCTTCGCGGTGCTGCTCGTTCCCACGTCCCAGCTCACCGTGCGCGAGGACAGCGCGGACACCACGCGGGCGCGGCTGACGGAGGATCTGCGCCCCACCCTGCCCCCGGGCGCCGCTGCCACCGACGTGCCGGGCTTCACCGTGGCGCTGCTGGAGCTGACGGTGCACCAGCCGTCCCACTGGCAGGTGCTGGGGCCGCTCCTGTGGGCGGAAGTGGAGCGGGCCTACATCATGGAGCGCACCGGGCGGACGCACGGCCTGCAGCGCCGGCACCTTCGCCTGGATGCGTTCCTTCCGGAGCCGGAAGGAACCTGAAGCGTCGGGGCGGATCAACGGGGCTCGCCAACATGAAGCCCCGGACCCTGCTCCCCGGAATCCCTCGAACTACTCCTCGAGGATGAACTTGCGCGGGTTCTGCGGCACGCCGTTCACGCGCACCTCGTAGTGCAGGTGGGGACCGGTGGAGCGACCGGTGTTGCCCACCGCCGCCACGGGGACGCCGCGCTTCACGCGGTCGCCGGCCTTCACCAGAATCTTGGACAGGTGGCCGTAGCGCGTCTTGATGCCGTAGCCGTGGTCGATGACGAGCACGTTGCCGTACCCGCCCTCCAGACCCGCGAACACCACCGTACCGTCCGACGGCGCGGTGACTTCCTTGCCGTGCGGCGCCGCGATGTCCAGGCCCGCGTGCGTCACCCGGTCCGCCGTGTACGGATCCAACCGCTGACCGAAGTCGCTGGTCACCCAACCGCGCGCCGGCCACACCGACGGCGTGGAGGCCAAGAGCGACTTCTGGTCCTGGAAGTACGCCTGCAGGTCCTGGAGGCTCAGCTCCTGGCGGGTGGCCTCCGCGGAGAGCCGGTCCAGGCGGCCCAGCAGCACCTTGGGCGTCTCCGTGGTGGTCAACTGCGTGAACTGGGTGTCCGTCGTGGGCGCCGTGGTGCCGGTCTCCGGCTCCGTGGGACCCATGGCCAGGTTGCGCTGCGGGTCCGACAGGAGCGTCACCGCGCGCAGCTTCTGGTCGAAGCGCTCCACCCGGTCCAACGTGGAGCCAATGTGTTCGATGCGCTCACGCACCGACTTGAGCTGGGAGCGCAGCGTGAGGTTCTCCTCACGCAGGATGCGGTTCTCCGAGGCGTCCGCGGCGACCTGCAGGTAGTGGATGCTCGCACCCGCGCCCAGTCCCGCCACCAGCATCAGGCCCATGCCCACCTGCACCAGCCAGGAGCGCTGGATGGTGTAGCGCTTCACCGGAGCGTCGTGGTCCGGGATGACCATCAGCGTGAAGGACTTTTTGGCCACGGACCACTCCTGGAGAAACCCTGCTCTTACGTGGGACTTCCGGCGGCAGAACCTAAGTCGCTCCGCGCGCGCGCAACACCTCCCCCGCCAACCGCCCCCCACCACACCGTCACCCATTGGCGATTTGCCATGGGTGGAAAGGTTGGGGCAGCTATCATCCGTCTTCGAAGAGTGTCAAGGTCAACAGAGGCCGGGCGCGCCCCACCGCACCCGGGTCAAGGGCGGACTTCAGCCGCCCATGCGCACGACAATGACGCTGATGTTGTCGTCGCCGCCACGCTCGTTGGCCAGGTCGATGAGGTGCTTGGGCACCTCCTCGAAGCTGCCGGAACGGGCCACGGCTTCGTGGATCTCCCGGTCCTCCAGCATGTTGGCCAGACCGTCGGAGCAGAGCAGGAACACGTCACCGGGCTCGGACACGAGTCCCATGACGTCCACCTGCACCTCCTCCTCGAAACCGACGGAGCGGGTGATGATGTTCTTGTAGCGGGAGTGCTTCGCCTCCTCGGGGGTGATCATCCCGGCCTTGATCTGCTCGTTGACCAGGGAATGGTCCTCGCTGATCTGCTGGATGAGGTCGCCGCGGATGAGGTACGCGCGACTGTCGCCCACATGGGCGAAGAAGGCGTGCTCGTCGCGGACCACCAGGGAGATGACGGTCGTTCCCATTCCGGAGAGTCGCGCGTCGTCCTGGGCGGTGAGGTAGATGGCCTGACAGGCCTTCTCCACCGCGGAACGAAGCGCCTCTGGAATGGGCGACTCCTGGAGGTTGGGAACACTGACGAAGGGGTTGTCTCGCCCTTCGCGCGCGCGCCTCAACTCCTTGTCGATGGTCTCGACGGCGATGCGCGACGCGGTACCACCACCCGCGTGCCCACCCATTCCGTCCGCCACGACGTAGAGCTGGAGCTCATCGTCAATGAGGAAACTGTCCTCGTTGTGATTGCGCTTGCGCCCGACGTCCGTCAGGCCAGCGGAGATGACTTTATGGCGGGGGGCCGCGGTCTGCCCTGCGGTGCTGGACACGCGCCGGATGCTATGTGAGCCCCAATGAGGGGGCAAGGACGCGGACGAAAACTCACGGTGCGTCATGCCCTCCCCCCTGGGTCACACCTACCTTCGGGGCCTGATTTCAGGCCGTCCGCCGCAGCCGGCCCCTGGGGCTGGTGCCCTCCGGACCCGATTCCCGGCGTGCCCGGGGGGAGCGGTGGGCCGAACGGACCAGGGCCTCGGCCGCCCCCAGCGCCTCCCGCGTCACCTCCACGCCGGACATCATCCGCGCCAGCTCCTGCGTGCGCTCGGCGCCCGCCGCCAGGGGCACCACCTGGGACACGGTGCGCTCGCCCCGGACGCTCTTGCGGATGAGCAGGTGCGCGTCCGCGTAGGCCGCCACCTGGGGCAGGTGCGTGATGCACAGCACCTGCCGGTGGGAGCTGACCTCGCGAATCATCCGCCCCACCACGTCCGCGATGGCGCCGCTCACGCCCGCGTCCGCCTCATCCAGCACGTAGCAGCCACAGGCGTCGCTGTCCGCCAGTGCACGTTTGAGGGCCAGGAGCAGCCGGCTCGCCTCGCCGCCCGAGGCCACCTTGGCCAGCGCGCGCGCCGGTTCGCCCGGGTTGGCGCTGAAGTAGAACTCCACCTCGTCCAGGCCGTCCGGGCGCAGCGACTCCCCGGCCGTCACCCGCACCTCGAAGGCGGCCTTGCCCATGGCCAGCCCGCCCAGGCCCTCCCGCACCTGCTGGGAGAAAGCCCCGGCGCTCGCCTTGCGCGCCTTGGACAGGGACAGCGCCGCCTTGCGCGCCCGCTCCTCCACGCGCTTCTTCTCCTGGTTCAGCTCCTCCAGGATTTCGCGCCGGTTCTCCAACGTGCCCAGTTCGGTCTCCAGCTCGCCGCGCTTCAGGAGGACGCCGTCCAGCGTCGCGCCGTGCTTGCGGCACAGCCGCTTGAGCGCGTCCAGCCGCTCCTCCACCTCGCCCAGCCGCCCGGGGTCGGATTCCAGCCCCTCCACGTAGCGGTTGAGCCGGCGCGCCGCCTCTTCCAGCTCCGACAGCGCGGTGCTGAGCGACTGCGCCACCGGCGCGAGGGTCGCGTCGCACTTGACGCCCTCGTGCACGAGCCCCAGCGCCCGGCCGACGATCTCCACCGCCGAGGGCGCATCGCCCGCCACCAGCAGCTCCGCCTCCGCGCCGTGGCGCTTGAGCTTCTGCGCGCTGCCCAGCCGGCGGCGCTCCGCGTCCAGCTTCACGTCCTCGCCGGCCTCTGGCTCCAGGCGCGTGATTTCGTCCAGTTGGAAGCGCAGGAACTCCGCGCGCTCACGCACCTTGGCGTCGTCGCCACCGAGCGCGTCCATGCGCGACTCCACCTCGCGCAGGTTCGCCCACTCGCGGCCGTACGCGGCCAGCGCGTCCTCCAGGCGCCCGTACTTGTCGAGCAGCACCCGGTGCAGGCCGGAGTCGAAAAGGCTCACGTGTTCGTGCTGGCCGGCGATGTCCACCGCGCCCCGGGTGAGCTTCCCCAGGACGCCCAGCGTCACCAGCGCGCCGTTGACGTAGACCTTGCCGCGCCCGGTGCGCCCCAACACCCGGCGCACCAGCACCTCATCTCCCAGGTCTGGGAGTCCCAGGTCCTCCAGCCGGGAGGCCAGCGCCGGTGTCCGGGCGAACACGCCCTCCACCGCCGCGTCCTCGCAGCCTGCCCGGATGACGTCCGCATCCGCCCTCCCCCCGAGCAGCAGACCCAACGCGTCCACCAAGATGGACTTGCCGGCCCCTGTCTCACCCGTGAGGACGGTGAGGCCGGCGCCAAACGCCACCTCCACCTCCTCAATCACCGCTACGTTCGAAATCCGAAGTCCCAGCAGCACGCGCGCCCTCCGCGGTCCGTACGTCGCCCCAACACCTGAACACCCTAGCAGGTCTCGATGACACTGCACAGGTGTTCGGTTCGGGTGCACGCAGGGAGGGCGGGGGGAGGGGCGGACCCGTTGGGCCTCCAACCCTTCCCCACCTCCTGGGGCCCATCAGATTTCGGTGAACAGCTCCTGGATGTCCTGCTCCGTGAGCGTGCGGCCCATGTCGTCCCCGTCCGTGCCGAGCACGCCGGCGGCGAGCTCCCGCTTGCGACGCTGGAGGCTGAGGATCTTCTCCTCCACCGTGCCGCGGGTGATCAGCTTGTAGCTGATGACCGCGCGCGTCTGACCGATGCGGTGCGTACGGTCCGTGGCCTGGTCTTCCACGGCCGGGTTCCACCACGGATCGAAGTGGATGACGTAGTCGGCCGCGGTGAGGTTCAAGCCGGTGCCGCCCGCCTTGAGGCTGATGAAGAAGAGCGGCGGCCCGTCCGGACGGTTGTACTCGTCCACCTTGCCCATGCGGTCCTTGGTGCGGCCGTCCAGGTACAGGTAGGTCATCCCCTTCTTGTCCGCCTCCTGCTTCAACAGCTCCAGCATCTCCGTGAACTGGCTGAAGACGAGCGCGCGGTGGCCTTCCGCGATGAGGTCCTCCACGAGCTGCATGAAGCGCTCGAGCTTCGCGCTGGACGGAAGCAACGTTCCGGGCGGCATCTTGAGCAGGCGCGGATCGCAGCACACCTGCCGCAGGCGCATCAGCGCGGCGAGGATGGACACGCGGCTGCGCTTGAAGCCCACCTTCTCGATGGAGTCATTCACCTTGCGGCGGCTCTCCTCCAACACCTCGCGGTAGAGCGCGGCCTGGCCGGGCTCCATCTCGCACCACGCGACGCTCTCCGTCTTCGGCGGCAGGTCCTTGGCCACCTCCGTCTTGAGCCGGCGCATGATGAAGGGCTGGATGCGGCGGCGCAGCCGGTCCTTCGCGGTCGGGTCGTTGGCCACCTGGATGGGCTGCTCGTAGCGGTCGCTGAAGCCTTCCGCGCTGCCCAGGAAGCCGGGCATCAGGAAGTCGAAGATGCTCCAGAGTTCCGACAGCCGGTTCTCCAGCGGCGTACCGGTGAGCGCGAGCCGGGTCTCGCTGGGCAGCGACTTGCACGCCTGCGCGGTGGCGCTGTCCGCGTTCTTGATGTTCTGCGCTTCGTCCAGGATGACGTAGCGGAAGCCCACCTGGGATAGCTGCTCCAGGTCGCGGCGCACCAGCGCGTACGACGTGAGCACCAGGTCCATGCCCTTCAGGTCCTCGGCCCGTTCGCGCCGGTCCTGCCCGTGCCACACCATGGCCTTGAGGCCCGGCGTGAAGCGCTCCGCCTCGCGCTCCCAGTTGGCGAGCACGCTCGTGGGCGCGACCACCAGCGACGGCTTGTGGCCCTCTTCGTTGGCCACCTTCTGCATCAGGCTCAGGGACTGGATCGTCTTACCCAGACCCATGTCGTCCGCGAGGATGCCGGACAGCCCGTGACGGCGCAGGAACCAGAGCCAGGAGAGGCCCGATTCCTGGTAGTGGCGCAGCGTGGCCTGGAGTCCTTCCGGCGCGGCCACCTTCGGCACGCCCGACGTCTCGCGCAGCGCGAGCATCGCCTGCCGCGCCTTGGCCTCCACCTCGGTGAACTCGCCCAGGTCCGCGAGCAGATCCAACGCCACCGCCTGGTGCAGCGGCAGCCGCGTGCGCGTGCGGCCCGGCATCGCGCCGGCCTCTTCCAGGAGGTCCGCCACGCGCTTGATCTCCGCAGTGTCCGCCTCCGCGAAGGAGCCGTCCTTGAGGGGCACGAACTTGCGCCCCGAGTCCAGCCACATGCGGATGGCGCCCAGGTCCACGGCCTGATCGTCGGTGACGAACTCCGCGTCCAGGTCGAACCACTGCACGCCGCTCATGCCCACGCGGATGCGCGGCTTGAGCTTCGGACGCAGCCGCACCTTGGGGGCCGTGACGCCGTAGCGCTCCCACTCCTCCGGCAGGCTCGCCAGGCCCCGCGCCCAGAACTCCAGGGCCGCGTCGCCCGTCGCTTCGAAGGACAACGAAGGGACATCGAAGCGCATCCCCTGGTCCAGAAGCAGCTTGCCCGCGGAGCGCTCCACCTCGTCGCGGCGGCGGTACAGCTTGCGGCTGTCCTCGCCGACGCCACTCGCGTAGCCCAGATGGGTCGCGGTGGGGGACACCGCCACCGTCGTCTGACCGTAGCGCGCGGCCAACTGCACCTTCACGCGCTCGGCGGCGCCTTCCAGCGTGACGACGAAGCGCGGCTCCACCCCCTCGTCGACCTCGATGTCGTCCGCCTTCAACGACATGCGGAAGCGCGGCAGGTGCGCGGCGAAGAACGTCAGCACCCGGTCAAGCTGTCCGGCCGGGAAGGCCATGGACGGCTCCAGCAGCCACTTGCGCAAGAGGCGCGGCGGGAAGTCCGGCTCCACCGGGTGGAGGTTCTGCGCCTGGATGACCCAGGTGCGCCGACCCGCCAGCACGATGATGTCCTTGAGCGGGTAGCCCACGCCGTCCGGGAACAGCAGCTCGATCTGCGCGGTGGCGCCGTCCGTGCGCGATTCCAGGTGGATCTGCGGCCGCACGGGCGCGTCCATGTAGACAAGCGGCGTGCCCCGGTAGATGACCCGGCGCTGGCGCAGGAGCTCCAGCACTTCGACCAGGTCCTCGTCGGACAGCACGATGCGCGAGTCGTAGCGCTGCTCGTGGCGCGCGAGCACCATGAAGATGCGCTCGTCCGGGGGCGCGATGCGGCTGCCCGTCTGGAGCAGGCGCTTGACGTGGACGGGGCCCTTGGTCTGCGCGTCCTGGCGGCGGACATCCACCACCCAGTGACGGCCGGTGGAGCCCCCGGTGCTCGTGTTGGCGGGGGTGAGCCGGTAGAGGAACTCGTAGTCCGGCAGCGACGACAGACCCAGCCAGCTCTCCACCTTCGCGAGCGCGGGCAGGGTGACGCCTTCCATCCCCGGCGCGTCGCTGGGGATCTCCACCTCGTCGTCCGCGTGCATCCCGTCGTCCTCCGGCATCGGAGGAGGGGGCGGCGGCGCGACCTTCTGCGGCGGCGGAGGCGGCCGGAAGCGCGCGGCGTAGATGAGCGCCACGGCGACGACGTGCTCGCAGTGCGGGCCGGTGGTGTTCCACACCGGGCAGGTGCAGGAAGAAACGACCTTCCCCTCTGCCGGCATCAGGACCACGTCATAGCGCTCGCCCGTCGGAGCCGCGACCTGCGCGCGGATGCGTTCGGGTTCACGAGTCAGGCCGAATACGCGGCGGCCCTCGGCCACCTCTCGACCTTTCTTGAACGTGGGGGGCTGGACCTCGGCCTTGAGGGCGCGAAGCCACAGTCCGTCTTGCGGGGAGAGAGGGTCTCGGGTGTCGGCGGTGGTTTGCACGGCTTGCAATGCCCCAGACTCCTTGGCCTTGGTCGGGGGGAACCGCCTCGCTTAACACAGCGAAGGCTTCCCCGCGCGCGGTAAAAAATAGGGCGTCCGCCGGCGGAGGCATCCGCCCGAGCGAAGCTGTGAGATCATCAACGTCCGCCATGTCCTGGTCCCGTCCCAGACCGCCCGCCTTCCGGCCCCTCCCCCC
>NZ_RAVZ01000365.1 GCF_003611635.1 Corallococcus terminator | reverse complement strand
GGGGTGGCGTGTTGTTGGGGACTTCACGCCGGGGAGGACAGGTCCCTGGGCGGGCCACCGTCCGGAAGGGGTGCGTGTGGGATTCAAGTGACGGCAGGGCCGGATGGCGCCATGCTCGGGGAATGACACAGAGTCGGAGAGAGCGGGCCGAAGCGCTTGGCGCGGCGCTGAAGACGGCGCGGCAGCAGGCGGGGCTCTCCATGGAGGAAGTCGCCGAACATCTGGAGCTGGGGGTGGAAGTCCTGGCCCGTGTCGAGCGCGGCGTGATGGTGCCCACCATCCCGACGTTGAGCCGTTTGTGCGCCATGATGAAGCTGGATCCGGACAGCCTGCCGGACCTGCCGGAGCTGAGCGACTGACGGTGGGCCGCCCGCCCCCCGGCCCGACGGCGGGTCGCTCGGGCTTCAGTCCAGCCGTCCGAGCAGGTGCGGCTTCCCCTCTTCCGACAGCACGCGAAACGCCACGCCCCCCGACTCGCGGGCCGTCTGGAACGTCACGCGGGCTGGGAGGAGCAGGGGCTTCTTGAAGTCGCAGTCCAGGCGGAGCGCGTCCGCGTGGGCCGCCTCGCCCAGCTCCGCCACGCAGCGCGCGAGCGTCCACATGCCGTGCGCGATGGCGCGCGGGAAGCCGAAGGGCCGCGCCGTGAGGGGCGTGAGGTGGATGGGGTTGAAGTCGCCCGAAGCTCGCGCGTAGCGGCGGCCGGTGTCGGCGGGAACGGTCCACGGGGAGGGACGGCTCGCGGCGAAGCGCGCGGCCTGGGCCTCGTCGGGCGGGCGGTCCTTGCGCCCCGGCTCCGGGTCCTTCCGGGCCCCGTTGCGGCGCAGCATGGTGGTGACGGCCTGCCAGAGCAGCTCGCCACTCTCCTGGGCTTCGACGCGCGTGTGCAGGTCGAACTCCTGGCCCGCGGGCACGTCCCGCTGGCCGTCGAAGTGGCAGGACACGGTGAGCGGGGCGGCGTCCGCGATGCGGCGGTGCTGCTGGATGTGGTTGCGCACGTGCACGGTGCCCAGCACCGGGTACGGGAACTCAGGCAGGCCCAGCAGGCCCAGGTGCAGCGGCGTCGCGAGCACCTGCGGGTAGGTCACCGGCAGGAAGCCGTCGGCATCGAAGCCGCACGCGGCCCGGTAGCGCGCCAGCAGCTCCGGGGAGGCGCGGCAGCCGTGCGCCCGCAGCGTCATCTCCGGCAGGGCCGTTCCGCGCGCCGTCCTGCGGGTGAAGGCCGCTCGCAGGAGCGCGGCGGGCATCGCGGGGAGCGTGTGCAGATCGAAGATGGTGGCGGACATGGGCGGGATTCTCCGCCAGCCGCCCCCATCCCGCGTGGGAAAAGTCAGGGGGGGATTCCGGCCCGCCGAACCGTCGGGCCGGTCCTCCCCTCCTCCAAGACGCCGCGGGTTCAGCGGACCGCGAAGCCCCAGGTGTAGGGGACGCCGCGATACCTGCAGGTGGTTCCGTCACTCCACGCCCAGGTGTAGTCGAGCCGTGCGCCGGCGCAGTACTCGCCCGCGTAGTCAGCGAGGTGCCCCTGAGCCCCTCCCAGGCCGTCACTATCGCAGGCGTATTCAGGGTAGACGTTGCCGCGATAACCATAATTGACACACCCCATCATGATCTGGGAGTTGTCCGGCCCATAGGTCCCTTGTTTGAAGGCAGTTCCCGCGACACCAAAGGCAATGTTCGTCTGGCTGTAGCCCCATGCCGAGGGAGCGTAGGACTGGGTAAAGCTCTCTCCAAAAGTGCGGTTGAAGACCATGACGCTGTTGAAGTTGAGGCACGCCAGGCTCTTCGACCAGTCTTCGTCGCCCGGGGTGCCGCGCGTCGCCACGCCCAGGCTCGTCTTCGCGTTGGACGCCTGCCATCCGGCCACCGTCCATCCACCTCCGGACGTGGTCATGTCGCAGTAGTACTCGGACGGCTGCGTATCACAGGGGTTCAGTGAATAGACGCCGCTGCCCAGCGACGGACAATACTGGTGCAACTCCTGGCAGGAATGCACGCTGGCGGAAGGGGCTTCCGGACAGGGCTTCACCGTCTCCGGCAGGGTGGGCCCACCCGCATCCATGCCCGTCACAGGATTGCTCTGAACCGTGAAGACGACGTCGTTGAAATCGTCATCCACCTGCTCGTGCGCCCGATCGTAGTCCTCGAAGGCCAGCACCCGGCGCTGGGCTGCCAGATGATAGGCGCTCATCACGTGGCGCCGCTGGCTCTCTGCCGCCTCCGGGTTGAGCGCTTCCACGGAGTAGTAGGTCAGCTTGGAGAGGTCCACCTGGGTCCCATCCCAGCCGTCCGCCACCAGGAAGAAGCCGAGCCGCGTCCCAGCGGAGAACGAGCCCAGGTGGACACGATCCCCCGTCTGGAGTTCCCCAGTGGAGCCCCACGCCGAGGCGTTGGGGAAGATGACGACCTTCTGCACATCCTCCACCGTGGAAGGAGGACTGCCGTCCGGATAGGTGAAGTAACCCAGCGTGTTGCGGTAGGTGGCGCCCTCGGACACGAACGTCACCCAGACATCCGCGGTGGCCGTGACCAGGATGTTGGGGTCGTTCGAGGGCGCGACGTAGTCCGGGTGATGGACCGGGACGGACTGGTTCTCCGGCAGGGCTTCAGCGATGTCTGACAGGAAGCTGGAGGGCAGCGTTTCGGGCGTCGCGGCGGTGACCACGGATTGACCGCGGCTCAGCGTCTCCAACGGATGAGGAGGATGCGCCTCCGAGGGCCCACAGCTCCCGGACACCACAGCGCAAAAACCAAACATGGCTCCAGCAACAAGGCGATACGGATTGCGGCGCATGGAATTGCCTCCAGGCGGAGACAGATCCAACACCCCATGAAGCCAGTCAATGACTGTATATTTCAACCCGCCCGAGTCAAATCAGACATCAACTCTTCAGACCATGCCGGCGCAGGAGCCGATACAGGTACACGCGGTCCATGTCGGCGGCGGCGGCGGCCTGGGACACCTTGCCTCCGTGCAGCTTGAGGAGCGCTTCCACGTAGTCGTGCTCGAAAGCCTCCAGCGCCCGGCGCCGGGACTCCGCATACGTCACCGACGCATCCACCGCTCGGGAGGTCGCGGGCTGGAGGCCGGCCCCGGCCCCCCCGGGCGGCAGCGCGCTCTGGAAGACGAGGCAGCGCTCCAGGTGGTTGCGCAATTCGCGCACGTTGCCCGGCCACGCGGACTTCTGGAGCTGCGCGAGGAAGCCCGGAGCGGTCAGTGACTCCGCCTGCGCGGGCGTGGCGCCCAGCCCCGCGAGGATCCGCTCGACGATGAGCGGGATGTCCTCGGGCCGCTCGCGCAGGGAGGGAATCGGGATGCCCACCACCGCGAGCCGGAAGTACAGGTCCGCCCGGAAGCGGCCCGCCTGCACCTCCGCGCGCAGGTCGCGGTGCGTGGCCGCGATGACGCGCACGTTGACCGCTTGATGCGTGTTGGAGCCCAGGCGGCGGATCTCCCGGTTCTCCAGCACGCGCAACAGCTTGGGCTGCAGCTCCGCGGGCAGTTCGCCAATCTCATCCAGGAAGATGGTGCCGCCGTCGGCCTCCTCGAAGGCCCCCACGCGGCGCTGGATGGCCCCGGTGAAGGCGCCCTTCTCGTGGCCGAACAGCTCGCTCTCCAGGAGGTTCGCCGGAAGCGCACCGCAGTCCACCACCAGGAAGGGAGCTCCCGCACGGGGCCCCGCGCGGTGGATGGCGAGCGCGGCGCGGCTCTTCCCCGTGCCCGTCTCCCCTTCCAGCAACACCGTGGCGCTGCACGAGGCAGCGCGCTCCATCCGTTCAAAGCTGTCCCGGGCCGCGGCGGACCGGGCCACCAGTTCCCCGAAGGCCGCCCGCTCCGGAAGCATTTGCGGATGCGCCAGCGCGACGTCCGCATCCCGCGCCTCGCACCGGGCGGAGAGGGACACCGCGCTGGCACCGCTGCCTGCCCGCGTCCGTGCCTGCCGCCACCGGACCCCATCCACGAAGGTTCCCGGACGCTCACCTGGAGCTCGCATGCGCGCCCCCTTGTGTTCCTTCTTCCTCCCGCAGTGGAAACGCGACACGGCGGCCCCCTGGTTCGACATCTTCATTGAGGACACACTCCTCCTCCGGCTCGGCTTCGTTCGACGAACTCCGACCGCAACCCAATAGAGGCGCCCGGGCCCTTCAGCCGCCCGGGCTCCCCATCAGTGCCTGGGCCCCATCCCGTGGCCACAACCACGAGTCCCCAGGTCCCTCGATGTCGTGCTCTTCACCGTGAAGATCCTTCACGCCCCTTGGAGACACGACGACGACACGCACGTGGAGGCATGAACCCCATTCGGACGGACCTGACAGGTCCTCCCCTGCCCGAACGGAGTTTCAGCACCCCTCGTCAGCCATTACGCCGGGCCTTCTGGATATTCCCGGACAATTCCCCGGGGCATTTCCGCCCCTCGGGGACGGGGGCCTTCAGCGCACGAGCAGGTCCACCACGAAGTCCGCGCCGGCGTCGCCATCACGCACGGCGTCCACCACGTCGGGGCGCTCGTCGCCCACCCACAGACCCAGCACGTCGTACACCAGCCACTGCGCCAGGGGCCGGGACACCGCCTGCGCGGCTTCACGGGGCACACCGGCCAGGGCCCCCTGCGTCTCCATCAGCGCCCGCGCCAGCCGCGCCGGCACCACCCAGCACTCGGCGCGCACGAAGGCGGGCACCAGGAAGAGGCAGAAGGCGGCCTCCGTGCGCGCGAGCAGGGCATCCAGTCGCTCGCGGCCCAGCCGGAACGTGGGCAGCCACTGGCCCTCGCCCCGCTGCTCCAGCTTCGCCACCGGCATCCGGACGACCCGGCGCGTGCGCACGAAGCCCTCGCGCTCCACCGAGACGACGAAGGCCACCTCCACGCCCCCGTCCCGCACGGGGAGCGGCGCGCGTTGCACGGTCATCGTCAGGGACAGCGGGGAGGCGCGCCCCTGGGCCAGCAGCGAACCCAGGTCCGCCTGGATGCGCTCCAGCTCCGCGCGCAGGCCCTCCAGCAGCCCTGCGACCAGGTCCGCGGTCTCCTCGCGGAAGCGCTCCGGGTGGCGCACGGCGACGTCCGCCTCCACGCGCCCCACCGCGCCCACCAGCAGGTCCTCCAGGTCGCGGTCGCGCAGCCACGTGCGACCGCCCACCGGCACCGAACGCGTCGCGTGCAGGTGACGCAGCGAGGCCGTCAGCGTCGCGGGCTCCGAGGCCTCCACTGGCGCCGGGGACCTGCCCTGCCCCGCCCCGGCCTGGAGCCAGGACTGGAGCGAGCGCGCGCGGAAGCGGGCCTTGGGCGACGGGTGCTCCAGCATCTTGCGCACCAGCCGCCGGTCCGTGGCGGTGCGCACCAGCGCGATTACCGCCAGCTCCGCCTCGGAGGACGCCTCATCCGGCGCGCACCACAGGAGGAACTCGATGGCCGCCTTGCGCAGCACGGGCTTCTTGCCCATGCGCTGCGCCACCTCCGCGCGCCACGCCACCAGCCCGTCCAGGCCGGGCCGCGAGGGCGAGCGGAAGCGCGGCCACACCTCCGCGCACTCCTCCGCAAGCCACACCAGGTGCGCGAAGCCGGGCAATGACTCCAGCCGGGCGCGGGCCCGCGTGCGCCGCTCGAAGGCCTCCGGCACGCCCCGCCGCACGGCCGCGCGGAACAGCCGCTCCTCCAGCCACAGGAGCGCGAGCGCCAGCGCGGGCTCGTTCTTGCGCATCGTGCCGTGGCAGTGGTCCAGGACGAACCGCGCGTGGCCCAGGTCCGCCGCCGCATCAAAGTCGCTCTGCACCAGCGCACCCAGCGCCCCGCGCAGCCCGTCCACCGGGGGCGAGTCGAAGAGCGTGAGCAGGTCGCACAGGTTCTCCACCACCGCGGGCGGCCCGCCCACCTCTACCGTGCGCGCCAGCAGCAGGCCCGCGCGCGAACACCAGTCCGGCTCCTTGCGCCCGTTGGGGTAGCACGCGAGGAAGCCGCGCATGCCCACCCGGCCGTCCGGGGACGTGGCCAGCGCGAAGAGCCGCTCGCCCAGCACCTCGCGCGCCTCACGCCAGGGGACGCGCGCGGCGCGCGTGCGGATGAACTCGGCGAGCCGGTCGCGCCCCTCCTCGCGCGTGTCGGGCAGCAGCGCGCGCAATTGCTCCAGGAGCCCCACCGACTTCGGTCCCGCGCCCAGCACCAACTTCAGATCGACTTCCACCGCGTCCCGGAATCGCAGCGCGCGGCCATCGAACGTGCACGGCACGCCCCGCACCAGCGTCTGCAACGCGTCCGGATGGCGCTTCAGGTAGCGCGTAAGCACGGTGGACAGCGACGCGTCCGTCTCACGTTGGATCCGCTCCGCGCCCTCCGCATCCCCCGCGTCGCGGAGCATGGCCACCGCTTCGCGCTGCCGGGCGAGCAGTTGTCCCAACAGGCCCGGAGGCGGCTCCGCGTAGGGCCAGAGCAGCTCGCTGCACGTGGACAACAGGAAGAGCACTTCGCCCGGACTGCGCTCGCCGGGGGACAGCCGCTCCCAGGCGGCGGCCTGCGCCCGCGTGCGCTCCGGAAGCGAAGCACCGCGCACCCAGCGCGCGAAGTCCTCACGCCAGCCGGCGCTCAGGGCCACGGCCTCCTGGGGCAGCGCCGCCGCCACCTGCGCATGCAGCGGCTGGAGCGACTCCGGCCACCCGACCTCGGCCGACAGCGGCGTGGGCAGCGAGAGGCTCACCCGGGCCTCGCGACATCCGGAGTGCCGGCGGGAAGCCGGGCCACGGCGCCGGAACTCGGGGCCACGGTGATGACGATGGATTTCGACGTGGGCGTGCGGCTCTTCTCCGCATGGCTGTCCACCGGCACGAGCACGTTCGCCTCGGGGAAGTACGTGGCCGCGCACGAACGGGGGATGTTGTAAGGCACCACCAGGAACTCCCGGGCCACGCGCGTCTCCCCCTGGAAGTGGCTGGTGAGGTCCACCTTCTGCCCCGCCGTCAGCCCGCGCGCCTTCACGTCCTCCGGGTGCAGGAACACCACGCGCCGGCCCTGCTTGATTCCCCGGTAGCGGTCGTCCAGGCCATACACGGTGGTGTTGTATTGGTCATGCGAGCGCAGCGTCATCATCAGCAACTGCCCGGGCCCCAGCTTCAGGCGCGGCATGACGTGCACCGTGAAGTGCGCCTTCCCATCCGGCGTGGGGAAGCGTCCCTCGCGCGGGCCGTTGGGCAACGCGAACCCACCGGTCTCGCGCACGCGGCGGTTGAAGTCCTCGAAGCCCGGGATGCAGCGGGAGATGAGCTCGCGCACCCGGTCGTAGTCCTCCACCAGCGACAGCCACGGCACCTGCGTGCGGGCACCCAGCACCGCGTGCGCCAATCGCGCGACGATGACGGGCTCGCTGAGCAGGTGCTCGGACGCGGGCGTCACCGCGCCGCGCGACGCGTGCACCATCCCCATCGAGTCCTCCACCGTGACGAACTGCCGCCCCGTGGCCTGCACGTCGTGTTCGGTGCGTCCCAGGCACGGGAGGATCAACGCGCGCTGACCGTGCACCAGGTGCGCGCGGTTGAGCTTGGTGGAGACATGCACCGTGAGGCGAGCGCGCCGCAGTCCCCGCGCGGTGAACTCCGTGTCCGGCGTGGCTGACAGGAAGTTGCCGCCCAGCGCGAAGAACACCTTCACCCGGCCGTCGTGTAGGGCCTTGAGCGTGCCCACCGTGTCGAGGCCCGGAAGGCGCGGCGGCGAGAAGCCGAACTCGCGCTCCAGCGCATCGAGCAGCGCGGGCTGCGGGTGCTCCCAGATGCCCATGGTGCGGTCGCCCTGCACGTTGCTGTGCCCGCGCACCGGACACACGCCCGCGCCCGGCTTGCCGATGCTCCCGCGCAGGAGCGTCAGGTTGACCACCTCCTGCACGTTGCCCACGGCGTTGCGGTGCTGCGTGAGGCCCATGGCCCAGCAGAAGATGGTGCGCTCGGAGCGCGCCAGGATGTCCGCCGCGGACTCGATCTGTTCGCGGGGCACACCGCTCTGCTCCACGACGTCGTCCCATGACACCTTGCCCAGGTGCGCGACATACAGGTCGAAGCCCGCCGTCCTGCCTTCGACGAACGCCCGGTCCACCACGGTGCCCGGCGCCTTCGCCTCGCGCTCCAGGAGCGCCTTGCCCAACCCCTGGAGCAGCGCGACGTCGCCGTTGATGCGCACCTGGAGGAAGAGCTTGTTGAGCGCGGTGCCGGGACCGAGGAGGTGCAGCACCTCCTGCGGGTGCTTGAAGCGGTTGAGCCCGGTCTCCGGCAGCGGGTTGACGCTGACGATTTCACAGCCCCGGCGCGCGGCGGCCTGGAGCGCCGACAGCATGCGCGGGTGGTTCGTCCCCGGGTTCTGGCCGATGACGAAGATGGCCTGCGCGTGGTCGAAGTCCTCCAGCGTGACGGAGCCCTTGCCAATGCCAATCGTCTCGGAGAGGCCCGTGCCGCTCGACTCGTGGCACATGTTCGAACAGTCCGGCAGGTTGTTGGTGCCGAACTGCCGCACGAACAACTGGTACAGGAACGCGGCCTCGTTGCTCGTCCGACCCGACGTGTAGAAGCACGCCTCGTCCGGTGAGCCCAGCGCGTTCAACTCCTCCGCCACCAGCGCGAACGCGTCGTCCCAGGACAGGGGCTCGTAGTGCGTGGCGCCTTCGCGCAGCACCATCGGGTGCGTGAGCCGGCCCGCCTTGCCCAGCCACAGGTCGGACTGCTCGGCGAGCCGCGCCACGCTCCACTCGCGGAAGAACTCCGGCGTCACCCGCTCGCGCGTCCCCTCCTCCGCCACCGCCTTCGCGCCGTTCTCGCAGTACTCGTTCACCGACCGGTGCGTCGGGTCCGGCCACGCGCACCCCGGGCAGTCGAAGCCATCCGTCTGGTTGATCTTCCAGAGCAGCTTGCCGCCGCGCCACGGCCCCGCTTCACCCAGCACGTGCTTGAACGCGTGCAGCACCGCGGGCAGGCCCCCCGCCACCGTCTTCACCGCGCCCACGTCCGGAGGCCGGACCTCCAGGGGAGGCTGGGCCGCCGGCACCGCCAGGGCCGCCGCCTTCACCTCCGCGTCCTCCCCCTGTCGTGGTGCCTCGGCCATGTCCCACCTTCGTCCCGGGTATGCCCTCTTCCGGGCGCGCGACTCTACCCCGCTCCTGCCTTCCCGACAGGTCGGGGGTTGATCAGGACTCTCCGGGACTAATACTACTTGATCAGATGCGTGACGGCCCGAGAGGAGGAGCGCGGGGATTGAGGTGACGCAGGCAGAGGGGACAGTGGCCGATGCGGCTGAGCAGCAAGTGCTGAAGGCGACGCCGCACCATGGGCAGCGTCCATTGCACTCGCTTCCGGGGGAAAAAGCGCTCGACGCAGCGCGAGGAAGCCGTGGGCCACCATGCAGAGGGTGGCGTG
>NZ_RAVZ01000364.1 GCF_003611635.1 Corallococcus terminator | reverse complement strand
CCCCCGTGGCCCCCCGCCGCGAGACATGACGAAGCGGCCACCGGAGGCGGGCGTGAAGCCCCGCTTCCGATGGCCGCCTGGGTCCAGCCCCGTCCTTCGCGGCTCAGGGCTTCGTCATGCTCGCTTCGCTCAACACCATGGACCAGTTGTTCATCAGGTCCACCTGCGAAGCGCCCTGGCCCTGGGACTTGTACGACAGGGACGTCTTCGTGTTCAGGTGACTGGTCATGTAGATGAGCCGCTTCACCGCGGGCTCCGGCTGCGAAGGATTGCCCTTGCCGTCCAGCAACGAGTCCCGGAAGCGAGCATTGAGGTAGGCCGGCGGAATGGTCTGGTAGTTCATCCGCACGCGGATGTTCTTCCACCCGCTCACCATGGCCAGCGGCACCTGGAAGGTGACGTGGTCCGTGCCCTGCGCCGGCGACGTGTTGAAGTCCTTGTCGCCAGAGACGCTCGTGTCGTTGGGTCCCAGCACGAAGCTGAACGGCTCCGTGAGGCGCGCCATCTGCTGGAGGTTCAGGCCGAGCAGCATCTCGTCCGGCTTGCGCTGCTCCGGTGAAATCCATCCGTCCGGCAGCAGGCGGTTGTCCTTCACCTCCTTGAACTGCTGGAGCTCCAGGCTGGTGAGACGGTTCATGTCATCCACCGCGCGCAGCTCGTAGATCTGCGCCTGGTCCTGCCGGGTGATGACCTGGTGGTTGGGCTGGAGCTTGGACGCATCGGTGGTGAACTCGCTCGCGAGCAGCGCGCTGTCATCCGACTTGCAGACGCCCGAACAGATGACGCCCAGCGCGTTGGGCTGGCCCGACGCCCACAGCACCTTGCCGTCCGCATCCGACACCTCGAACTGGAGGAAGGCCCGGCGGAAGCCCGCGCCGCTGGGGAACTTGTGGCCCACGTTGCTGGTGACGGTGACAGGCACGTTCAGCGTGCCGTTGTCCTCGCTGTATGAATCCACGGCGACGAGGACCGCGGGCTGCGTCGGGTCGAAGATGCCCTGCGAGTTGTTCACCGCCAGGTCCAGGATGGACTGCTCGGCGTTGAGCAGGTTCTTCGCGAAGGTGTAGTCACGCTTGCCGTCCGTGAGCGGCGCCACCGAACCGTCCGGGAACTTCAGCGCGAGGAACACGTCGTCCACGCTCAGCGCACGGCCCGGCTGGAAGGAGAGCCGTAGCGCGCTCGTCCCCGCGGGAATGCGGGTGGGCTCCGCTGCCTGCACGGGAATCCAGCGCTGATGGCTCGGCGGCATGTTGATGACACCGGCCGTGTTGGTCCAGGCCCCCTGCCCCGTCTTCTGCTGCAACGTGAGGGTTCCGCAGGGCAGGACGCCATCGCAGTACACCGTGGCGCCCCACTGGACGGTCGCCGCCCCCGCCGCCTTGTCGATGAGGGCCTGGTACGCGGACACGTCCACGGTCAGCGACGCGCCGCCGCTCAGTTGGAAGAACTGCGCGCCATGGCTGGGCTGGATGAGCTGCGGGGATGCCCCCTGCTGCTCCACCACCGTGACAGTCGCCCCGGTGTCCGGCACCCATCCGTCGGCCGTCAGGTCCGCCTTCGGACCGTCCTCCGCGCCCGGGTTGGTGACGAGGTTGGGCGTGCGCGCGAGGATCTCCGGGCTCTGGAGGTACGGCGGCACGCGCGAGTCCGGCTGCGCATAGAAGTCCAGGCCCAGCACGTCCGGGAACTGCTGGAACATCTCATGGACGAACAGGTTGATGCCCAGCAGCGTGTGGCGGTTGTACTGCCGGGGCGGCAGGGTCTGGTTGTCGCGGTAGAAGGCGGCGAGGGCCTCGTTCTGCTGCGCCACCTTCACGCTGCCGTCGAACGGCAGCGCGGGCTTGGTGATCTGCATGTGGCACGTCATGCAGGTGTCCGTGGACTGGGCGTAGCCGCTGTTGAGCCACTCGAAGTAGGTCGTCTGCTCGTACGCCAGCTCCACGCAGGGGTCGGTGAGGAAGTCGCCGGTGCTGCTGAAGGTCGTCTGGTTCTGCGCGCAGCTCACGGGGCGCGTGTAGACGCCCTGGGCCTCCGCCTCCGCGATGGGCATCGAGGGCCGGTAGTTCGTGGGCACCTTGGGCAGGATGACGACGTGGCACGAGCCGCACACCATGGAGTCGCGCAGGTAGCTGTGTCCGCCCACCGTGGCGGCCGTCTCCAGGCTGAGCCCCGCGGCGGCCATGGGCTGCTTGTTGAGGTGCGTGTCCGGGCCCACGATGGTGCCCGGCCGCAGGTTCATGGACGAGGTGAAGGGGAACGCCGGCGGCTGCACGGTCTCCGACCGCGTCTTGAGGCGGTCCGACACGTGGTCGCCGAAGATGGTGCCGCTCGTGGTGCCGTAGAAGGCCGTGTAGTCCGTGCCGTTCCAGGGCTGTCCGCTCGCGGGCGCCACGGAGTGACACGCGCTGCACGACACGCCGTCGCGCCCCAGCGCGCCCAGCACCGCCCCCTCCGGATCCGTTGGGGAGTTGGCCGGCGTCGCGTAGAGCAGGTCGTGCGTGAAGGCCCGGCCCTCGCCATCCGCCTGGCGCTGGGCCAGCGGGGAATGGCAGCGCAGACAGAGCGTGTCCACCTTGGCGGGCTGGTGGGGCGACAGCTTTCGCGTGGTCTCCACCTGCGCGAGGAAGATGGGGTCGCGGCCCGCCAGCGCCTTCACGGACGCGCTCCAGTCTCCGAACGGAGACCAGTTGGCCGCGAGCGGCAGGGGTGCGGTGGGATCCAGGAAGGACGGCGCCGTGTTGTCATCCCAGAGTTGGTCCACGCCCTTCATCCGCCAATAGGCCATCGTGGCCAGGGGCTTGTAGGTGGGCGGGGCGTCGGGGGGCAGCGTGAGGTCGTCGCTGGCCAGCCAGTCCGCGTCATGGCAGGACTGACACACCAGCGAGGAATTGAAGCGCTGGCTGCCCAGGTTCAAGCCATTGTGCGCGATGTCCAGGGTCCGGGCGGGCAGCGCGGCGAGGTCCCCCTTCGTCAGCGACGGGAAGGTGACGCCGCCCTGCTTCGCATAGAAGGCGAGGAACTGCTGGGCCCGGACGTCCCCCTCGTCCAGCGGCTGGGTCAGCGTGTTGCCGTGGGGAAAGACGGGATAGGGCGTCGACACGGTGCCCGGGGTGGGAACCGAGACGACGTTGACTGTATTCGCGTCCTCACGGCCAGGCTGGGAGTTGCCTCCCCGCTGTCCGACCAGGGCCACCGCCGCGGTCAAGGCGCTCACGCCTCCCAGCGCGAGCAGGAGATATCGCTGACGACTTGTCTTCATGGATCCATCCCGGTTGGGGTGAGCAAGAGGCGGCCGTCACGCGGCCAGGGCGTCGGAGGCCAAGGCCTCGCGCCGGTTGCGCCAGAAGGGGGCGTCGGGCCACCGCCGCTCCTCGCGGTAGTAGTGGTCCCGCGTCCGCAGGTGTTCCACGAAGCCCTGGCGCACCCGGGCGGCGTAGGCCCCCAGGGCCTCCGCGCGGCCCCGCAGGTGTTGATCCAGCGCTTCGGCTGCCAGCAGGGCGGAGTCGAGCGCCTTGGAGATGCCCTGGGATGACAGCGAATCAAAGGTGCACGCCGCGTCCCCCACCGCCAGCCAGTGTCCGGCATGGGGACGGTCCAGCAAACCCACGTTTGCGGGCACCGCCCGAAGCGGCTCCCCGGTGAAGTCACACACGTCCAGCCGCTCGCGGGTGGCGGTGGTGCGCTCCAGCAATGACAGCCAGGCCTCCGGGGTGCTGGGACGCACGCCGCGCAGGGACTCCCCATCCCCCATCAGAGCGACGACGACGCGGCCTCCGGGAAGCAGCGCGGAGTACCACCAGCCCTCCGGACGGGCCTCCACCAGCGCCTGCGTGCTGAACGCCGCGCCCTCCCGCAGGCGGAAGTCGCCGTACAGGGCGAAGCAGCGGTCCACCACCTGTCGCCGCGCGCCCTGGGACGTGGCGAAGTCCGCCTTCCAGCCCGTCGCGTCCACCACGAAGCGCGCGCACAGCGTGGAGAGACCTTCGGACGGATGCGACAGGTGCAGCCGGAAGCCCTCCGCGCCCAGCGACTCGCAGCCGGTCAGCGTGGTGCCAACCCTCACGGTGCCACCGCGCTCCGCGACCTGGGCGCGCAGGCTCGCGTCGAAGCGGGCGCGGTCCAGGTGCCAGGCCGAGCCTCCGGGCGACATCAACGTGTCGTGATGGCCCAGCGTGGCGGAGCCCCACGAGGACGCCGTGCCGCGCGAGGCCAGGTGTCCGTCGCGAAGGAAACCGCCCCACACCCCCAGCTTCGCCAGGGGCCGCCGGGCATCCGGAGGCAGCGTCTCACCGATGCGGGGCGCGTCGTGGGAAGCGCGCTCCACCAGCGTGACGGACCCCTGCGTCTGGGCCCTCAGCGCGAGCGCCACGCCCGCGCCCGCCGGACCTCCCCCGAGGACGGCGACGTCACAGTGCGCGTCGCTCACGACATGCCACCGTCCGGCAGCCGGCGCTCCACCTCGATGTAGAGCGGGGCCGGATCATCCGGGGTGGAGGAGCCCTGGTCCGCGGGCTGCGCGTCCTTCCGGGCGAGGATGAAGCCCAGTCCCTTCCACTTGAAGACCATCTCCTCGTCCGTGTCGAAGTTGATGTTGGACGGGCGCGTCCAGTAGCCCTGCTGCCACTCCCCGTTACGGTCCTGGTAGTTCACCTCGTAGGGCCGCTGCGAGGGCCACCACCACAGGGACGTGTTCTGCACGACCTGGTTGGAGCACTCGTTGAAGTCCGCCTGCCACGGCAGGGCCATGTATTTGGTGGCGTCCCCCGGCTCCAATCCCTGTCCATCATGGGGGTTGGTGTCCCATCGCAGGCCGCTGGCCCCTGTCGCGCGGGGCTTGAAGCGGAACGGCTCCATGAAGAAGTTCGGGTCGCGGGCAATCCAGGTCATCTCGATGCCCGGGCAGAAGGGCCCGCCCACGCAGTTCTCCAGCACGCCCCGGTCCAGCAACTGCCCCGGCGTGGGGGTGGCCGTGGACGGGGTGTTGTCGAAGAGGCCCTTGCTGAACTGGCTCAGGAAGAAGTACTGCGTCCGGGTGAGCGTGAGGAATTGGCGCGGGACGTCGTCCGTGAGGGGATTGTCCCCCGCCATCTGTGGCATGCGGCCTGGATAGTCATTGAAAGACAGCGGGTCGCGCACGGCCTTCATGAAGTTGGAACGGCTGGCTTCCGGCCGGGCAAGTGCGCCGTGCGCATCGATGCCCTGACCATTGATGCGCGCGACCCACCGGTAGTCGGCCGGGCGCTGGAGGATGGGCACGATGTCCGCCTGGAAGTTCGGCCTGTAGCTGTCGTTGAACGTGCCGCCCTTGCAGAACTCCGGTTCCAGGTCGCGCTGGGTGACGAAGGTGTCGCGCAGCGTGTCGTACAGCGTGATCATGTTGAGCAGTTGGGGCGCGTAGGCCGGAGGGGCCACCATCATCCACGCCGGGAACGCCACATCCACGCGCGTGCCCCCCTCCAGGATGACCGTCGCGGTGACGGGGCCGTCCGACGTGTCGTCCCACCAGAAGTTGTTGTTGGCGTAGGTGTCCAGGCGCGGCTGCATGTATGCCTTTTTCCGCATGTATTCGACGGTCTCGTCGATGTTCGGCGGCTGGTCTCCGTGCGACGCCATCTCCGCCTTCATGGCGGCCAGGAGCGCGTCCTCCGTCGGGTAGCACTGGTCCGCCACCTGCCGGAGCTGTTCGAGGCGCAAGACCTGATCGGCGGTGAGCGTCTTGTCGTCCTCCTGGAGGTTGTCAATCAACCCGTTGGACAGGTTCCACACCCCCGTCGTGCCAGAGCAGCCGTGGCCTCCCACCGTGTAGAGGTAGCCCTGGTCATCCGCGATGACGCTGCCCAGGGTGGTGATGTCATTGTTTTCGGGGAGGAGGTTCGCCGCCGCGGGGAAGGTGCAGGGATAGCCCTGGGCCTGGGGATCGCCCTTGGAGAACTCCGCGCGCAAGGGGAGGTTCTTGTTGCCCCGGCACGCCACGGTGCGAGGCCCCGGGTCGATGATGAGCGCGTTGCGCCCGGCGGCGTCCTTCGTTCTGGGATTGCGCAGCGGGTGCGCCTTCGAGTCAGCGGTATCGACAACGTTGTACACGCCATCCGCGCCCTGCTGCTGCTGGAACTCGAACCAGGCCGCCTTCTTGTTCGCGACGTGAACGGTCCATTCAATGTCCAGCACCCCGTCGACCCCGGGCTGGACGCGCTTTCCTGGCGCGTTGGGGTGGTCGGGGTCGAACGTGTGGATCTGGAACCGGGCCGCCTGCCGGCGGATGCCACCATGCAGGTCGCGGAAGCGGGTCACATCCCCACCGGTCCGCTCCTGCGGCAGCCCCTTCGCCGTCTCGGGCCCCAGGTAGTAGTCCTCGCTGTCCCCGACGCGGGCCACCCCGACCGCCGGGTGGATCTTGTAGTTCATGCCCATTGCAGCGCTCCTCCGGTGTTGGCGGGGAGTTCTGCAATTGACGGGCCTTCCAGGTGAAGACTGGACTTGAGGAAGTGCGCGGGTTTAGGGGGCGAGGCCTTCCGACCCTGACGTGTCAGGCCGGGGGGCTGACAGGTCAGGGGCCCGGGCCTGACGTGTCATTCCTTGGGGTCCGCCGCGTCCAAGGCATAGGCTTTCCCCGTGGCCTCAAGTCCCCCTTTGCTGGATGACATGCTCCTCTTCACGGAGGTGGTGACGACGGGCGGCATCACGGCCGCGGCGGAGCGCCTGGGCCTGCGCAAGTCGACGGTGAGCCGTCGGCTGGCCGCCATGGAGGAGCGCCTGGGCATCCGGCTGCTGGAGCGCAACACGCGGCGGCTGCGGCTCACCGAGGCGGGCCGTGAGTACCACGCGCACTGCGCGCGGCTCGTCTCCGAGGCCCGCGAGGTGAACGCGGCGCTGAGCGAATCGCGTGGGACACCCCAGGGGACGCTGCGCATCGCGACGCTGTCGCTGCTCGGCGAGCTGCTCACGCCCGTCATCGCCGAACTGCTGCTGCGCCAGCCCCGGCTGCGCGTGGAGGTGTCGCTCGCGCAGACGCACGTGGACCTCGTCGCGGAGGAGTACGACCTGGCGCTGCGCACCGGGCCGCTGCCGGACTCGTCGCTGGTGGCGCGCAGGCTCGGGCGGGTGCGCACGGGCTGCTACGCGAGCCCCGCCTATCTGAGCCGCCACGGCACGCCGCTGTCGCCCGAAGCGCTGGGCGCGCACGAATGTGTCCTCCTGGCCGAGCCCGGCACCGACGAGGTGTGGTTCTTCGGTGAGGGCCGGAGCGCACGCACGGTGCCGGTGACGGGCCGCCTGCGCGTACCCAGCGTGCGCGCGGGCCAGGCGGCGGCGCGCGCGGGGCTGGGCATCGTGCGACTGCCGGCCTCGCTCGTGGCGGACGACGTGCGCGCGGGACTGCTGGTCCCCGTGCTCGCGGCGGACACTCCCCCGGGCCTGCCCATCTTCGCCGTCTACCCGAGCAGCCGGCAGCTTCCGTTCAAGGTGCGCGCCTTCCTGGACCTGCTGTCCGAGCGCGGCGCGGCGCTGCCGTGGGAGGAAGGCTAGGGGCTCCTGGCGGAACAATGCGTTGCGACCGGGGCACTCGTCCCCTGCCCTGCCCGCGATTACATCCTGGCCGTGGATCCGAGGCGCGGCCTGCGTGAGCGCGCCCTTCACCGGAGGATGGAACATGGCTGCGAACGTCATCGAGCTGGGAGACGCGGAGTTCAAGCGCGAGGTGCTGGAGTCGTCCGAGCCGGTGCTGGTGGACTTCACGGCCACATGGTGTCCGCCGTGCCGGGTCCTCGCGCCGGTCATCGAAGCGCTGGCGACCGAGTACAAGGGCCGGATGAAGATGGCCAAGCTCAACGTCGATGACCACCCGGTGACGCCGGAGCAGTACGGCATCCGGGCCATGCCCACGCTGCTGTTCTTCAAGGACGGCAAGGTGGTGAAGCAGATCGTCGGCGCGGTCGCGAAGGCGAAGCTCGACGAGGCCGTGCGACAGGTCCTCTGAGGGCGCCGGGCAAGCGTCCTGTCATCGCCCCGGGCCGTACGTTCCGCGCTGAACACCTCGGGAAGGAGGGTCAGCGACCGAACGAGCGGGGCCTCAGCTTCCACGTACCCACTGCCTGGGAACCGGGCTAAAAACGCTCCCATGAAGTTCCTGGGCGCACTGGATGATGTATCACTCGGGCGGACGCAACGGTGCAATCGCCGCCTCACGGATCCCAACCGCCTGCAGGCAATCCGGGATACCGGCCTGATGGATACGCCTCGGGAGGAGGCCTTTGACCGCCTTGCACACCTGGCGGCCGAGCTCCTCCACGTCCCGTTGACGATCATCTCCCTGGTGGATGCCAACAAGCAGTTCTTCAAGGCGGACTTCGGCCTGCCGTCGCCCTTCAGCGAAACGCGGGAACTCCCGATTGACGCTTCGCTGTGTCGCTACACGCTCGAGGGCGAATCCATCATCTCCTCGAACGCCCTGGCCGACCCCTTCCTCAAGTTCCATCCCTCGACCGGACCGTGGGGCATCGTCGCCATCATCGTGCTGCCCTTGATCAACCCGGAAGGGCACGTGCTGGGGACCTTCTGCTGCATCGAGCCCAAGGTGCGCGAATGGACGGCGCAAGAGCTCAAGGTGATGCGGGAGCTGACGGCCTCCATCATGACGGAGATCAACCTCCGGAATCAGATCACGAAACTGAAGACCGAGCAGAACCTCCGGGACACGTTCGTCGCGGCGCTGACGCATGACCTCCGCACGCCCCTGACGGCGTCGAAGTTGAGCCTGCAACTGCTCGGCAGACGCCATCCGGACATGCCGAGCGTCCAGACGTCGGTGGCTCGGGTGAACCAGAGCCTGGACCGCGCGGAACGGATGATCCAGAACCTGCTGGACGCAAGCCAGATCCAGGCCGGGAAGCATGTGGCCCTGAAACTCAGCGAATGCGACCTCCACGCCATCACCGTCCAGACGCTGGAGGAGCTCACGGCGGTCTACACGGACCGCTTCGTCCTGAAGGCAGAAGGCACGTTCCAGTTGATGGCGGACCCCATCGGGCTGCGTCGCATCGTCGAGAACCTGGCCTCCAACGCGGCGAAGTACGGCGCGCCGGGCACCCCGATTGAAGTCGTGCTGGGCCGCAGCGGCGCGCAGGTGACGCTCCAGGTGAAGAATCAGGGCAACCCCATCCTCGGGGAGGACCTGAAGAACATCTTCGAACCGTTCCACCGCTCGAGGTCCGCGACAGAGAGCGCGGAGAAGGGATGGGGGCTCGGGCTGCCCCTGGTGAGGGGTTTCGCCGAGGCGCACGGCGGGCGGGCCTCCGTGACGAGTTCGGCCGAGGAGGGGACCTGTTTCACGATCACCCTGCCGCTCGATGCCAGGGCCCGGGCGCAGACGCGGTTGGAGCTTCTCACCTCGGACCGTGTCGCACCGGCGTCCGATGTCTCGGTGTCCACGCGCGAGTAGGC
>NZ_RAVZ01000363.1 GCF_003611635.1 Corallococcus terminator | reverse complement strand
GGACGGGGCTGGCGCGGGTGGGGGTGGAGCCCCCGCGTCAGTAGCCGACCGAGTTGAAGAGGAACGGATAGGTGATGATGACGAGGCCGCCCTTGGGGGTGGGGAACTGCCAGCCCTTCAGGCTGCTGAGGATGCACGCTTCGACGGAGGCGTTGCGCAGGGTGGAGGACTTGGTCTTCGCGGAAGCCACGCGGCCGTTGAGCCCGATGCTCCACTCCAGCACGACCTTGCCGGCGAGGCCCGGGTCCTTGAGCAGCGCGCGTTCGTAGCAGCCGTGCACCTCGTTGAGGTGGCTGTTGATGACCTTGGCCACGGCCTCACGGTCCACGGTGCCCTGGGTGGAGGAGATGCTGCGAGCGGTGGCGCGCGTGACGGTGCCGCCCACCGCGCCCTTGCCCACGCCGCCCGCGCCCAGCGCGCCGATGCCGCCGCCACCCTTGCCGCGCAAGAGCTCCGCGCCGAGCGTGGCGCCGCCGCCCTTGCCCCCGCCGCCCAGGCCGAAGGTGCCCAGGCCGGCGTTGGCGATGGGCGCCTTGCCGATGAGGCCGGAGAGTTTGTAGTTGGTCTGCTTGACGTTCTTGCTGCCCGGGCCGCTGCCCAGCTTGTCCACGGCGGCCAGCAGGTCGTTGGCGGCGGGGCCGGCGGCGGACAGCTTCGCGAGCGCCTTGAGGGCCTTGCTCTCCGGCGCGGCGGCGACGGCCTTGGGCTGCGGGGCCTGCTGCTTCACGGGCTTGGGAGGGGCCTTCTCCGCGACGACGGGCTTCTCCTTGACGGGCTCCTTCTTCTTGAGCGCCTCCAGCTTCTTCTTGGCCTCTTCCTTCTTCTTGGGCTCGGGCGCGATGAGGCGCAGCGCCACGGGGGGCAGGTTCTTCTGGGTGAAGTCCGCGGTCGCGGGGCCCTGCGGCCGCGTGGCGATGAAGTAGCCCAGGCCGCCGCCGAAGATGGCGAGGAAGAAGAGGGTCAGCCAGGGCAGGCCCTTGAGCGGGTTGACGAAGATGCGCTCGGGGACGGGCGCCGCGTAGGCGACGAGCGACATCTTGCCCTGGGTGAGGCGGGCCGCGGCGCCGTCGCGCAGCGTGACGAAGCGGCGGCTGCCGTCGGATTCGAGCGCCGCGGAGGTGACGGGGGCGAAGCGGCCGTCGGCGCCGCCCTTCTCCACGTCGGTGCCGGGGGGCACGAAGAGGCGGTAGTTGCCGTTGACGGATTCGGCGAGCGTGAAGGCGTCACCCTCGGGGAGGGTGAAGCCCCACAGCGGCATGGAGGCCTGCTCTTCCAGGGCCGCCTTGACGGGCTTCTTCGCGTTCGGAGCGAAGCGGCGCGCGTCGCGGCGCACGGCTCCCCAGTACAGCTCCATGTAGAGCTGGGAGGCGCCCTTGCCCGGGCCGATCTTCGGCGCGTGCGTGGGGCGGGTGGCCACGGCCTTGTCGTGCAGGAGCGGGCCCGAGGGGGCCGCGGCTTCCAGGTCCACGTCCGCCAGCAGGTCGTCCGCGACGAGGAGGCTGGGCATGACCTCGGACGGAGGCCGACGGCGGGTGGAGGGGACGGTCCCGGCGGGAACACCCTGCGGAGGGGCACGCGTCGCGGGCGCGGGCTGGGCGTGCGCGGCCTGTGGATGGGCGGCTTGCGCATGCCCTGCCTGCGCGTGGGCTCCCTGCTGAGGGGCGTGCAGGGCCTGCGGGTGCGCGGCGTGTTGCGCCTGCGCGGCATGCTGTGCGTGGGCTGCCTGCTGCTGCGCGTGAGCGGCGTGCTGCGCCTGTTGCGCTTGCTTCTGCGCGTATGCGGCCTGCTGTTGTGCGTGGGCGGCCTGCTGGGCCTGCGCCGCCTGCTGCTGTGCGTAGGCGGCCTGTTGCGCCTGCTGCTGCGCGTACGCGGCCTGCTGGGCCTGCGCCGCCTGCTGCTGCGCGTACGCCGCCTGTTGCGCTTGCTGCTGTGCGTACGCGGCCTGCTGAGCCTGCGCCGCCTGCTGCTGCGCGTAGGCGGCCTGTTGCGCCTGCTGCTGTGCGTACGCGGCCTGCTGGGCCTGCGCCGCCTGCTGCTGTGCGTACGCCGCCTGTTGCGCCTGCTGCTGCGCGTGAGCGGCCTGCTGTGCCGGCGCACCGTGCTGTGGCGCGAAGCCGTGCGGCGCTCCGTTCGCGGGGGCGTGCGGCGGCGCGGCGGGCGGTGCTCCGGCGTTGCCGAAGAGGGCGGCGACCTCGGGGGGCGGCTGCGGCTTGGACTCGACGGGGCGCTGGTTCAGGATCCGCGTCTTCAGGACGAACGGACCGCACAGCACCTCGTCCACGGAGCGGATCTCACAGGCGGTGACCTGGTGCCCGTTGACGAAGACGCCGCTGGTGCCGCCGCCCGCGTCCTGGATCGCGGTGCGACCGTTCTGGAAGTACAACATCGCGTGGCGCGGGGACACGGAGGTGTCGTCCAGCCGCAAGTCCGACGACGCATCGGAGCCGAGCGCGTAGGTACCGGGGACGAACACCTCCGTCCCCACCAGGAGGCCGTCGCGGAGGATGACGACTTGCAGGACGCTGGGCTGGCCGCTCAACGGTGACGCTCCCTTCGAAGGGTGATGGGCGGTACAGCCCTACTGGTCGTAGACGGTGGCGAGCGTCTCGGAGCGGAAGCTGTCGCGCTCACGGAGCATCGACCGCACCTTCAACTCCTTGCGGTCATACAGGTACACCGCGCCGGACTTGTTCGTCTGGCCCTGGATGAGCCGATCGTCGAAGTCGATGCGCGCGGGTCCTCGCTGCGGAGGCGCGGAGGACGCCGTGGCCCCCGCCTCGCCCGTCACGGGATCCGTGACAGCGGAGGCGCCCGGACCCGACTTCGTGTCGATGCGCGGCGGCGCCTTGGTCGCGCCCTTCTTGGCCTTGGCCGCCTTCGCCTTGGAGGCGCGTCCACGCCCCTGGGCCCAGGCATCGTTCGCGGTGGAGAGGGGACCGAAGCCAAGCACGCTGGCGACGGCACAGAAGAAGAGGAAACGTCGCATCATCAACAGGTTAAGCGATGCGAGCCCCAAGCTGTCAACGCACACTCCGGCGCCATGCGTTGACGGGTGTCGGGCAGGTGTGGGGGGCAGTCCACCTCACGTGGGGCGGGATCTCCACGCCGGTCCCGTTTCTTTCCGGCACGCTGGAAAGGTCGCGTGGGATTCCCTCCATCGGTTTGCTCCCCCAGCATGCGAGCAGACGTGGTGCGAAGTCTTCGCGGGCCGGTGGGCGGATGGAGGATGCTCGCGGGCGGGAGGGTCGCGCTCGTGAAGGGAGGCATTCGTTGGTGGGGACTGACCGCGGGCGTGCTCGGGGTCCTGGGCCTCGCGGTCGTGGGGATCCGTCAGCGGGAAACCGTTGCGCCGCCCGGACCGCCCCCCGTCGTGGCGCCCGTCCCGGCCGAGCCTCGGCCCGTGCTGCGGGCCGTGGGCCCCAGGTTGACCAGCAACCAGACCTCGCAGCCGCTCTCGCTGTATGGCGAGGCCTTCGTGCCAGGGTTGAAGCTGGTGCTCGGCGCGCCCTTCTCGCGCGAGCTGCCGCTCACGGTGGTGGACGCGGGCCACGCGTACGCGCGGCTGCCGGCGGGGCTCACCCTGCCCGCGGGCACGTTCCAGGCGGACGTGCAGTTGTCGCTGGCCGCGAGCACGGGGCCCCGGCCCACGGGCACCGCGCGGCTCACGGTGGTCAATGACGCGGCCTTCCCGGACCTGACGGCGCTGGCGATTTCTCCGGACGGGCGCACGCTCTTCGTCGCCTCGCCGCCCACGGACACGGTCTTCGCGCTCGACGTGGCGTCCGGCCGCGTGGAGGCGCTGGCGGTGGGGGACGGGCCGTCGGCGCTCGCGACCTGGAAGGACCGGGGTGGGCGTCCATGGCTGGGGGTGGCGCACGAATCCGCCGCCGGACTCTGGCTGTACGCGCTGGATGCGGCGGAGCGGAAGCCCCGCGTCGTGCCCACGCCCGCGGGCGTATGGGGGCTGGAGGTGGATGGCGCACGCGGCGCGGCCTACGTGGCCGAGCATGTGCGCGACACGGTGCATGCGCTCGCGCTGGAGGATGGTCGTGAGCGCTGGAGCGCACCCGTGGATCCGAACCCGCGAGCGCTGGCGAGGTGGAAGGGCTTCCTGGCGGTGGGCAGCCTCCAGACGGGCCAGGTGGTGCTGCTGCGGCAGGACGACGGTCGGGAGCTGGCGCCGCTGGTGCCGAAGCCGGGCGTGCCCATCGTCGGGGGGACCACGGAGGCGTTCTCCGCGCAGGTGATGGGCGGCAAGGCGCCGCGCGCGCTGGTGGCGAGCGAGCGGCTGGGGCGCGTCTTCATGGCGAGCCTGGGGCCGAACGTGGGGCCCAACGCCCAGCGCATGGAGGTGAGCGCGAACAGCGGCGTCGCGGTGCTGGACCTGGACCGGCAGCAGGTGGTGCGGCACCTGGGCTTCGGCGCGGGCGTGACGGAGGGGCTCGCGCTGGATGACCGCTCCGGGCTGCTCTACGCGGCGGATGTCGGACTGGGACAGGTGCGGGTGCTGGATGCGAAGGCGCTGGTGACGGGGGACGCGGCCGCGAGGGCGGCGGTGCTCCAGACGTTGCCCATCCCGGTGGCCGAGGACACGCCCCGGATCCTTCCGAAGGAGGCGCTGGGGACGAAGGGGAGGGCGGTGGACGAGCTGCATTCGGGGCCGCGCTCGCTGGTGCTGGCGCCGGACGGGCGCACGCTCTACGTGCTCAACCGCTTCACGGGCACGGTGGCGGTGGTGGACGTGCGCGAGGCCCGAGCGGGCCGGGCCCAGGTGGTGCGGCAGTGGCCGGTGGTGGACGTGCGTTCGCGCGAACAGCGCCGGCTGGGGCAGGTGCTCTATTTCTCGGACGTGGGACGCACGGGGATGAGCTGCGACGCGTGCCACATCGAGGGTCACACCGGCGGCGTGTTCTTCGAGAAGACGCGGCCCATGCGCATCTACCGGTCGACGACGGTGCTGGGCAGCCGGGACACGCCGCCCTACTTCACCCCGGCGAGCACGCGCAGCCTCGCGGAGACGGCGGACACGGTGGGGGGCCGCAACCGCTACCACAACCCGGATCCGTCACCCGAGGAGGTGGAGGCACTGGCGCTCTTCTCGTCGTTGATGTCCACGCCGCCGAATCCCTACCGGGGCGCGGATGGCGCGCCGCTGGAGACGGTGACGCTGCCGGACGGCAGGCCCGGGCATCCGGCGAAGGGAAGGGCGCTGTTCGAGGGAAGGGCCCGTTGCATGGCGTGCCATCCCGCGCCCCTGTACACGTTGGATCAAGACCCCTCGACGCGAGGGCAGTATCAGGACGTCGGCACGCCGGTGGCACTGCCCCTGCGGCTGGAGCAGCAGCACCTGGTGACGGGCGCGGCACCGCCGTCGCTGGTGGGGACCTGGGACGTCTGGCCGCTCTTGACGAGCGCCACGGCGGGCTACGCGGTGCGGGAGGACCGGCTCGTGGTGGACTCCCGCTTCCCGCTGCGCACGCTGCTGGAGACGCCGGGCCTGAAGCACGGCGACGCGCAGGCCCTCACCCCGGAAGAGCGCGACGACCTGCTCGCCTACCTGCTCACGCTGTGATGTAAGGCCCGCGACGCCACGAACGCTTCGGTGGGTGCTGTTCCTCATGGACAGCCAGACCCTGTCGGGACGGCTGCTGCCCGGTGCGGTGAGCGGTGGCCGCTCGCGGATCACCGCGCCGGTTCGGAGTGGAACGGGAGCACCGCCGCGGCCCGGGCCCGCGTGTACAGCGCTTCGGCGAGCAGGGTCCACCCGAACGCCGAGAACGTGAGCACGGCCATCATTCCGCTGAACAGCCACAGCCCCATCGTCATCGCGATGCCCAGGTGCATCCCCAGGGTCATCATCACCCAGAGGCCCCGGGTACGCCGGGGCCAGACGAAGACGAAGTAGCCCACTTCCACGACCAGCGTGCTCCACGAGGCAAGCTTCACCACCCACGGCACCGACGCGAGCCACGCGAAGCCGAACTGGGCATACTGGGGCTGCATCAGCACCTTCCAGATCGCCGTCCCCTCCCGCCAGAGCGGGCCCAGCAGCTTCTCCAGCCCCGTGGCGAAGTAGATGATGCACATGTGGATCTGCAACACGCGCAGCGCGAGCGTCGCCGCCGCGGAGGGGGCGCCGGAGGTCCTTCCCACACGCACGTCCCAGGAGAAGGCTTCGCCCACCGGCATCACCGCGCAATAGAACAGGCTGATGTGCGCGAAGGTCTCCACCCCGTAGACGAAGAAGGGGCCGCTGTTCAGGATCACCGTGTGAGCAATCCACGCCACCACCGCGGACAACCGGGAGCGGTAACCCAGCAGCAGCCCGACGAGCGAGACGCCGTAGAGGAGCAAGAAGCCTCGGACAGCGGCCTCGGGTGACAGCCCCAGCGGCGCCAGCGCGGCGACCAGCAAACCGAGCCGGGGCGCGACGGGGGAGGCCAGGGATTCGGAGATGCTCCAGGGGACCAGCCCCCGGTCATCCAACAGGACATGGAGGCTGTCCGACATGCTGAACGCCTGCACGAGCAGCAGCAGGGCGACGCCAATGCGCATGATGCCCAGGGGTTCGGCGGAAGAGGGGGCCCCGAAGAACGTGGCCAGACGCCGGCGCGGGACGGGACGCGGGAGGTAGGTCGTGCTCATGGCGCGACCGCCTGCGCATCGCTGTGCGTGGCGAGCCGATGTTCGAAGACGGCCCGGTAGGTTTCCGTCCAGACGAGTGGCGCGCCCTCGCGGTGCGCCTCCATGGTCGGCACCTCGAGCATCTCCATGCGCACGGTGACGGAGCGTGCGTCCGCGTGCCGGCCGAACATCGCCGCGGCCCAGGCACGGGCCATCTTGTCCTGTCCGTCATTCAGCCCGAAGCGCAGCAGCATCGCATAGACGCGCACATTCAACGCGCTGTTGTCGAACTGGAAGTCGTCTTGCAGGCGCTCGCCGTCCGGATGCTCCACGTCGAACGCGACGCGCACCGCCGGACTCACCCCGGGCGCGAAGAAGCTGAAGCGACTGCCCGCCCCCGTCCAGTGCGCGTAGCCCCGGACCCAGGTGTTCACGGCGCTCGTGCCCTGGAAGAGCCGGATGTGCAGGGCACCGCAGGTCACCAGCAGCAGGTGCAGCAAGGCAAAGCCTGTGACGAACCCGTGCCAGGGCGTCAGGGCGGGAAAAGGCTGTCGCATGGGGGCTCCGAAAAACGGGCGAAAAGGACGCCGGAGGAGGAAGGTCTCCGGCGTCGAGGGGTGGCTTGGGAACTGCGTATTTCAGGAGGGGGACTGCGCGCCCTGTCGGGCAGGCGCCTTACAGCAACACGCCGGTGACGGAGCCGAGGACGTCCCCGAGCACGGTGCCGAGGATGTCGCCGAGCACGGCGCCGGTGACCGTGCCGGTGGTGGTGCCGGTGGTGGTGCCGGTGACGGCCCCGGACAGGGCGCCCGTCGTGTTGCCCGTGACGTTGCCCGTCGTGTTGCCAACGGTGTTGCCCATCGTGTTACCCGACGTGTTGCCCGTCGTGTTGCCCGACGTGCCGCCCCCCGACGTGCCGCCCGACGTGCCGCCCGACGTGCCGCCCGACGTGCCGCCCGTGGCGCTGCAGCCGTAGCAGCCGCCGCGCCCCGCGATGGACACGCTCTTCGTCACCATGACGGCCTCCTCCAGGGGAACCGCCGGGCGCGGGTCATGAGCCAGCGCGCCGGTCGCCCCCAGAGCCATCGTGAACATCGCCACCGTGCCGACCAGCTTCATGTGCGTCTTCATGTGTTGCTCCTTGGGATTGGACAACGAGGGCAATGTTTTTCCTCTCCTGGAATTCGGTAGCATCCCGGTAAGACCAGGATTCTGTTGGGTGCCGGAGGCATGAAGGACGCGGACGTCCATGAGCGGCAGGCAGGCGCGGTTTTTCTCCACCGGCACGAAATGTCGGTCCTGACTGCGCGTCCTCGCGCGGGCTCATTCCGCTGGACGCTTGCGTCGGACTGGGGGGCTGGGGTCTACAATCCAACGGATGCGTTTCTCCCCCCGGGTCGCCTGGCTCCTGGTTCCAGCGCTGTTGTTGTCCTGCTCCGACGCGGGGCTGTACGCGCTCGACCGCCGCTCGGGCGGTTCCCGGGACCGCGCCAGCTTCGAGGGCGACGTGTGCGTCCCCGAGGCCACCGGGGATGCGTTCCCCGTGAAGGTCATCTTCGCCCTCCAGGGTGGTAGCGGCGTGGAGACGGAGCTGGTGGGCTACGCGGTGGACGGGCTCACGACGCTCACCTCGCGCTTCACCGGCCCGCAACTGCGCTTCGGGCTCGTCGCCTTCCACTCGGTGGCCACCGGCCTGCAGGGCAGCTACACCGACGCGGCCTCCTTCCAGGCGGTGCTGCCGCGCTACGCCAGCTACCAGCAGCAGGGCCCCATCAGCATCCGCTCCGCGCTGCGGCTGGCCAAGAGCCTGATGTCCGGCGACATGCAGGCGGCCTGTCGGGGCGAGGTCGCGCGCTCGCGCTACATCGTGGTGCCCGTCATCCGCAGCTCGGACGTGAGCTGCGACAACCCGGCGTACAACATCGGCATCGACAGCCGCTGCACCGCGCTGGCGCAGGCCGCCGGCTGCAACGGGACGCCGGAGTCCCAGGCCCAGTGCAACGCCTCGTGCAGCCAGTGTGAGCTGACCGCCGTGGTGGGCGAGCTCAAGGCGCTCGCGGAGCAGTTCGGCGCGGGCGAGGTCAGCATCCAGCCCGTCTATGTGCGCGGCGCCGTGCCGGACCCCGTCACCCGCCTCCAGGTGGCCGCCATCGCCAACGCGGGCGGCAGCGAGCCGGTGGAGACGGACTTCGCCGGCCTGCCCAACGCGCTCGCGCGGCTGGACTACGGCTCGCTCGACAACGCGCTCAAGCTCAAGCGCTTCCTCGCCTTCAACCGCAACGTCCAGGTGCGCAACGGCCAGATGCTGGCCGACAGCGATGGCGACGGCGTCGGTGACGACGACGAGCGCGCGCTCGGCCTGGACCCCACCGTGTCCGACACCGACCAGGACGGCCTGATGGACGGCGTCGAGCTGCGCATGGGCCTGGATCCGCTCGCCGTGGACATCATCAACGGGTGCAGCGTGGTGCTGGACACCGACGGTGACCGGCTCAACGACTGCGAGGAGCGCGTGCTCGGCACCGACCCCTGCGTGGGCGACACCGACGGCGACGGGCTCCCGGACCTGGTGGAGGCCCTGTCCCAGACGAACCCGCTCGTCCCCGAGGACCTGCTCGACAGCGACCGCGACGGCCTCTCCAACGTCGCGGAGGTCGAAGCCCACGGCGACCCGCTGAGCGCCGACCGCGACTTCCACCGCGAGCGCGGCTACGGCTACTCCATCGTCCCGCTGCCCCCGGTGGGCACCAACAACCGCGCCTGCTACCGCACCCGCGTGGAGAACGTCTCCATGGTCCCCACCCCTGTCTCTTAT
>NZ_RAVZ01000362.1 GCF_003611635.1 Corallococcus terminator | reverse complement strand
GTGGGGGGGCTGGAGGTCGCGGTGGAGGGGGCTCGGCGCACGTCCGCGGCGGATGGACAGGGCCTGTCGTCCTTCCGCACGGAGGTGGCGTACCGGCTGGATGAGCGCCTCCGGGTCGCCCTGGGATACACGGTGCTGGGCTTCAGTGGTTTGGGGTTGGGGGCGGATTCGGTGGATGCTCCGGATCGCCTCTACCTGCGGGCGGAGCTGGCCTACTAGTCGTCTGGGAAGGGACGTTGAACGTGCGAGTCTGGATGGTCGGCCTGGGGCTGGTGCTGGTCGCCGGGGTGGCCCGTGGCGGTTGGACCGTCACCCAGACCCAGAATGGCGTCCCAAGCGATGTGACGGTCTTCCGGCCTGGCCACTTCGCCGTGGCCACGGGCGAGCAGTTGTTCATCTCCCGGGACGGCGGAATCTCCGCCCTGTCGGGGGAGATGGCGGGCAGCTTCCTTCAGGGGAGCGACTGCGTGGTGGGCATCCTCAGCGACAGCACGCTCCAGAGCGTCGCGGGGTGTTCGCCGGATGAGGGCAAGTCCCTGTTCCCCACCGCGAACGACTACACACTGAGAGCGGTGCGGCTCACCGCGGATGGTGGCGTGGGCTACGCCGCCGCCACCCCGTTCCCGTCGGGGGGAGAATTCCGCTCGTCCTTCCTTCCGAAGGAGGGCACCGCGCAATGGGGACTCCTGACGATGCCGCAGCCCGGCGCCGTGCCCCTGGCGCCGTTGGCGGTGCTGCCTCCTCAGCCCGGCGGTGTGCCGCATGCCCTGTACTCCGTGAGCTCCACCGTGGCCACCCTGGTCTGGTACCGGGGGGCGACGGGGCAGACCTTCCTCGCGCCGGGTTCTCCTCCGGTGGCCTCGCCGCTCTCCATGGCCCTCCTTCCTGGACTGACGCCCGCGAAGCCGCTCGCCTTCTTCGGCAACAACTCAGCGCTCTTTCGCGGGACCCTGGAGGGGACGTCGTGGCCCTTTGATCCGGTACTCACGGGCGCAGGTTCCGTGGATGCGCTCGCCTTCGATGTGGCGAATGGCTCCGCTGCGGGAGTCGGCTTCGGCCTGATGCTCGCCAAGAAGGACGGCAGGGTGAGGGCCTACAGCGCGGAGCCGGTGTCACCCTCGTCACTGCCCGGCTCCGTCTGGCGCGAGAACACCAGCTTCCCCACGGGCATCACCCAGACCGGCGTGCAGATGTCGTGTTGGGGCGCGTCCTACTGCGTCGCCGTCCTCAACGGGCCGGTGCAGAACATCCTCATCTACCAGAACGAGAAGACGCCGGACCTGCGGATCGCGCCGGACAGCCTCGACGTCGAGGAGGGCAGGACGACGTCGCTGATCCTCAACCCGCGCGATGGCGACGGGGATGCCGTGCGCGTGACGTTCACGCCCCGGGACCCCAACGGACTGCTCTCCATCCAGTCCGGACCGCCCCCGGCGGGTGACAACGGGATGACGCTGTCGCTGACGGCGGACTCAGGCTTCTGCGCGAGCCAGCAGGCCTCCCTCGACGTGGTGGCCTCGGATGGTCTGGCGGCGCACGACACGACGAAGACGGTGGAACTGAACGTGAAGCACACCATTCCGCCCGCCGCGCCCCTGGATGTCACCGTGAACGTTCCGGGCGGGGTCTTCTTCGCGGGCGGTGCCGCGGGCACCCTCACTCCGGTACGGGGCGCTTCCGGCTGCGAACCCGTCCGGTATCCCTGGGCGCCAGCGCCCACGAGGGCCCCCAAGCTCGACGTGACGGACAGGGTGGCCACGCTCAACCCGGTCCTCGACAAAGCGGACCGGTGCAAGCCTGTCAGCACCGTCTTCACCTACACCGTGCGCGCGAACGACGGTGAGCTGGACTCCGCACCCAGGAGCGTCCCGGTGGAGTTCCATCCCTGGGGACCTCCGGAGGCACCGTTCCCCAATCCTCCGATGCCCCGCTTCACCGGGGAGAGCCTGCAGCCCCAGTCGCTCCACCTCTGTGCTCCCAACGCGGACCTTCCTCTGGTGAAGACGTTCTGGTCGCGGCTCGATGCTTCCCCGGTTGTGGCGGTGAACGCGGTGCAGGCGCAGGGGGCACCGCAACCGCCGGTCGGCACGACGCCCGTCGAGGGAACCGCCGTGGTGGTCGATTCGCAGGGGGCGTGCTCCGACGCCTCGGTGACGCTGCGTGCGTTCAACCAACTCGTGGTGGACGGCCACCTGCTGGTGGGCCCGGAGTCCATCGTCGATGTGACGGTGAAACCGCGCTGGGTTCCCATGAAGAACGTGACGCCCGTCCTGACACTGGATCCTCCGGAGGAGCGCAAGGTGCGCGGTCGTCTGGTGACGCCGGCCCTCAACTGCGTCTCCTCGCGCGGCATCACGACGGTGGTGACGCTGGAGTCCTCCGACGCCTCGGCCCAGGTGCTCGCCACCCAGAGCTTCCCCGGGGCTTCGGGTGACATTGCACTGGACCTGCCTCCCACCTGCGGAAGTGCGACCTACAACGTGCGTGTCCGCGTGCAGGAGCCCGTGGCCGGTGGCGCCACCGAGACGTCCGAGTCGCTCCAGTCGCTGACGCGCGACGCGCGCGACGTGGAGCTGGGCGACGTGGACGGAGAACTCGTCGCCACCTGTGAAGACGGCGCCCGGGGCACGCTGCGGCAGACCTTCCCCGCGGGGGCCTGCACGGCGGTGAACCTGGACTGGACCTATGTGCGCGGCCCGGAGTTGGAGACGCCCGTGTCCGCGGGTGATTCGGCGACGCTGTCCACGAAGGACAAGCAGTTGGAGTCCCTGGTGGGGGAGTTCGTCACCGTGAACGTGGCGGCCACGGGCGAAGGGGCCTCCGCGGCGACCCGCGAGCACTCGGTCCGGATTGGCGCCCGGCCCTTCGTGTCGTTGGAGCGCCGCGCTGAAACAGGTCCGGGCTCCGACTCCAGCCAGGTGGGCGTCTCCGTCTTCCTGCACAACGACACCGGATGCGGCGTGTCCGCCATCCGCTACGAGGAGATCCCCTCCGGCGCGGAGGTGGTGCTGGACAGCGTGAGGCTCAACGGCCAGCCGGTGATCGCCACGGCGCTGGAAGGCGGAGGCTTCGCGGTGGAACCGGTGCCGCTGGAAGGGGGCGCGACCGCGGCCCTCACGTACGTCATCCGTCCCGCGTTCCTGGGCGAGCCGACGTTCTCCGGCACCGCGACCCTGCGAGGAATCGTGGTGTCCCGGACCGAAGCGCCGCCCCCGTCCACGTCGGGCTGTGGCTGCTCCGGAAGCGGCTCCGGCGTGACGGCCTTCGGGCTGGGCGCGCTCGCGTGGATGGCGCGCCGGCGGCGCGGCGTCAGAGCCCGAAGCTGATGCGCTGGCGGCGGTTGGGCGTCTGCTGACGCTCTTCCAGCACGCCCGACAGCTCCAGGCCGCGCAGGGTGGCCAGGGCCTCGCGCTCGGACAGGTCGGTGAGCGCGAGCAGGTCCTCCACCGTCTTCGTGCCGTCCGCGAACGCCAGGAGCAGCGCCTGCGGCCCGGCCAGCTTCAACTCATGCAGGCCGTAGGGCGGATCCGCCGTGGGGAACAACCGCCGCCCGGGCGCCATCCGCTGGCGCAGCGCCACCAGTGTCTCCGTGCGCGTCACGCCCTCCACGATGAGGTCGCCGGGGAAGAGCGACAGCGGCACCAGGTCCGCGCGCTGCGGCCGCATGGGGCTGAAGCCGTAGCCGCCCTCCGTCCACGTGAAGGTGGACCAGAGGATGTCCTTCACCTGCTCCTCCAGCAGCCGGCGCCGCTGCGAGGGGCTCAGCAGGCCGCGCTTCAAGAGCGCGTCCCCGGTGCGCAGCGTGTGCTCGCGCGCGTACGCGGTGGCCTCCGCGAGCTGGGCCTCCGTCAGCGCGCCCTTGCGCAGACAGAAGCGGCCGAAGCGCTCCGGGGCCAGGTTGGACGCGGCGTACACGACGCGGCCCGCCTCGAAGTAGACGACCTTCAGCACCGTGCCCTGGCGCAGCTTCAGCTCGCCGTGGTGGCGCGCTTCGTAATAGGCGTTGAGCAGCCGGGGCACCGAGGTGTGCTTCAGGTCTCCACCCAGCGACCACTCGGGAAGCTGTCGGCGGCGGCGCTCCCGGGTGGGCACGGCCTCCGTCCAGACGGCGTCGCGCCGGGCGAAGGGCAGGGGCAGGGACTCGGAGATTTCATCGTCCTCGGGGGACGGCTCCGGCGGGGCTTCCACGGACGGCTCGGAGGAGGGCTCGGACACCGTCAGCTCCTCCACCCCTTCGTCCTCCACCAGCTCCTCCAGGACGAGCAGGTCCACCTCGTCGAGCAGCTCCGTGTGGGGCACCGGCGGCACGCCCGCGGCCTCCTCCAGGGCGTCCATCACGGCGTCCAGTTCAAAGGGCTTCTCGAAGAAGGCGCGCGCGCCGTGCACTTGAATGGCTTCCTGGGCGAAGCGGTCGCCCTTGTAGACGCCGCTGACCGCGATGGCGGGAATGGCGTGGGCCCTGAGCGCGCCCAGCACCTCGCTGCCCCGGATGTCCGGCAAGAGCAGGTCCACCAGCGCGGCGTCGAAGCGGGCCGTGGGCCCCAGCGACTCCAGTGCCGCCTCGCCCGTGAACACGGTGAGCGCGTCGTGACCCCGGGTCTGCGCCACGGTGGCGATGAGGGAGGCCAGTTCCTGGTTGTCCTCGACGATGAGCAGTCGCGCCATGGGCGGGCAGACCCTACCATCAACGCCATGAAGGACGTTCAGGGCTTCCACCACGTGGCGATTCAAGCGAAGGACGTGGAGCGCGTCACCACGTTCTATCGGGACCTGCTGGGCTTTCCTGAACTCAAGCGCCACCTGCGCGAGGACGGCACCCTGCGGAGCGTCTGGGTAGGCGTCCCCGGGGGCTCCTTCCTGGCCATCGAGGCGGTGGACGGGACTCCGGAGCAATCCCCGTTCCGCCACCCGACGCCGGGCCTGCTGATGCTGGTGTTCCGCATCCCCCGGGAGGCGAGGGGTGGGGTGGTGGAGACCTTCGCCCGCGCGGGGGTGCCGCTGGAGCACGAGACGCGCTGGACGCTCTACGTCCGGGACCCGGAGGGCAACCGGGTGGGGCTGAGTCACCATCCGGAGGACTAGGGGCCCCAAGCGGGCGGGGGGCGTCCGGCCCAAGGCTTGCGGAGGGTGACGGGGCATGGCTACAAGCGGCCCCATGCGCCTGGGTGAACTGCTCGTGAAGGACGGCCTGGTGTCGGCGGCGGCGCTCGAAGAGGCGCTGGAGTCGCAGGTCGTGCACGGCGGTCGGCTGGGGACGAACCTGGTGGAGCTGGGCCTCCTGTCCGAACCGGACCTGGCCAAGGCGCTGGGCAAGCTCCACAACTGTGCCTACGCGTCCGGGGAGATGGTGCCCGACCCGAAGGCCGTGGCGCTGGTGAACCCGAACGAGGCGGACGACAAGGAATACCTTCCGATGCGCTCGGACGCGACGCGGTTGAGCGTCGCGGTGGTGAACCCGCACGACTTCCCGACGTTGGACGCCATCGCGTTCAAGACGGGCAAGCGCGTGGTGCCGGTGGTCATCCCCGAGTTCCGGATGAACCAACTGCTGCGCCGGCACGCGAAGGCGTTCCGGCAGTTGCGCGCCATCGACATGAACGCGGTCCGTCCCCGGCCAGCGAAGGGCGCGGCGGCGGAACTGGCGAAGGCGCAGGAGCGGCCTCCCGACCTGATGAGCGAGGAGGAGTTCCAGTCCGTCTATGCCCAGGCGCTCGGAGGCGCGGACGCCGACGACGAGGCCGTGCTGGAGGGGGAGATCATCACCGGCGTGGAGGTGGTGGAGACGCCCGTGCCCCTCGCGTCGGTGGCCCGGCCTCCCCAGGCGCCGCCCCCGCAGGCCCGTCCCTCGATGCCTGCGTCCGTTCCGGCGTCGCCCCCGTCGGCCCAGCGTCCGGTGCCCCCCGGCGTGCAGCCGCGCGTGAACATCCCCGCGCACGTGGCGCCGCAGGTCCCCGTTCCCGGCGCGCCCGCGCAGGTGGCCGCGCAGGCCCGTCCCGCGGCGGCGAGCCCGGGGATGCCCATGCCGCCTCCGGGCGTCGTCACCGGCCCGCCGCCCGCTGGCGCTCCGGGGCCGTCCGCGCTCGGGGGAGCGGTGCCACCGCCGGACGCGGGCGCCCTGCCGGGCTTCGCCGAGCTGCCGACCTTCGACGACCTGCCGGTGCAGGCGGAGCAGGCCGCGAGGCCGGAAGCGCCGCCCGCGCGGCCCGTCGCGCCGCAGGTCCGCGCGCCCACGCCGCCTCCGAAGCCGATGACGTTCCCGGAGGCCCAGGCGGAGCTGGCGCGAAGCTCGGACCGCGAGGACGTGGCCCGCACGGTGCTCCGGTTCGCGCTGGGCAAGTGGCGCCGGTCCCTGCTGCTGTCGGTGCAGGGCAACCTCGTCACGGGCTGGCACGGCATGGGGCAGGGCGTGCGCGACGAAGCGGTGCGCCGCATCGGTGTGCCGCTGCGAGACCAGAGCACCTTCCGGCTCGTGCGCGACACGCGCTCGCACTACGTGGGCCCGGTGAAGCGGGACGCGGCGATGGGGATGTTCTACCGGCTGCTGGGCGGCGGCTTCCCCACGACGGCGGTCATCCTCCCGCTGCTGGTGCGCGGCAAGGTGGTCCACCTGCTCTACGTGGACAACGGACCGGATCAGCTCACCCCGCCGGACGTGGGCGAACTGCTCATCCTCTCCCAGAGCGTGGGCCGCTCGTACGAAGCGATGATGCGCAAGCGCAAGAGCGCCTGAGCCTCCCCGCCGTCCGTCACAGGTCGGCCGGGTTGCTCAAGTCCTTCCCTCGGGCCACGGATGTCGCTGGCACCACGAGCCGCCGGGCCTTCTGGAACAGGGGCGCGGGCGGATCCTCGGCCACGTATACGCCCCAGAAGTATTCGCCCGGAGCCAGGCCGGGCAGCACCACCTGTTGCGTGCTGCCTTCGACCACGAGCACCGGGTGGCGCAGGCTCCGCTCCCTCGCCACGACGAGCCGGTAGCGGGGCTCGCCGCCGACGGACTGCCACGCGAAGACGATGTCCTGCGCCGCCGCGTCATCCGGGGCCTGGTAGTCATCCCGGGGCGCGATGAGCAGCGCGCGCTTGAGCTTGCGGTCCACGAAGATGCGGCGGGCGAAGCCGGACTCGCCCGGTCGTCCCTGGCCATCCAGCGCGGACACGCGCCAGACGAACATCCCGGGCTCGGGGGGGATGAACGTGAACCCCAGGCCGTCCACCTGCGTGTCCACCACGCGCTGGGTGAAGCCCAGGTCTCGCGCCACCTGCACCTGGTAGCGCCGCGCTCCGTCCAATGCCTTCCAGGCGAGGGGGATGCCCAGGTCCTGGCTCCACTCGATGCGGGCGTCCACTCCGGGCGACAGGCTCGCGGGGAAGGGGGGCCCGTCGTGTTCGGCGTCCTCCAGGCCCCGGGCCACCTCCAGCCAGCTTCCGGCGCCGAGCGTGCGGCGGTGGGCCCCTTCCGAAAGCATGAGCCGTCCCCGGGACACGCTGAGCTGCATGCCGTTCGCGGTGCGGGTGACGCGGAACTCCGCGGGCCCCTCGTGCGCGTCCACGGTGAGCTCCACCTGACGTCCGTCATCTCCCCGCAGGACGAGCGGGCCATCCCGCAGCGCATCCACGGGCAGCACGCCCCGAGCGGTGCCCGACTCCAGCGCGACCACCGCGCCGCCCGCGCCGCCCCCATCCACCGGCGCGGGCCGTTCCACCAGCACCGCGGTGCGCTCTTCCAACTCGAAGCGACCGCCGCCGCGCAGCTCGATGCGCGCGGAGGCCGCGGCCCCGGTGCGCACCCAGTCACCCGCGCGGAAGGTGGCGCCTGCTTCGAACGGCTCCCAGAACGAGCGCGCGGTGCGCATCGTGTCCACGGGCCCCTGGGCCATCGCGCACGTGGCCACGATGGCCTCCAGCTCCCGCGACACGGCTTCCGCGGCGCCGGCATCCCCCGGGGTGCGCGAACAGCCCGCCAGCGAGAGGAGCAGGAGCGCGAACGAGAAACGCGAACGCGTGCTCATGGCTTCCTCCACCCGGTGGACGCGCGGCGTGCTTCGTCCTCCAGGGACTGGAGCTTCATCCGGGGGACATTCCGCCCCGGTGCCGCTTCGAGCGCGGCGCGCAGATGCGCCACCGCCTCCGCCACGTCGCCCCGTTGTACGGCCTCCGTCGCCAGCGACTCGAAGCCATCCGCCAGGGCCTCCAGCCGTGCCAGCACGCGCGGATCCTCCGGACCCAGCGCCCGCGCCGCCTGGAGCTGCGCCAGCGCGGTGTCCTCTCCCGCACCCGACAACTTCGCCACCGCGATGAGCCGGTCCGCCCTCACCAGATGTTCCCCCAGCGCCGCTTCCCGCGCATGCAGGGGCCACAGGAGCGCCGCACCCGAGGTGCCAAGGATGGTGAGCGCCAGCGCGCCCCACCGCAGCCCCTGATGGTGGCGCGAGGCCATCAACTGCAACGCTCCCGGGATCCGCCGCTCCACGAAGCCCAGCCACCGCCGGGAGCCCCGAGGCCGGTCCCTGCCGCGAGCCACGCCGATGAGCGCCTCCGTCTCGCGCTGCACCCGGTCCAGCGACTCCCCGAACAGCTCGCGCATCGCCTGCACCACATCGAAGGGGGGCAGGGTGCCGCGCACGCGCTCCAGCGCCTGTCGCAAGGCCTGGGCACTGGGGGCCCGGTCCTTGGGCTCGGGTGCGGTGGCCCACCGCACCAGACGCTCCAGCTCCGGCGTCACCTGGGCATTGAAGCGCGACGGACGCAGACGCCCGGCGTGCTCCGCCTCCGCGACCTCCCCGAAGGCGCGCTTCAGCGTGAGCAGCTCATAGAGCACCAGCCCCATGCCGTGGATGTCCCAGCCGGGCTCCGGGCGTCCTCCCGCGGCCTGCTCCGGTGCCATGTACGCGCGCTTGCCCACCACCAGCAGGTCGTTGCCGCTGGCGATGCTGGCCGACGCGACGCCCATGTCCACCAGCTTCACCTCGCCGTGCAGCCCGATGAGGAGGTTGCCCGGGCTCACGTCGCGGTGGACCAGATGCAGCGGGCGGCCATCCAGGTCGCGCTGGTCGTGCAGGTACTCCAACGCCTTGCCCAGCTCGATGGCGAGCGTCACCGCGAGCGCCACCGGAGGAGGCCGCCCGCGCTCCCGCAGCCGCTCCATCAGGTCCGCGCCATTGCACCCGTGCACGTACTCCATCGCCATGAAGGGCCGGCCCGCGGCGGAGCCCACATCGAACACCTGGATGACGTTGGGGTGCTGGAGCGTCGCGCTCAGGCGCGCCTCGGTGAGGAACAGCTCCGATAGGCGCGGGTGGCGCGCGTACTCCTGGAACACCAGCTTGAGCGCCACCAGCTTGTCCACGCCCTCGGCCATGGTGCGCCGGGCGAGCAGGACCTCCGCCATCCCGCCCGCCCCCAGGCGCTTGAGGAGTTGGTACGGACCGAACGTGTCGAAGGGCCGCAGCCCGCCCTGCCACGCCTCCGGGTCG
>NZ_RAVZ01000361.1 GCF_003611635.1 Corallococcus terminator | reverse complement strand
GAGGAGGGCGGAGCAGAGCGGACATGCCGGCGGGGCGTGGGGGGTGTCCCGGCGGTGCAGGTCCAGGATGGCGCGGGAGACGTCCGCCAGTTCGCGGCGCACCTCGCGGCGGGCGCCCTTCACGCGCTGGATGCGCATGTCGTCGTAGCTCGTCGTCTGGTGGCGCATCCAGGCGATGACGGCGGCCTCGGCGCGGCGCTCGATGGGGATGCGCTCCGTGCGGGCCACGGTGCCGCTGCCCACGGGGGTGGCGTGCCCGGCGACGAGGACGGCCATGCGCTTGGCGTGGGGGAGCCACGCGGGGCTGAAGGCGAGGAAGCGCAGCACGGCGTTGGCGAAGTCGACCTCGTAGACCTCCTGCTCGCGCGCGCGGCGGTCGCGGCCCTGGGCCAGCTTCTTCGCGTATTCGGGGGTGGCGCGCTCCGCGTCGAGCACCGCGCGGGCGTGGACGATGTGGGCCTCCGGCGCCCAGACGCCCCGGGAGAAGAGCTTGCGGCCCACCTTCTCCACCACGGTCCAGGTGGGACCGGCGGCCTTCACGCGGCGGGTGAGGCCGGCGTCGCCGGGGGGAAGCAGGGCCCAGCCCTCGGGCACGGGGAGGAGGCGGCCGTCCTGGGCACGCACGCGGCGGGGGTCGGCCGTGGGGCCGACCGTCAAGGAATCAGGCATGGGGGGCTTTCGGGGGTCGGCTGCATAGCACGACCCTTCACACCCTGGTAAATGCCCCCGGGTGCGCGCCGGAGTGACGGGGCGCGTGCGCGGAGGCCTCACTCTTCGTGAGAAGCGCTGGCATGTCCCTTCTCAGGCTCACGTTCCTCGGCACCTCCGCCGCGCAGCCCACGCTGCATCGCGGGCTCTCCGGCCTCGCGGTGAAGGCGGACGCGGACCTGCTCCTGTTCGACTGCGGTGAAGGCAGCCAGCGGCAGATGGTCCGCTTCGGCACGGGCTTCACCGTGGACGTGGCGTTCTTCACGCACTTCCACGCCGACCACTACCTGGGGATCATCGGCTTCCTGCGCACCCTGGGGATGATGGGTCGCACCTCGCCCATGCACCTCTACGGGCCCGCGCCGGCGCGGCGGCTTTTGCACCAGGCCGTGCACCTGGGGCTGGAGTCCACGGCCTTCCCGGTGGAGATCCACGAACTGAAGGACGGGGACGTGGTGCGCCGGGGCGGCTACGCGGTGCACGCGGTGGGCGTGGACCACCGCATCCACGCGCTGGGCTACGTGCTGGCGGAGGACGACCGACCGGGGAAGTTCCACCTGGAGAAGGCGCGCGCGCTGGGCGTGCCGGAGGGGCCGGCCTTCGGGAAGCTTCAGAAGGGCGAAGCGGTGACGCTGGAGGACGGGCGCGTGGTGAAGCCGGAGGACGTGCTGGGCGAGGCGCGGCCCGGACGGCGGCTGGTGATTTCCGGCGACACGCGGCCGTGCCCCGCGCTGGTGCAGGCGTCGAAGGACGCGGACCTGCTGGTGCACGAGTCCACCTTCTCCGACGACGAGCAGGAGCGCGCGCAGGAGACGCGCCACTCGACCGCGCGCGAGGCGGGGCAGGTGGCGCAGTCCGCGGGCGCGAAGCGGCTCATCCTCACCCACCTGTCCAGCCGCCACGACACCGACCCCGGCAAGCTGCTCGCGCAGGCGCGCGAGGCGTACAAGGGGCCGGTCGAAGTGGCCTTCGACGGGCTCACCGTGGAACTGCCGCTGCGCGACTGACGCACCGTCGCGCGAGCGGCGTCCCGGCGCACTACTCGATCTTCTTCGCCTCGGCCTTCAGGGCGGCGGCGGCGTCCGGGTCCACCTTCTGGAGCAGCTCCCACTCCAGCTCCGTGTCGCGCCGCATCTGGGAGTTGTTGGGGCCGGTCGAGGTCTCGGTCGGCGCCGACGGGCGGCCGTCGGTGTTGTCGGCGGCGCGGGACTCGGAGCGATCCTGGCGCCGGAACTCGATGGCGCTCTGGCCGGGGCCGCGCTCGTAGCCGCGCACCAGGTAGCGCGCGAAGGCGGTGCCCAGCGAGGAGGCGGCGCTCGTCTGGAGCCATTCCGTCTGCGCCTCGAAACCCTCCTTGGTCTTCATCACGGAGAAGCCCTTCTCCTTCACCAGGGCGAGCGCCTCCGGCCACACCTCCGCGAGCGGCTTGCGGTAGACGTGCCCCAGGGCCTTGTCCTCCAGGTACGCCTGCTGACGGCGCGCGGCGCAACCGGTGAACGCGAGGGCGAGGGCGGACACCACGAGCAACGCCGCGGAACGGGACGACGACTTCAAGGGGTTCATGCTCCGGACTCCATGGAATGAAGACGACTCCGGAACATCCCCCGGTGCGGGGCTCCCCGCCAAGTGCCGGACGGTCCGGGGCGAAATGCCCCACGGGCGGCAACCATCTTTTGGCGTGCCGGGACGCGCTGGCACCATGCGTCCGGCGTCGCACATCCGCGCACGGGAGTCCGCCCACCGGGAGGACCGTGGGCCATGCTGGCGGGCGGCCATGATTCCCATCAGCGACGACAACCCGACCCTGCGCACCCCCGTGATGACCTACCTGCTCCTGGGGACCCTGGGGCTCGTCTGGGTGTTCTTCCAGGGCGCGGGCTTCAAGGTGGAGGCGATGGCCCGCAGCATCTGCGACCTGGGCCTCGTGCCGGGGGAGCTCACCGGGCGGTCTCCGCTGGGACAGGCGGTGCCGCTGGGCGACGGGTTCGCCTGCGTGGTGGACGCGGACGCCATCAACCGCCTCACGCCGCTCACCTCCATGTTCCTGCACGGGAGCTGGGGGCACCTCTTGGGCAACGTGCTGTTCTTCTGGGTCTTCGGCAACAACATCGAGGACAGCATGGGGCGCTTTCGCTTCCTCGTGTTCTACCTGCTGTGCGGGCTGGTGGCGGCGGCGGCGCACGTGGCGGTGGACCCCACGTCGCCGGTGCCCACGGTGGGCGCGTCGGGGGCCATCGCGGGCGTGCTGGGCGCGTACCTGGTGCTCTATCCGCGCGTGCGCGTGAACATGCTGTTCATCCTCTTCATCTTCATCCGCGTCATCCCCATTCCGGCCTGGGGCGTGTTGATCTGGTGGTTCGTGCTCCAGCTCATCACCGGCCTGCCGCAGCTCATGACGTTGCGGCCGGAGGTGTCCGGCGGCGTGGCGGTGTGGGCGCACATCGGCGGCTTCGTGGCGGGCATGCTGCTCATCAAGTTGTTCGTGAACCCGCGCTACGCCTCGCAGCGCACGCTGTGGCGGCACCGGATGCATCCCAACCACCCCTGAGCGCTGGCGGGCAGGGAGGCGGGCGCCCGGTGGTGGGGGGTGCGGACGCGGTGCATCGACCCGACATTCGAGGGTGATGTTCTTCGCGTCGTGAGGAGGCGGGCATGGGGGCGGACAACCAGTCGCAGGGGCTCTGCGTGCCGGCGGCCAGCGAGACCGGGCGCAAGCGGGTGCTCGTCCTGGGAGGCGGGTTCGCGGGGGTGTACGCGGCGCTGCACCTGGAGCGCCAGTTGGGGCGGCGGGACGACGTGGAGGTCACCATTGTCAGCCGCGACAACTTCTTCCTCTTCACCCCCATGCTCCACGAGGTCGCGGCGAGCGACCTGAACGCGAGCGCCATCGTCATCTCGCTGCGCAAGCTGTTGCCGCACCTGTCGTTCGTGGAGGGCGACCTCACCGGCCTGGACCTGCGCGCGAAGACGGCCACGGTGGCGCACGGCGGGCTGGACGGTCACAGCCACACGCTGGCGTACGACTACGCGGTGCTGGCCATGGGCTCGGAGACGAACTTCTTCGGCAAGCCGGGCCCGCGCGACCACGCGCTGACGATGAAGACGCTGGGCGACGCGATGCTCCTGCGCAACTGCCTCATCGACCGGCTGGAGGAAGCGGACGCGGACTGCATGACGGTGGGCGGGAAGAACCACGTCGTCACGTTCGTGGTGGTGGGCGGCGGCTTCGCGGGCGTGGAGACCGCGGGCGCCATCAACGACTTCGTCCACGGCGCCCTGCCCTTCTATCCCAACATCCAGCACGCCAACGTGCGCGTGATGCTGGTGCATGGCGGCAAGGAGGTGCTGCCGGAGCTGGGCGAGGACCTGGGCGCGTACACGCGCAAGAAGCTCATCGAGCACGGCGTGGAGGTGCGCACCGGCATCCACGTGCAGGACGTGACGGCAGCGGGCGTGGTGCTGCCGGACGGCACGCTGGTGCCCACCAAGACGGTGGTGTGGGCCGCGGGCGTCACGCCCCCGTCCCTCCTGGAATCACTGCCCTGCGAGAAGGAGCGCGGACGCCTCAAGGTGAACGAGCGCATGGAGGTGCCGGGCTTCCCGGGCGTGTGGGCGCTGGGGGATTGCGCGGCGGTGCCGGACCTCACGAACGGAGGCAGGCCCTGCCCGCCCACCGCGCAGCACGCGCTGCGCCAGGGCGTGGCGGTGGCGCGCAACGTGTGTTCGGCGCTGAAGGGACGGCCGGGCAAGGCGTTCCGCTACAAGATGCTGGGGCAGCTCGCGGCGATTGGCCGGCGCGCGGGCGTGGCGCGCATCCTGGGGCTGAAGTTCTCCGGCACCTTCGCGTGGGTCCTGTGGCGCACCATCTACCTGTCGAAGCTGCCGCGCCTGGAGACGAAGGTGCGCGTGGCGATGAACTGGACGCTGGACCTGATCTTCCGCAAGGACGTGGTGCAGCTCATCGGTCCCCGGGAGTTGGATCAGCTCACGCTTCCGGCGTTCCCGCTGTCCAGCCGTCAGCAGGTGCGGCACCTGCAAGCGCTCCAGCCACAGCCGCGGCACTGACGCCCGGGCGCGCTCAGGCCAGCGGCGGCAGGTGGGAGAGCAGTCGCTCCAGGTCGGGCTGGAGTTCGTCCGGCGTGGCGGTGGCCAGCTCCTCCGGGGAGTGGGTGCCCCACGTGACGGCGTAGGTGCGCAGCCCCGCGGCCCGGCCCGCGCGCAGGTCCAGCGTGGTGTCGCCCACCATCCACAGCCCTTCGGTGCCCAGCGCCGCGAGCGCACGGTGGAGCACGTCCGGAGCGGGCTTGTGCGGAAAGCCATCCGTGCCCTGCACGTGGTGCAGCAGCCCCTCCATCCCCAGCGCCTCCACGAAGCGCCGCGCCATGTCGCTGCGCTTGGTGGTGGCGACCGCCAGCAGGTAGCCGCGCTCGCGCAGCGTCCGCAGGGTCCGCTCCACGCCGGGGAAGGGCCGCGAGTGGTTGAGGAAGTTGAGCGGATAGTGCTCGCGGTAGGCCGCGCAGAGGCCGGTGACATGCTCGGGCGCGAACTGCGTGTACATCACGTCCAGCGGCTGGCCGATGAGGGCTCGCACCTCCGCGATGGAAGGCACCGGCAGGCCCAGGTGCGTGAAGCCGTGGAGGAAGCTGCCGATGATGTCCGGCAGCGAATCCACCAGCGTGCCGTCGAGGTCGAAGAGGATGCCACGGGGGCCCACAGTGTTCACGTGCCGCTGCATACGCGCTCTGGCGCTCCGGTGCACGCGTCCCGTGGGCCCGGTACCTCCGGGGGCCCTGTCCGGACGACTGGCCGCCGCACCGCTCGTACGGCAGAGTGCCGCGCGCGATGCCCCGGGCCCGGTGCCCGGGGCGGATTGCCAAGGGCGGGTGCTCGGATGATGCGAGGACGTTTCGGTCGGACCCTGGGAGCGCTGCTCCTGCTCGTGGGCGCGGCGGCGGGCTGCTCCCGTCGCGTGCCGGAAGCGACGCCCGCGCAGGAGGCCGTCTCCGGTGCGCCGACGGTGTACGTGGCGAAGCGGATCCGCACGTTGGATGCGTCGCGGCCCGTGGCGCAGGCGCTGGCGGTGCGCGACGGACAGGTGCTCGCGGTGGGCAGCCGGGAAGAGGTGCTCGCGGCGGCGGGCCCCGCCGCGCGCGTGGTGGAGCTGGGAGACGCCACGGTGGTGCCGGGCCTCACGGACTCGCATGGCCATCTGGCGGGGCTCGCGGGGGCGCTCGTGCGCGTGCGGCTGGAAGGCACCACGTCGCGAGATGAGGTGCGTTCGCGTCTGTCCAGCGCGCCGCCTTCCGCGTACCAGGGCGAGTGGCTGCTGGGCGGGGGCTGGGACCAGAACGACTGGCCGGAGAAGGCCTTCCCCACGCGCGCGGACCTGGACGCGGCCTTCCCGCAGACGCCCGTGGTGCTGGGGCGCGTGGATGGCCATGCGCTGTGGCTCAACGGCGAGGCGCTGCGCCGAGCGCGCATCGACAAGAACACGAAGGATCCGCAGGGAGGCCGCATCCTGCGCGGCCCGGATGGCGAGCCCACTGGCGTGCTGGTGGACAACGCGATGGAGCTGGCGGACGCGGTGCTGCCCCCGCCCACGGAGGAGCAGCGCGCGGCGCGGCTCAACGCGGCGCTGGAGCACTGCGCGCGGGTGGGGCTCACCGGCGTGCACGACGCGGGCATGGACCTGAAGACCTTCCGGCTGCTCCAGCAGTGGGACAAGGAAGGCCGCCTGCCCCTGCGCATCTACGCCATGGCGGATGGACAGACGGCGGACCGCGAGCAGTACCTGAAGGACGGCCCCTTCCAGGGCAAGCTCCTGACGATGCGCGCGGTGAAGCTCACCCTGGACGGCGCGCTGGGCAGCCGGGGCGCGGCGCTGAGCGCGCCCTACAGCGACGAGCCCGCCCACCAGGGCCTGCTCCTGCTGTCGCCGGAGGAGTACGCCGCGCGAGTTCACGCCTTCGTGGGACGCGGCTTCCAGGTGGCCACGCATGCGATTGGCGACCGCGCCAACACGCTGGTGTTGGACACGCTCCTCAAGGAGATGGAGGCCACCGGGAACAAGGAGGGCCGCCACCGCGTGGAGCACGCGCAGATCATGAGCCCGGAGGACATCACCCGGCTGGGCGCGAATGGCTTCGTCGCGAGCGTCCAGCCCACGCACGCCACCAGTGACATGCCGTGGGCCCAGGTCCGCGTGGGCCCGGAGCGCATCCAGGGTGCCTACGCGTGGCAGAAGCTGAAGGCCGCGGGCGCGGTCCTGGCGCTGGGCAGTGACTTCCCGGTGGAGCGGCCGGACGTGCTCGCGGGGCTGTACGCGGCCCGCACGCGTCAGGACGCCAGCGGTCAGCCTCCCGGTGGATGGCAGCCCGACCAGCGCCTGAGTGGCGAGGAGGCGCTGGAGGGCTTCACGGTGGGCGCGGCGTATGCGTCGTTCGCGGAAGGGAAGCGGGGGCAGTTGAAGCCGGGCCAGGACGCGGACTTCGTGGTGCTGTCGGTGGATCCGGTGGACGGCCCCGCGGCGGACCTGCTCACCGCGCAGGTGCGCCTGACGGTGGTGGCGGGCCGCGAGGTGTTCCACGCGGCCACGCCGTAGCCGGGACGTCCTTGCGAGGCGGAGGCCCTACGGCTTCCGCCTCGCAGCCGAGCGACGGGATGCGACGGAGGCGGAGGCCTACAGGTCCGCCTCGTAGCTGAGCGACTGGATGCGCTTGTTGACGTCCTCCTGGAGGCGGACGCGCTCCTTCTCGATGCGCTCCAGCTCGCCTCCAATGGCCTCCAGCCGGTCCTCCTGCGTGTTGAGCTTGGTGACGAAGCGCTCCACCAGTTCGCGCTGAGACGCACCGCTCTGGAGCGAGTCGATGTTCGAGCGGATCCGCTCCTGGTCGTTGAAGAGCTGGGTGCGCTCCTCGGACAGACGCTGGGTGTCCCGGGTGAATTGGGCCAGCTTCTCGCGCAGGGCCACCACGTCGCGCAGCACCTGGGCGACGCGCGCATCGATGAAGCGTGCGTCGAGGAAGTACGCCACCTGGACCAGCTCCAGGCTGCCGATGTGGTACTGGCGCTGGCCCTTGGTGCGCTCGGTGACGGTGAGCGTGTCGGAGGCGCCCGGGGCCAGCTCGCGCTTGAAGCGCCAGAAGCCGTCGGTGGTCTCCGCGGGGGCGTCCGTGTCCTTCAGGTCCCAGCCAGTGCGCGGGTGCTCCACGTAGAGCGTCTGGGCGCGCTTCGCCTTGTTGCGCACGAGGTACTTCGTGCGGCGCTGGTGGAAGAACTCGGTCACCAGGGTGCCCCGGTTCAACTGGGCGCGGAACACCGGGCCGTCCTCCTGGTTGTCGTCCACGGACACGGAGCAGGACAACTCCACGGCGTAGGGCACGAAGCGCACGTCGTCGGGCTTGAGGGTGTCGAGCATCGCCTCGCCCACGTACGTCTCATCCTCGGTGACGGTGACGGGGCCGCCCTCCAGCGTGAGGCCGGTGGTGTTCTTGAACTCGATGCACGTCATCGGGTTCTTCTCGCGCGTGGCGCGGTTGTAGAGCAGCACGCGGCGGCCCTCGAACGGACGGTGCAGGATGGGGACGAGCGCGCTCTGGTTGCGGTGCACCGTCACGGGGCGGTCCACGCCGTACTCGAAGAGGTCACCCACCTCCTTGGTCACGGTCTTCACGGCGGTGCTCTGCTCCAACTGCTCGCGCATCCCTCCCCGGCCTCCGCCCCCGATGCTCCTGCTGCGCATGACGGGGGCCGGCGCGGGGGCGGCCATGGGCATGAAGCTGGCGCTGGGAGCAGCCCCGCTGCTGCCATAGGCGCCGTCATCGGAGACCTCCGATTCGTCGTACGACTCGGACCGGGCCTCCTCGGGAATCACGGGCGCGACGCCCACCTCCGAGCGCACCTCCACGATGGGGCGGCGCTGGTAGCGGGGGTTGTAGAGGTCGTGGACGAAGGACACGGGGAGGCCGGCGATGAGCGACAGCTCCACGTCTACCCAGTCCTCGTCGCCGGTGTTGTCCACGAGCGCCCAGCCCTGGAGCAGCGGCGGCTGCGCCTCATCCAGGAGGATGCGGTAGCTGGTCTTCCACACGGGGGACTCCAGCACGTAGCTGACGAACAGCTCGCGCGTGCCCTCTCCGGCGGTGAGGATGGACAGCCGCTTGGAGTCCTTCTTGTACGAGGACATGACGGTGGCCAGGTAGAACTCCAGGTCCTTGCGCACGGCCTCGTCGAGGAACTCCAGCTCGCTGATCTCCAGCACGTCGAAGGTGCGCAGGGCGGAGCCGACGAGCAGCGTGAGGAAGGGGCGGATGACGCTCGCCTCGCCCTGGACGACGGGGAGGGACTCCAGGCCGACGATGGCGCCCTCCACCTGCCCGCCGCCGATGCGGGCGCGGACGCGGGCGCCCTTCACCTGACCGAGCAGCGCGGTGAGGCTGCCGTGTTCGGGGATGCGGATGGTGGCTTCGGAGAGGAGCTGCTCCAGGGGCTTGGTGGAGTCGTAGCTCACGGCGGAGACGGAGCCGCCGGACAGGTCCAGCACGGTCATGGACTTGAGCACGTCGTTCATGTCGCGCGCCTTGAAGTCCAGGTGCGCGGTCTCGCTGTCCGTCACCTTGCCCCGTCGCTCGAAGTAGCCGACGCCGTGTTTGTAGAGGACGACGCGGCGGATGGAGAGGGGCGAGGGCATGCGTGGGACTCCGGAGGTGATGGATGGACCTGACGGAGGTCTAGCAGTGCTGGGGTGGGGGCTTCCACTGGGAGTG
>NZ_RAVZ01000360.1 GCF_003611635.1 Corallococcus terminator | reverse complement strand
GGCATGGGCAGGGTCGAGTCCTGCGAGCCGGGCGTGCTGCCAGGGGCGGGGGCGTCCGCGGAGGCGGCCTGCTGCGTGGCCTCCAGTCGCGTCACCTGAGCCTGCACGTTGGCGGCGTCCGGCGGATTCGAGGCGAGGTAGCGCTTGAAGGCGTCCAGCGCCTCCTCCAGCCGTCCCGCGTCCTGGTAGGCGCGCGCGATGTTGTAGAGGACGCTGGGGTGCGGCTTGATCTTGTAGGCCTCTTCCAACTCGGAGATGCCTTCATCGAACTGCTTCTGCTCGATGAGGTTCATGCCGTTGCGGAAGTGGCGGCGCGCTTCCAGGCGCGCGTCCGCCAGGGCCTCGGTCGCGCAAAGACACAGCGCGAGGAGCGCCCCACGTCGAAAGACTGTCGGGATGGTCACTTGTACGGATCGTCCTTGTACGCGGAGCCGGGAGCCTTCGGCTTCGGTGCCTGCTTCTTGATGCGCGTCAACTTCATGGAAACGGCGACGGTATTGCCCGCGGTCCCCGCGTAGCTCTGCCTGACAGACTGGTGGCCGTCGAGCGCGAGTTCCACCACCACGGAGGCCAGCCCCGAACCGTCCGGAGGCTGCTGGAGCTCGATGGGCGTGCTGCCGCGCACCGTGCCGTTGATCTTCACCTCCGCACCCGGAGGATCACTGTCCACCTGGAAGCGCACGAACTTCGGCGCGGCCGGAGGCTGCGTTTCGGGCGCGGCCGTGGGTTCGCGCTCCAGCGGCGTTTCGGCGACGGGCGCGCGGGCCACGGGGATGGGCTGCGGCGAGGGCTGCGGGACCGGGGCCTGCGTGGCGCGCAGCACGAACACCGCCGCCGCGGCGATGCCCACCAGCACGGAGCCGCCGAACAGCGCGATGCCGAGCCCCTTGCCGGACTTCTTCTCCGTCGCGGACGCCTGCTCGTCCACGGAGATGTCCAGCGCGACGGTGTTGGGGCCGGAGCCCACCAGCGCGTGCGCCCCCGTATGAGGACCGCTGTGCGGACCGGAGCCCACGGAGTTGAGGCCGGTGCGCGGGCTGGAGAAGACGCCGCTGACGCCGGACGCGGAGGCCGCGGCGCGCATGCCCTGGAGCACCGCGTCCATGGACGCGTAGCGGTCCACCGGGCGCTTGGCCAGGCACTTCATCACCAGCGTCTCCACCTCCGGCGGGACGCCGTGGTCGGGCCAGATGGTGTGGAAGGACGGCGGCGGGTCGTTGATGTGCTTGACGATGACGTCGATGCTCTGCGCCGCCTGGAAGGGCGGGCGGCCCATCAGGATCTGATAGAGCACGACGCCCAGGCTGTACACGTCGCTGCGCGGATCCGCGATGTTGCGCGCCTGCTCCGGCGCCATGTACTGCGGCGAGCCCAGGATGACGCCCGCCTGCGTGAGCGTGGTGTCCTCCTTCATGTTGGCGTCGCCGAGGAAGGACTTCACCAGGCCGAAGTCCAGCACCTTCACCACGTCGTGGTCGGTCTCCTGGTTGAGGACCATGACGTTGGCGGGCTTCAGGTCGCGGTGGATGAGGCCGACCTTGTGGGCCTCGCGCAGCGAGCGGGCCACCTGCTGCGCGATGCTCAGCGCGCGGTCCCACGGCAGCGGGCCTTCCTGGATGAGCAACTGCGACAGCGTGAGCCCCTCCAGGTACTCCATGGCGATGTAGTAGATGCCGTCTTCCGTCTTCCCGTAGTCGATGACGGTGACGGTGTTCGGGTGGCGCAGCTTCGCCGTGACGCTGGCCTCCAGGAAGAAGCGCTTCTGGAAGCCGGGGTCCTTGCCCTCGCCGCTGTACTGCGGGTTGAGGACCTTGAGGGCCACGAGCCGGTCCAACGGCGCCTGCATGGCCTTGTAGACGCGGCCCATGCCGCCGGCCCCGAGCGTCTCCAGGATGCGGAAACGTTCGTTGAGGATCCTCCCGAGCAGAGGATCCGTCACGTCGGTAGGCGCGCCCTTTCGGGGGGCGTCGCTTTCGATCATGTGTTCCCCCAGGAAACGAGAAGGACCGCGCACGTTGGTAAGGCCGCGCAGGATGCTAGCACCGCCTTGGAAAACCGCCCAAGAGACGTCCCTCGCGCACCGGGACGCCCGGGGACGCCGAGTTTCCGGCCCCGGCCACGTGCCTGCACTCCCGCACCTGCCGTGTTGGTGTCCCCCGGAGCGGTTCGGAAATCAGGAAAATCAGCGTCCGCTGGCGCACAGAGGGAGGTGACTGGTGCGATGCGTCATCCCGGGTGGAGGGCGTGAGGGCGCGTTAGGTTCCCCGGGATGAACGCCCATCTGTCCTCGCTGTTGTCGTCGGCGCCGCGCTATCCGCGGCGGGTGGTGTGCATGACGGAGGAGACGACGGAGGTGCTCTACCGCATCGGGGCGGGGGAGCTGGTCGTCGGCGTGTCGGGGTTCACGGTGCGGCCTCCGGAGGCGCGCAAGAAGCCCCGGGTGAGCTCGTTCCTGGACGCGAACTTCGAGCGCATCCTGGAGCTGAAGCCGGATCTGGTGCTGGGCTTCTCCGACCTGCAGGCGGACATCGGGCGGGAGCTGTGCAAGCGCGGCGTGCCTGTGTACCTGTTCAACCAGCGCTCGCTCGCGGAGATTCTCCAAACGGTGCGGCTCATCGGGGCGTTGGTGGGGCGCGCGGAGGCGTCGGAGGCGCTGGCGGTGGAGCTGGAGAAGAACCTGGAGCGTCACTCGGATGCGGCGCAGTCGCTGCCCCGGCGGCCGCGCATCTTCTTCGAGGAGTGGCACGAGCCGCTCATCTCCGGCATCCGCTGGTGTTCGGAGCTGGTGGAGGTGGTGGGTGGGGAGGACGTGTGCCAGGAGTCGCGCGCGTCGCAGGGGGCGAAGGGCCGCATCTTCGAACCGGAGGAGGTGGCGCGCAGGAACCCCGAGGGCGTCATCGCGAGCTGGTGCGGGCGCAAGGCGAAGCGCGACAAGATTGCTTCGCGGCCGGGCTGGGACCGGGTGCGGGCGGTGGTGGATGACCAGCTCTACGAGGTGCGCAGCTCGTACATCCTCCAGCCGGGGCCGGCGGCGCTGACGGACGGGGTGGATCAACTGGCGCGCATCGTGGGGGCCATCGCTCGGGGGGAGAAGCTGCCCATGCACCGTCCGGGAGACCTTCGCACCGCGCTGGAGTGAGGGGAGGCTGGCGGAGGGCGCGGCGCATGACAGGATGCGCGCGTGCCGCTTCCGCTGCTCGTCCTGGTGTCCACCGTGCTCGCCGCGACGGGCGGGACTTCCGCGCCGTGGGAGCGCGAGGCCGTGGTCCTTGCCCAGGCCGAAGGCTTGAAGGATCCGTGGGCGCGGCAGTCCGAGCGCGAAGGTCCGGACAGCGCACAAGCATCTCCAGCGCAGCAGCCCGAGGGTGCGGGCTCCGGCAGGCCCCAGGATGCGGCCTCCTCCGATGCGCCCGTTCGGACTCCAGAGGGTGAGCCTTCCGGCGTGTCGAACGCGGAGGTGCCCGCGCCGCCGCGTTCGGAACAGGTGCCCGTGGGCCCGGAAGGGACGGACGCGCCCGCGCCTCTGACGGTGGATGCGAACAAGAACTACGAAGACGCGCTCATCGCCTGGGGCCTGGAGCAGAGCGAGCGCCAGGTGGAGCCCGTCCCCGAGGGCAAGGTGCTGGAGGAGGTGGTCGTCAGCGCGGAGGAGGTCGTCGCGCCGATGGACCCCTATCCATCGCTGCTCAACATCTTCCACATCCGCACCCGCGATCAGATCGTCCGGCAGGAAGTGCTGCTGACGCCGGGTCAGCCGTACTCGCCAGCGCTCGTCGCGGAGTCGGTGCGCAACCTGCGCAAGCTGGGCCTCTTCTCCGTGGTGCGCGCCGTTCCCGTGAAGGGCAGTGCCCCCGACAAGGTCGCGCTGCTGGTCGTCACCAAGGACCTGTGGTCGCTGCGGCTCAACAACGAGTTCTCCGCCGTGGGCTCGCTGCTGCTCTACCTGCGCCTCCAGGGCACGGAGCAGAACTTCCTGGGGCGCGGCAAGAAGGTGGCGGTGGACTTCATCCTCCGCCTGGACACCTTCAGCTTCGGGCAGAGCTACACCGACCAACGCGTGCTCGGCAGCCGCTGGTCGCTCTCCGAATCCGCCGCCGTGCTCATCAACCGCGACACGGGCCGAGCGGAAGGCTCGCGCGGAAGCCTCTCCGTCAGCCGTCCGCTGTATTCGCTCTCGACACCGTGGAGCCTGAGCACGTCCGTCGCGTGGAACGTGGAGACCGCACGCCAGTTCCGGGGCGCGGACATCTGGCAGTTGCCGTTCCCGGACGGCGACCCTGTTCCGTACGTCTACAACACGCGTGAGGTGGCCGTGGGCTCCACGTACACGCGCTCCTACGGCCAGCGCTACAAGTGGAACGTGGGCCTGGGCGCGGGCGCCTACCACTACGCCTACGCCCCGCCGGTGGCGTCCAATCTCAGCGACGCGCAGACGGACTGGTTCCGGAGCAACTACCTGCCGCGCCAGGAGGACGCGGGGTACGCGAACTTCTCCCTCAGCGCTTTCGAGGCCCGCTACGACGTGCTCCGCAACGTGGACTCGTACACGCTGTCGGAGGACTTCCAGCTCGGGCACTCGGTGGTGGCCAAGCTGCGCTACGCGCCGCCCGTGTTCCCGTCCGCCGCGCACTTCGCCGAAGGTGGCCTGTCCCTGCGCTACCGCGTGCACTGGGGTGATGCGCTCACCACCGCGTCCGCCGCCGCGTCCATCCGCCGCCAGTTCAGCGGCCAGGAGGACACCGTCCAGGAAGGGTGGACCAACCGGCGGTGGGCGGCGGAGCTGGTGCAGGTGTCGCCGCGAGTGCTCGGCGGGCGCTTCGTGGCGCGAGGCCTGCTGGACGTGAACATCGACGACCTGTCCGAACGCGTGAGCCTGCTGGGCGGCAGCAACGGCCTGCGCGGCGCGGCGGTGGATGCGTACTCCGGCAAGCGGCTCTTGCTCGTGAACCTGGAGTACCGCACCGCGCCGCTCGTCGTGCGCACGGTGCACCTGGGCGGGGTGTTCTTCCTCGACTCGGGCAGCGCCTTCAACAAGCGGCCCGAGATGGTGACCACCGTGGGCGTGGGCCTGCGCATCCTGTTCCCCCAGTTCAACGTGTTCCCGTTCCGCATCGACTTCGGCTACGTGCTCAACGGGGACCGGCCTCCCGTGGGCAGCCGCCTGTCACTCAGCAGCGGACAGGTGACCGAGTACCGGCCGTCGTTCCTCGACTCCCCCTGAAGCGCCGCCTCAGGGTGGCTCCACATGGAGCAGCTCCCGGAAGAGCACCTCCGCCGCGTCGCGGAACAACTCCCCGGACGCGAGCAGCCCGCCGCAGTGGTGAGGCTCACGCGCCAGCGTCAACGCGATGGCCTTGCCCAGCACCGCGTCCCAGAAGGGCTCTGACTCGGAGGGCAGCAGGAACTCCCGGATGATGGCCTTGGGCCACGGCAGCACCGTGGTCGGATCCGCGTCGCTCAAGGTGGTGAAGCAGTCCAGGTCCACGTCCAGCAGCACGCTCGCCGCATCCTCCAGCACGTCGCGCACGAGGTCCGTGGGGCCGGGGTTCCGGTACGCCTCCGCCGCGCGGTCCACCGTCGTCACCGTCACCAGCCGGTGCGAGCGTCCCCGCGTGTCCACGTAGGTGTTCCCGGCGAAGGCGCCCCGGGGCCGCGTGCGCGCGATGATCAACGCATCCCCCACGAGGTTCGCCTCCATCGCCGCGAGGATGTGGTCGTAGTTGCGCACGTTCAGGTGCCAGCGCGCATGTTCATCCAGGGCGCGCAGGCCCGCGGAGCGGTCCGGCATCTCCGCCGGCTTCGCGGGCACCACCACGTCCAGGTGCCGGTCCAGCGTCACCAGCAGGGCAGGGGGGCCCACGTCGCCCAGGGCGCAGGCCCACGCTGGCAGTGCGAGCCGGTGCGGGTCGAACACGTAGGCGTCCGTGGGGCCCCGGCCGCCGCCCAGGCCCAGGCGCACCACGCCCGCGAGGCGCAGATGCCGCAAGGCGTTGTCATCTTCCGACTGCATGGCGGTGGGAATCCTCTCGGGGGCCGGACGTTGGGAGGGCCGCGCGGCGGCCGGAGTGTAGGCTTGCGCGCATCTTCCCGCGAAAGGAGCCCCGCCCCGCGCGGGGATTCAACTACGCATGCGTCAAGCCCTCACTGCCGCGCTCCTCCTCATGAGCGCCCCCGCCCTCGCACAGGAGCTGAAGCCCCTCGCCATGGCCCCTTCGCAAAAGCAGCCGGACCTCTTCCTGCGCCAGTACGCCGAAACGCGCCGCTTCCAGAGCGGCCGTCCCACGGGAGTGCGAATCACCCCGGATGAGCAGTCCGTGCTCTTCCTGCGCACCTCCCCCACGTCCAACGTGCAGATGCTCTACGCGTTCGACGTGGCCAACGGGCAGGCGCGCGAGCTGCTCACCCCCGAAGCCCTGCTCAAGGGCACCGAGGAGACGCTGACCTCCGAGGAGAAGGCCCGCCGCGAGCGCATGCGCGTGAGCGCCCGGGGCTTCACCTCCTACAGCCTGTCCGAGGACGGCACCCGACTGCTGGTGCCCCTGTCCGGCCGCCTCTACGTGGTGGACCGCGCCACGGGCAAGTCCACGGAGGTGAAGACGGGCCCCGGCGTCATCGACCCGCGCCTGTCCCCGGACGGCAAGCAGGTGGCCTACGTCCGCGGGCACGACGTGTACCGGGTGGACCTGGCCTCCAACCAGGAGAAGGCCGTCACCAAGGGCGGCACCGAGCAGAAGACGCACGGTCTGGCAGAGTTCGTCGCGCAGGAGGAGATGAGCCGCTTCTCCGGCTACTGGTGGAGCCCGGACGCGAAGTCCATCGCGTACACGGAGTCCGACACGGCCGACGTGGAGAAGCTCACCATCGTGGACGTGATGCACCCGGAGAAGGGCGGGGAAGTGTTCCCGTATCCACGCCCCGGCAAGCCCAACGCCAAGGTGCGCCTGGGCATCAGCCCCGTCACCGGCGGCAAGACGGTGTGGGCGCAGTGGGACGCGCAGAAGTACCCGTACCTGGCCACCGTGAAGTGGGACAAGGGCGGGCCGCTCACGCTGCTCGTGCAGAACCGCCTCCAGACGGAGGAGCAGGTGCTGGCGGTGGACCCCGCCACCGGCAAGACGCGCGTGCTCCTCACGGAGAAGGACGCCGCGTGGGTGGAGCTCAACCAGGACTTCCCCCTGTGGCTGGAGGATGGCTCCGGCTTCCTCTGGTACACCGAGCGCAACGGCGGCCCCGAAGTGGAGCTGCGCAAGGCCAACGGCGAGCTGGAGCGCTCCGTGGTGAAGCCGGACGCGGGCTTCCGCAACCTCGCCCGCTTCGTGCAGTCGGACAAGACGCTGTTCTTCTCCGGTGACCCGAACCCCACCGAGAGCCACATGTGGCGCGTGAAGGACGGCGGCGCCCCGGTGAAGGTGGCCACCGGCAACACGGGCCCGGGCCTGGAGATGGGCATGGTCTCCAAGAACGGCGGCCTGTTCGTCCTGAGCACCCAGGGCCCCAAGGCCATGCCGCGCACGCTGGTGATGAAGGGCGACGGCACGCAGCTGGGCGAGCTGCCGGAGGTGGCGCAGGAGCCGCCCTTCACGCCGAACTTCGAGGTGCGGCAGGTGGGGGCGAAGAAGTTCTGGACCTCGCTGGTGAAGCCGCGCGACTTCAAGCCCGGCACCAAGCTGCCCGTCATCGTGGAGGTCTACGCAGGCCCCTCCACCACCGTGGTGCACCAGTCCATGGCCGCGCACCTGCTCAGCCAGTGGATGGCCGACAAGGGCTTCCTCGTCGTCAAGGTGGACGGCCGCGGCACGCCGCTGCGCACCGCCGAGTGGAACCGCGTGGTGAAGCACGACTTCGCCACCGTCACCCTGGATGATCAGATTGAGGCGGTGCAGGCGCTGGCGAAGGAGGTGCCGGAGATGGACCTCAAGCGCGTGGGCATCACCGGCTGGAGCTTCGGCGGGTACATGGCCGCGCTGGCCGTGCTGAAGCGTCCGGACTTCTTCAAGGCCGCCGTGTCCGGCGCCCCGGTGGTGGACTGGCGTGACTACGACACGCACTACACCGAGCGCTACCTGGGCCTGCCGGAAGAGTCGCCCCAGGCGTATGAGGTCAGCAGCCTGCTCACGTACGCGAAGAAGGACGCCCCCATCGGCGCGCTGCTGCTGCTGCACGGCACCGCGGACGACAACGTCTACTTCTTCCACACGCTGAAGCTGTCGGACGCGCTCTTCCGCGCCGGCAAGCCGCACCAGTTGCTGCCTTTGAGCGGCCTGACGCACATGGTGCCGGATCCGCTCGTCACGGAACGCCAGTACGAGCGCGTGATGGCGCACTTCCAGCAGAACCTGAAGTAGCGCCTGAAGACAGACACAGCCTTCGAAAAATGGAGAGGCCCGGTTCCCCTGACGGGGGGCCGGGCCTCTTCAGTTCAACCAGTCCGTGAGGATTGGCTGACGACGACGCATCACTTCACGCCGCGCGGACGTTCTGTGCCTGCAGGCCCTTGGGGCCCTTGGTGACTTCGAACTCCACCTTCTGGCCTTCGGCCAGCGTGCGGAACCCATCCATGTTGATGGCGGTGTGGTGGCAGAACACGTCTTCGCCGCCGCCGTCCTGGGTGATGAAGCCGAAGCCCTTCGCGTCGTTGAACCACTTCACGGTGCCAGTTGCCATTGCGCTTCCTTGCGTTTGCAGGGCAGCCGTGGGGAAGGCCGCCCGTTCTGCCCGACGACCGGGAGACGGACCTATTTGTAGTGAAAGGGCCGCCTGGAAGTCCAGCCGGCCCCCGGGGAATGCCCGTCTTCCCACCCCGCACAACCATGTGCGGAGGAGTGGGTCAGATGTCGAGGAGCAGGCGCTCCGGGTCCTCGATGCATTCCTTCACACGCACCAGGAACTGCACCGCTTCGCGGCCGTCCACCAGGCGGTGATCGTACGTGAGCGCGATGTACATGATGGGCCGGATGACCACCTGGCCGTCACGCGCCACCGGGCGGTCCACGATGTTGTGCATGCCCAGGATGCCCGTCTGCGGCGGGTTCAGGATGGGCGTGGACAGCATGGAGCCGAAGATGCCGCCGTTGGTGATGGTGAAGGTGCCGCCCTGCAAATCCGTCAGGGTCAGCTTGTCATTGCGAGCGCGGCCGCCGTAGTCACCGACCGTCTTCTCCAGCTCCGCGAGCGACAGCTTGTTCGCGTCGCGCACCACCGGCACCACGAGACCGCGGCTGCCGCTCACGGCGACGCCGATGTCGTAGTAGTGCTTGAAGATGACGTCCTCGCCGTCGATCTCCGCGTTGATCTGCGGGAACGCCTTGAGGGCCTCCACCGACGCGCGGATGAAGAAGCTCATGAACCCGAGCTTCACGCCGTGCTTCGCCTGGAACTTCTCGTTGTACTTCTTGCGAAGCGCCATCACCTCGCCCATGTCCACCTCGTTGAAGGTGGTGAGCAGGGCGGCGTTGGACTGGGCCTGGAGCAGGCGCTCGGCGACGCGCTTGCGCAGCGGCGTCATGCGCACGCGCTCTTCCCGCGCGGCGTTGGGGCGCGGGC
>NZ_RAVZ01000035.1 GCF_003611635.1 Corallococcus terminator | reverse complement strand
CCCCTCCAGCCACCCCCGAGCGTCCGGGAGGGCGGGGCGCGATGCTGGTGGGCATCGGCATCCTGGCATCGAGGCTGATGGGGCTCGTGCGGGAGCGGGTCTTCGCGCACTACCTGGGCAACGCGGACGCCGCCGCCGTCTTCAAGGCCGCGCTTCGCATCCCCAACTTCCTGCAGAACCTCTTCGGAGAAGGCGTCCTGTCGGGCTCCTTCATCCCGGTGTACGCCCAGTTGCTGGGCAAGAAGGACGCCGAGGAGTCGGACCGGGTGGCGGGCGCGGTGTTCGGCCTGCTGGCGCTGGCGACCTGCGTGATGGTGGCGCTGGGCATGCTCGCCACCCCCCTGTTCGTGGACCTCATCGCCCCGGGCTTCGAGGGAGGCGATCGCGACCTGGCGGTGCGGCTGGTCCGCATCCTGTTCCCCGGCACGGGCTTCCTGGTGCTGAGCGCGTGGTGCCTGGGCATCCTCAACAGCCACCGGCGCTTCCTCCTGTCGTACCTGGCGCCCGTGGTGTGGAACGTCGTCATCATCGCCACGCTGCTGGCGGTGGGCGGCCGGTACACGCAAGGGGGCCGCGTCGCGGAAGAGGCGCTGACGGAGTGGCTGGCCTACGGCGTGGTGGCGGGCAGCTTCCTCCAGTTCGCGGTGCAGGTGCCCACGGTGTTGCGCCTGCTGGGGCGCTTCCGTCCGGCGCTGTCCCTGGCGAGCGCCTCCGTGCGCCAGGTGCTGAAGAACTTCGGCCCGGTGGTGCTGGGGCGCGGCGTGGTGCAGTTCAGCGCCTGGGTGGACACCGCGTTCGCATCCCTCATCTCCAGCCGCGCGCTGTCCTCGCTCCTCTACGCGCAGACCATCTACCTCATCCCGGTGAGCCTCTTCGGCATGGCGGTGTCGGCCGCTGAACTTCCGGAGATGGCGCGAGCCACGGGGGAAGGGGAGGCGGACGCGCACGCGAAGCTGAGAAGCCGCATCGACGCGGGCTCGCGGCGGATCGCCTTCTGGGTGGTGCCGTCCGCGGCGGCGCTGCTCTTCCTGGGCGACCTCGTGAGCGGCGCGCTGCTCCAGACGGGCCGCTTCGGCGCGGCGGACTCGCGCTACCTCTGGTACCTGCTGATGGGCGCGGCGGTGGGGCTGGTGGCCTCCACCGTGGGCCGCCTCTACGCCTCCGCCTTCTACGCGCTGAAGGATCCGAAGACGCCCCTGCGCTACGCCGTGGTGCGCGTGAGCCTGGGCACCGTGAAGGCGTACTTCCTGGCGCTGTGGCTGCCGGAGCGGCTGGGCCTGCCCCGGGAGCTCGGCGCGGCCTTCCTCACCCTGTCGAGCGGCATCGTGGCCTGGGTGGAGACCACGCTCCTGCGCCGCAAGCTGAAGCAGCGCGTGGGGCCGGTGGGCCTGCCCGGGGGGCTGCTGGGCCGGTTGTGGGCCGCTGCGGCCGTGGGCGGGCTCGTGGCGCTGGGCGTCAAACAGGGCCTGACCTCCCTCCTGGGCCCCATGCCCGGGGTGGACGCGCAGTGGGGAGGCACGGTGCTCGTGCCGCCGCACCTTCACCCCGTCGTGGGGCTGGTGGCGGTGGCGGTTCCCTTTGGACTCGTCTACTTCGCGGTGTCCGCCGCGCTGGGCGTCCCCGAGGCGAGCGCCGTCTTCCGCAAGGTGGGACGGAGGCTGAGAATCATCCGCTAGACGCGGCGCGGCGCCCGGTGGGACGGCAGCCCTCCAGGCGATGCTTGGGAAAGCCAACGGAATGCAGGACAGGCCCCTTTCGGTTGCGATAGGAGGCCGATTGTGAGGGGGAGGTCGGTATGCGGCTTCCTCCCGACATGGCGCACGTGTAATGTGCGCCGCCTTTTTCAAAAGGCCCTGACTTCACGGGAGTCCGGGGTCGAAATCGTCAACGGAAGGTCTCGGCAGTGAGCGACGAGAAGAGCGGCGGTAATTCGGGCGGTCCTGGCGGTTTCGGTCCCAAGAAGCCGAAGGCCACGTTTGGCGACGTGATGCTGGGCATCCCTTCGGGGGGCCAGGGCAACGAGCGCGGCGGTGGCCGTGGCGGCGGAGGCCGTGACGAGCAGCGCGGTCCGGGACGGGAGCGTGGGGCGCGCGATGCACAGTCGCCGCAGCCTCGTCCCCAGGGCGGCGATGCGGGTGCACCTCGTGGTGGACGCCCCGGCGGTGGTGGCGGCGGCGGTGCGGGACGGGGAGGTGGCGGCGGTGAGCGCCGTCCGTCCGGTCCCATGGTGGTCGTGAAGCGGGCCTCCGGCTCCATTGAGACGCGCGCGCTGGAGGGTGACAAGCCCACCGACGCGACCGCGACGGCGGAGCAGACGGGTGCTGAAGCGCAGGCCTCCGCGGCCACGCCGACGCCCACCCCGACGCCGCGTCCGGTGGCTCCGACGCCCTCCAGCCCCCTCTACGAGGAGGTCCAGGAGTCCGAGTCCTTCGCCGACATGTTCGAGGCGCAGGTCAAGGACGGCGGGGCTCCCGGCCGGCGCGGCGTGCGCCTGGGCGAGAAGGTCTCCGGCACCATCTTCCAGTTGGGCGCGGACACCGCGTTCGTGTCGCTGGACGGCTCCGGCAAGTCCGAGGCGATGATCGAGCTGCGCGAGCTCAAGGACGACGAGGGCATCCTGCGCTTCGGCGTGGGTGACCGCCTGGACGCGCACGTGGTGGAGATGGGTGCCCGCGGCATCCTGCTCAGCCGCGCGCTCGCCAAGGGCAACGCGTCCATGGCGATGCTGGCCGAGGCGCGTGCCTCCGGCATGCCTGTCGAGGGCATGGTGCTCAGCGTGAACAAGGGCGGCGTGGAAGTCGCCATCGGCGACATGCGCGCCTTCTGCCCCATCAGCCAGTTGGACATCCGCTTCGTGGAGAAGCCGGATCAGTTCATTGGCGAGAAGCTCCAGTTCCGCGTCACCGAGGTCCGGGACCGCAACGTGGTGCTGTCGCGCCGGTCGCTGCTGGAAGACGAGCAGCGCAAACTGGCGACGGAGACGCGCAAGAACCTGGCCGTGGGCAAGACGGTCAAGGGCAAGGTCTCCGGCGTGCGCGACTTCGGCGTGTTCGTGGACCTGGGCGGCGTCGAGGGCATGATCCCCGTCTCCGAGCTTTCCTACACGCGCGTGGGTCACCCCAGCGAGGTCGTGAAGCAGGGCGACGACGTGGAGGTGGAGATCCTCCGCATGGAGGAGGGCCAGCCGAACTCCTCCGACAAGGCGAAGCAGAAGGAGCGCATCACGCTCTCGCTTCGCTCCAGCCAGGAGGATCCGTTCAAGAAGGCGCTGGAGGAGCTGCACGAAGGCGACCGCCTGCAGGGCAAGGTCGTCCGGCTGCAGCCGTTCGGTGCGTTCGTGGAGCTGCGCCCGGGCGTGGATGGCCTCGTGCACATCTCCGCGCTGAGCGACCGTCGCATCGCGCACCCGCGTGACGCGGTGAAGGAAGGCGAAGTCATCTGGGTGTCCATCGAGAAGATCGACCCCAACGACAAGCGCATCGGCCTGCGTCGCATCTCCGAGGAGGAGGCGCAGCGTCCTCCCGAGGAGCGTCCGGCGAAGGCCGCTTCGGAAGCCAAACCCGCGCAGGCCGCGGCGCCGCGTCCCAAGGTGGGCGACGTCGTCACCGGCAAGGTGGATCGGCTGGAGCCCTACGGCGTGTTCCTCGCGTTCCCGGGCGGCAAGGGTCTCATCCCGGCCAGCGAGACGGGCACCGACCGCGGCACGGACATGCGCAAGCACTTCTCCATCGGGCAGGAACTGAAGGTGGCGATCATCGACATGGATCCCGCCGGGAAGATCCGCCTGTCCATCCCTGGCGCCATCCGCGCCGAGGAGCGCGCCGAGGTCGAGGCGTGGCAGAAGACGCAGAAGCCGGTGGGCTCGGGCAAGAAGGGTTTCGGCACCTTCGCGGATCTGCTGAGCAAGATGGGCAAGTAGTGCGTCACTCGCTCTCGGCGCTCCCTCGCGACAATGCGGAGGGGCGCCGAGAATAGAGTTGACGGTCGCGAGAGGCGGATGTACTTACCCTCTCGTTCTCGCCGCGGGGTGGAGCAGCCTGGTAGCTCGTCGGGCTCATAACCCGAAGGTCGCAGGTTCAAATCCTGCCCCCGCAACTTGAAAAGCCAGGGGTCTGGTTGAAATGAAAGACCAGACCCCTGGTGTTCAGTCTCAGAAGCAAAAGCGCAGCACGGTGACGCGGGGTGGAGCAGCCTGGTAGCTCGTCGGGCTCATAACCCGAAGGTCGCAGGTTCAAATCCTGCCCCCGCAACTCTGGAAAGGGCCCCAGTCGAAAGACTGGGGCCCTTTCTGTTTTCAGCGTCTGGGTTTCATGCGTGCGCCCGCTTGCCGGTGAGCCTCCAGGTTCCTGGCCGCGCTTCCTTCACCTCGCTGATCCGCGAACCTCCGTGGGCACGGCCATGCGTCCGCTTGTGGGCGCTTGCACGCCGGGGCCCGCATTGACGTGCGACCTACTCACCGGTAGGTTACGGTCGGGTAGGTTGTTGCGGGCCCGTATTCCGTGGGGTGTGAAGCCATGACGAGCCAGTCCCTTCGCGGTGCGCTGAAGAACGCGGATGCCTTGCGCGGTGCCAGCCGGCTCGCGGTGCAGGCCACCCAGGGTGTGATTGGAATCGTGCGGGAGATGCACTGCACCATCGCCAGTGGCCCCGCGATTCTTGGCAGTCCCCTGTCGCGGCCCGTGCGCGCCCTGACGGGGCTGGTCTACGGGACGCTTGAGGGCGTCACGCAGCAGGTCGGCGCGGGCCTCGACGCGGTCCTCGCGCAGCTTGCTCCCTGGCTGGGGGACAGCCTTCCCGGGCCGCAGCGAGAGGCGGTGGTCGCCGCGCTGAATGGGGTGCTGGGGGATGCGCTCGACGAGGGGGGCAATCCGCTCGCCATCCCGATGGCGTTCCGGATCCATGGGCAGCCGCTGTCCCTGGAGCCCGCCGCCTTGCGTGCCGCGCTTCCGGGAGCCGGGAGTCGGGTGATCGTGTTGGTGCACGGCTCGTCGATGAACGATCTGCAGTGGAACCGGCTCGGGCACGACCATGGCGCGGCGCTGGCGCGGGACCTCGGGTACACGCCGCTCTACCTCCACTACAACAGCGGGCTGCACGTCTCCCGCAACGGCCGAGCGTTCTCGGAGTTGCTGGAGCAGCTCGTGGCCGCGTGGCCCGTGCCGCTGGAGGAGCTGACGCTCGTCGGCCACAGCATGGGGGGCCTTGTGTCGCGGAGTGCGTGCCTTGACGCGGAAGCGCGGGGGCATGGCTGGCGGCACCGGCTGCGCAAGCTCGTCTGTCTTGGCACCCCGCACCATGGCTCGCCGCTGGAGCGCGGTGGGAGCTGGATCGATGTGCTGCTCGGCATCAGTCCCTACAGCGCGCCGTTCGCGCGGCTCGGGCGGATCCGGGGGGCGGGTGTCACGGACTTGCGCTTCGGCAACGTGCTGGACGAACACTGGGAAGGGCGGGAGCGCTTCGGATGGGGCGGTGATGTCCGTCGCAAGCTCGCCCTGCCCGACGGGGTGGACTGCTACGCGATCGCCGCGACCTCCGCGCAGGCTTGGGCGGAGCGGCTTCCCGGCGACGGGCTGGTTCCGGTGGCCAGTGCGCTCGGGCGGCACCTCCAGCCGGAGCTGACGCTGCGGTTCCCCGAAGCGAATCAGCGGATCATCCTGCGCGCGAACCACCTGGACCTGCTCAACCACCCGGAGGTCTACGACACGCTCCGCACGTGGCTGTCGTCCTGAGCGCCTACACCAGCGGCTGGACGTGATCCGCGATGCGACCGCTGGCGATGAGCTCGCGCAGCTCATCACCCATGCGCTCGCCTTCCGTCAGCACCTGCTTCCATGCGCGGATGCGCTCATCGTCCTTCATCCGGGTGAAGTCGACGCGGTCGGGGATGCGCTTGTCGGGCAGTCGCTCCAGGTGCGCGGGCGAGGGCGCGATGATCAGCGCACGACGGAAGTTGAGCGGCCCCGCGCGGCGCCACTTCAGTGACTTGTCGAACCAGCCGGGCACCACGTACGGATAGAAGTGCGGGTAGAGCACCAGCCCGTCGCCCGCGCCGTAGTCCACGTCCAGGTGGTAGTCGACGACGCCTCCATCCCGGTACGTCCCCGAAGGCGCCCCAGGGATGTCATGGACCCCCGCGATCACCAGGGGGATGGAGCCGGAGGCCAGCAGGGCAGGGCGCAGGTTGTCGCGTGTCAGCGCGCAGTGGATGGACGGCAGGTCCTTGAGCCCCGCGAACGGACTGGTGTCTCCCGCCGTGTGGAACAACACGCGCTGCATCTGGAGCCCGAGCGTCCGGCGGCTCACCGCGTTCGCCAGGGCCCCGAGCACGAAGCCCGCGAGCTGTGCCCCTGCCTGCTCCACGGCCAGCAATCCCTTGCACCGTGTCGTCACCACATGGAGCCTGGCCCACGGGTGCGTGAGGATCTCCTCCGCACCGTCTGGACCCAGGAGCCCTTCAAGGACCTGGGCGCTCGTCTGACTGACGAGCGACGGCGGGGGCTTGGGTGGATAGCGCTGATCCAGATAGGCGTCCGCGAACCGCTTCAGCGCGGCCACCGGATCCTTCTGCGCCAAGCACGCCAGCCGCCAGCTCCCGATGGAGCTGCCAATGAGATGCAGGGGCCGGGTGCGCGGCTGCTGGAGGAGTTCTCCAAACAGCACCCGGTCGATGCCTTCCAGAGCCAACCACTTCGGTCCCCCCGAAGCACCGGGAAGGATGTCCACGTCCTCCGCGCGCAGCCCGCGTTCACGAAGGATGCGCAAGGCGTCGGGACCGGCCAGCAGGGTGAGGCTTTGGCTCATCGCGGGCGCGGAACCTAGCAGGCCCGGGCCCGGGGACTATTGCTTCCCGTCAGGCGGCTCTGACTCCAGCGGGTTGAGCGTCACCACCCGGTGGCCGTCTTCTTCCGGTTCACTGCGGACCTCTTCCAGTTCCTCCGGACTCCGGGGTGCGCGTTCGGAAAAGTTGTCGTTCTCGAGGTGACGCTGGCGCTGCTCGCTGGTGCCGCCGTAGCCCTCCTGCAGCTTCTTTCCAGCCATGTCCGTGCTCCCTCGCAAGGGGTGAACAGGAACAGTCGTTACGGCCCATGGCGGGCGCAAGCGGAGCCCTGCTCGAATGCTTGGATGCCCCCAGGACGGGGCTCCGGGCCCGCCGCGCCCCCTCACTCCTCCAACGTCCCCACGGAAGGGGAGGCCCCTTCGCGCTCCCGCTGGGCCGACAGGTAGGCGGAGAAGCCCGCCTTGGACTGGATGCGGAACTCGGGGATGCGCGCGAGGACCCTGTTCGTGAACGCGTACTGCTCACACACGAGGCTTGCCCGCAGTGCGCCCTCCGTGCCCCCCGTAAAGGGTTGCACCTCGTGCGCGAGGTCGCCCCGGAAGTGGACCAGCATGCCCGGCTCGGGCGCCACGTCACCCTGGGGCTCGTTGTCGCGAAACAGTCGCAGCGCTCCGCCTCGTGCTTCGGGGGGCACGCGCAGGTAGAGCACGCTCACGTGCGCGGGCGTCGCGTGCCGCAGGCCACTGGGCTCCTGCAACGTCGCGTCGATGTGGCGTCCCACGGGCGTCCCCGCGTCCAGCAGCAACAGGTTCAGGTAGAAGGCATTGGGACGGAGCCCGGAGTCGCGGGTGCCGAACCAGCGCCACCGCTTCCGCGGCGCCAGCTCCCGGGCGCTGTCGCCATCGAGGATGCAGCGCAGGTACGCGGACAGGAACGGGAAGCGCTCTTCCAGCGTCGCGCGGCCGGCCTGCGTGAAGATGAACGAGAAGCCCCGGCTCGCGCGGAAGGTGCCCATCAGCGGACTGCGCGCGACGAAGCGTGAGCCGAGCAGGGCGTCGCCCAGGGACTCCAGTTCGGCGCGGGGCAGGGCGTCGCGGTGGGTGACGTACTCGGGCACGGGCGGAACGCTAACGCCTTCCCGGGTCCACGAGAATGGCCACTTCCGGGTCGCCTCCCTTCCGGGCGGGCCCCGGCTTCGGAGCCCGCTCCCCGCCGCTACAGGGCCCCCTGCTTCACGAACTCCTTCGACCGTCCCAGCATGTGGAGCAGCGCCTTCTCCGAACAGTGCATGCCTCCGCCCGCGTGCGCCGCCAGCTCGTCCACGGACTTGAAGTAGCGATCCACCACCTGGCCGCGCTCGAAGAGGGCGAGCACCGACGGGTAGATGTACGACGCTCGGGCCACTGCGGGCGTGTTGCCCAGGTGTTCGGACGCCTCGCGGACCGCGGCCACCATGCTCTTCTTGATGACGTGCTTCTTCACGAGCCCCGTGTCGCCTTCACGCTTCACGTGAGCGCGGGCCCGGGCGAGCGCGCACGCACAGATGAGCGTGCCGGCCCAGGTGCGGAAGTCCTTCGCGCTGTAGCCAGGCCCCATCACCTGCTGGATGTATTCGTTGATGTGCCGGCGCCGCACGTCCACCACCGCGCCGTCATCCAGCACGAACTTGAACACGTCGCGCCCGCGCACCTTGAGCAACTGCCGCACGAGCGTGGCCACGCGCCGATCCTTGAGCTCCCGGTGCTGGCGCACGCCCGACTTGCCCGGGTAGTCGAACACCACCTTGTCGCCCGTCACCTTCACGTGGCGCGCCCTCAACGTGGCGAGCCCGAAGCTGCCGTGCTCCTCCGCGTAGCGCTGGCTGCCCGGGCGGATGAAGCACGTGCCCAGGATGCGCAGCATCCCCGCGAGCACCCGGTCCCGGCTCAGCCCCCGCTTGCGCAGATCCACGTTCACCTGCCGCCGCATCTTCGGCAGCGCCTTCGCGAAGCCCACGATGCGCTGGAACTTCACCGACTGCTGGCGCTGCGTATGCGCCTCGCTGTAGCGGTACTGCCAGCGGCCCGCGCCATCCCGCCCCACCGCCTGGAGCCGCGCGGACGCCTTCGTCGCGATGGCCACCTCCGTCCACGCGGGCGGCAGCTTCAACGCCTCGATGCGCTCGCGCTCCTTCTGGGACACCGCGCGGCCGTTCGCGTCCACGTAGCGGAAGCCCTGCTTCATCGTCCCCACCCGGCGCAGCCCCTCACGGCGCAGGAGCTCCAACTGCGTCAGGCCTTGAGAGGCACGACGGTTCCGCTCTGTTTCCAAGACTGCGAGGTTGGAGCGCATCGCGACCATCCAGGGGCCGGAGGTCCAGGACGCCTGGAGGCTCGGGCTCACCCTGTAGTGCGCAGCCTGCTGCGGGCCGGCAATCCCGACCGCCCCCTGGCTGCATGCCCTTCAGGCAGGTCGAAAAGCCCTGGGTGGCATTTTCGGATGGGGGTGCAGTCGCTTACACTCCCTTGCGACTCCAAACTCCAACGTTTTTTCCGAGGCATGACGACCTTCCTCGACGCCCTGGTGGCGTTTCCGACCGCGATCTTCACCGCCCTGCTCGGGGTGGTGCTGGCCTATTGGCTCTGCGTGATCATCGGCGCGGCGGGCATCGACATGCTGGACGGCGATGCCCACTTCGACCTGGAGAGCGGCGCCAAGGCGGTGGGCGGCGCGTTCGAGGGCGGCGCCAAGGCGGTGAGTGGCGCGTTCGAGGGCGGGGCGAAGGCCACCTCGGGGCTGCTGGAGGGCGGCGCGAAGGCCGTCGCGGGGCATGGCCACGCCGGGCACTCGCACCTGCACGACGCGGAGGCCGCCACCGGATTGCTCGCGGCGCTGGGCTTCGGCGGCATCCCCCTCACGGTGTCCGTGAGCCTGGTGGTCTTCCTGTCCTGGTCGCTGTCGCTGCTGACCGGCCAGATGGCGCACGGCGCGCTCTCCATGCTGCCCTCGTGGCTCATCAGCACCGGCCTGGGCCTGGGCTGCTTCGCGGTGGGTACGGTGGTGGCCGGACTCGCGGTGCGCCCCCTGCGGCCCATCTTCATCGCCAAGCGCGCCCCGGGCCGCGAGGCCCTGATGGGCCGCGTGTGCAACATCTCCAGTGGCAGCGTGACGGCGCGCGACGGCCACGCGACCTTCAACGACGGGGCCGCGGGCCTCATCCTCAACGTCGTCTGTGAAAAGCCCAACCAGCTCCGGCGCGGTGAGCCGGCGTTGATCCTCGGCTACGATGCCGAGCGCGGCGTGTACGAGGTGGAGCCGGTGGACTGGCTCCTGCCCCAGGAAATGGAGCAGCTTCGCGATCCGCTCAAGGCAGCGGCTGTCGCGAGGGCCCGCTCGCAGCGATGAACATTGGCGTCCTCCGGGCCTTCCGGACGGGCGCGACAATCGGCACCGGGTGGCTTTCGCGGGGGACCCCGAGTGCTTGGAACAAGGCCCGCCCAATCGACTTACAGGAAGGCCATGGATCCCATCAGCCTGGCAGCAATCATCGGCGGCGGCATCATCATCCTCTTCGGCATCTTCGTCAGCGTGGCGAAGTTCTACCGCCAGGTGGATCAGGGCAAGGTGCTCATCGTCAACACGATGAAGACGGAGCCCACGGTGACGTTCACCGGCGCCGTCGTCCTCCCCATCGTCCACCGGGCGGAGGTGATGGACATCTCGCTGAAGACGGTCGAAATCGATCGCCGTGGCAAGGAAGGCCTCATCTGCCAGGACAACATCCGGGCGGACATCAAGGTCACCTTCTTCGTGCGCGTGAACAAGACCCGCGAGGACGTGCTCAAGGTCGCCCAGTCCATCGGCTGTGTGCGCGCCAGTGATCAGGAGACGCTGGAGAACCTCTTCGAGGCCAAGTTCTCCGAAGCCCTCAAGACGGTCGGCAAGAGCTTCGATTTCGAGGAGCTCTACACCAAGCGCGATGAGATCAAGGACAAGGTGGTCGGCACCATCGGCCGCGACCTCAACGGCTACATGCTGGAGGACTGCGCCATCGACTTCCTCGAGCAGACCCCGGTGGAGATGCTCGACAAGGACAACATCCTGGACGCCCAGGGCATCCGGAAGATCACCCAGCTCACCACCGAGCAGAACGTCTTCACCAACGAGCTGCGCCAGTCCGAGCGCATGGCCGTGACGAAGCGCGACGTGGAAGCCGACGAGGCCATCTTCGCCCTGCAGCGTCAGCGCGAAGAGGCGTCCGCCAAGCAGCGCCGGGAGATCGACAGCATCCAGGCGCGTGAGACGGCCGAGGCCGACCGCGTGAAGAGCGAGGAGTTCGCCAAGGCGCAGCTCGCGCGCATCAAGGCGGAAGAAGAGATCGCCATCAACGAGGAGAACAAGACGCGCCAGGTGCAGGTGGCGCAGAAGAACCGCGAGCGCGTGGTGGGCGTGGAGACCGAGCGCGTGGAGAAGGACCGCGCCCTGGAAGCCATCAACCGCGAGCGCGAGACGGAGCTGCAGCGCATCTCCAAGGAGAAGGCGCTCGAAGGCGAGAAGAAGGCCATCGCCGACGTGGTGCGCGCCCGCATCGCGGTGGAGAAGACCGTCGCCCAGGAAGAGGAGAACATCAAGGACCTGCGCGTGACGTCGGAGGCCAAGCGCAACAAGGACGCGCTCATCATCGCCGCCCAGGGCCACGCGGAAGAGGCGTCCGTCAAGGACATCCAGGCCGCGGACGCGAGCGCGAAGATCGCTGTCTTCCTCGCCAAGGAGAAGCTGACCCTGGCGGAGGCGGACCTGGAGGCCGCGGACAAGTCGGCCAAGGCGAAGATCCGGCTGGCCGAAGGCATCCAGGCCGAGGCCGCCGCCGCGGGCCTCGCCAGTGTGCGTGTGCGTGAAGCCGACGCCGTCGCCACGGAGAAGCTGGGCATGGCGCAGGTGCGTGTGAAGGAGGCCGAGGCCTCCGTCATCCAGAAGCAGGGCCAGGCGCAGGCCTCCGCCACGCGCGAGAAGCTGCTCGCCGAGGCCTCCGGTCTGGAGGAGAAGGGCATGGCCCACGCCCGCGTGCAGGAAGCGGAAGCCGGCGCCATCCACAAGCGCGGCGAGGCCGAGGCGTTCGCCATGCGCGAGAAGCTGCTCGCCGAGGCCGCGGCCATCCAGGAGAAGCTGATGGCCGAGGCGCGGGGCCTGTCGGAGAAGGCCACCGCGATGAAGGCCCTGGACGGCGTGGGTCGCGAGCACGAGGAGTACCGCCTGCGCCTCAACAAGGAGCGCGACGTGGAGCTGGCGGCCATCAACGTGCGCAAGGACATCGCCCAGGCGCAGGCCCAGGTGCTGGGTCAGGCCTTCGGCAACGCGAAGTTCCAGATCGTCGGCGGCGACGGGAAGTTCTTCGAGAACTTCATCAAGGCCGTGTCCTTCGGCAACTCGGTGGACGGCGCGCTGGACCACAGCGAGACCCTGAAGAAGACGCTCGGCGGCTACCTGAACGGTGAGAAGGACCTGCCGGCGGACCTGAAGGAGATCCTCTCCAAGCCGGGCCTCAGCAACGACGCGCAGAACCTGGCTGTCGCCGCGCTGCTCAACCGGATGTCCATCAGCCCCACCGCCTCCACCGCCGCCGGCATCAAGGCGCTCGTGCAGACGGAGGCCTCGGCCCTCCTCGAGAAGCAGGGCTAGGCGCAGGGGTCGTCCTCCGGCGCATCCGCGAACCGCATCCCTTTTCGGTGAACATCCATGGCAACTGACAGCGGCAAGACCCCGGGCACCCCTGTGCCCGGGGGCGAGGCGACGCTGGAGGGCGGCAGCTACGAGGTCATCCGTGCGCGCCTCCACTCCCAGGCGGACGCGCTGGCGACCCAGGCGAACGACCTCAACGGGCGGCGCAAGGCGCTGTTCGGTGGCACGGAACTCACCGTCATCGGCAACGAGCGGGTGCGCACGGAGAACAACTGCGTCCCGCGCGACATCGTCAGCGTCGGGAAGTACCTCCTCTTCGGCTACAACGTCTTCATCGGCCTGAAGAAGGAGACGGTCGTCTCGGACGTCTTCTCGCTGCACCGCTTCGAGAAGACGGCCGAGGGCTTCGACTTGTCCGCCGTGCCTCCCACGGAGGCCGGCGGCTTCCTCGCGGACCCCCGGTTCGTGAAGGACTTCGGAGAGCTGTACAAGTACTACAAGGACGCGAAGCTGTTGCAGTTGCGCCGGCGGGATTCGCGCCTGCTGGCGGTGTTCCAGACGGGCCAGTCCGCGCGCGACCTCAAGGTCTTCCGCTTCAACGTGGACGTGGAGGGCCGCGCCACCTACGTCGACAACCAGGGCGAGCGCGACCACGTCTATCCGGCGTCGCACGACTTCGAGTGGACGGTGGCCACGCGCGAGCAGTACGTGCTGGGCCAGCACCCGCACGTCAACGTGTTGGATCAGGTGTTCGTGGAGACGGTGAAGGGCGACCTCACCATCAAGGTGGAGGACAACACCTCCACGGGCCTGGGCATCTACAGCGAGCCGGTGGACGACCCGGATCAGTCGCTGGACGACGCGGAGTTCGCCTGGACGCAGGTGGGCGGCCTCATCCTGCTGCGCGTGCTCCCGTTCCGGGAGAAGGCGCACCGCTACCTCGTCTTCAACGCGCGCACCCAGCACGTGGTGCGCATCGACGCCATCGGGCAGTCCTGCGTGCGGCTGCCGGAGGACCAGGGCATCGTCTTCCCGGGCGGCTACTACCTCCAGACGGGCGACTACAAGGTCTTCGACGGCGCGTCGGAGCAGATGGAGTTCCACCACGCGGTGCGCTCGCCCAACGGGGAGGACGTGCTCTACGTCTTCCACCGCCGGGACGAGGGCAGCTACGTGCTGTTCCCGTACAACCTGGTGCGCAAGGAGGTGCAGACGCCGCTGCTGGCCAACGGCATGAGCATCTTCGCGGACGGCGGGCTGGTGGTGTTCCGCGCCACGTCGCAGGAGCCCACGCGCGTGCACCCCATGCAGGTGTGGCAGACGCCGTTCGTCTCCGACGAGCACGCGGCGCAGCTTCCCCCCGCGCCGGGCTACCTGGGCAAGGTGGGCAACGCGGAGCTGGTGCGCGGCATCAGCGATGCGCTGACGCTGCCGCGCGTGGCGAAGACGGACAAGCCCACCCGCCGCACCTATGAGGACCTGGTGTCCGCGGCCACGCGGGCGCTGGACGCGTACTACTGGCTGAACCACGCGGAGGTCGGGCTCCAGGCGCCCATTGAACTCCTGCGGCGCACCTCCGAGCTCATCATCGATGAGTTCGAGAAGGTCCTCGCGATGCGCAAGCGCGCGGAGGAGGCGCTCGCGCAGGCGGTGACGGCGCAGGACACGCTCCTGCTCCAGTCGCAGCCGGAGGGGCTCACGGACGCGGAGGGCTTCATGCGGGCGCTGGCGGACCTGCGCCGGCACCGCGGGCACCTCATCACCCTGAAGGACATCCGCTACATGGACCTGGGGCGCGTGGACGCCCTGGAGCAGGCGGTGGTGGCCGCGTCCGACGCCGTCAGCACCGCGTGTGTGGACTTCCTCCAGAAGGGCGAGGCCCTCCAACCGCTGGCCACCCGGCTGGACGGCCTGCTGGAGCGGCTGGAGCCTGTCACCACGACGGCGGAGCTGGCGCCGCTGGTGGAGGACGTGGAGCGCACCGGCCAGGGCCTGGAGGTGCTGGGCGAGGTCGTGGGTGGCCTCCAGGTGGGCGACCCACTGGCGCGCGCCCGCATCCTGGAGGGCATCTCCGAACTGTTCAGCCGCCTGAACCGCGTGCGCGCGGGACTCCAGGCGCGGCGCAAGGAGCTGAGCAGCCGGGAGAAGCGCGCGGAGTTCGGCGCGCAGTTCAAGCTGCTAGGCCAGAGCATCGAGAACGCGCTGTCCCAGTCGGATGCGCCGGAGAAGTGCGACGAGGCGCTGTCGCGGCTCACGGTGATGCTGGAGGAGCTGGAGGGCCGCTTCGGCGAGTTCGACGAGTTCTTGGGGCAGATCACCCAGAAGCGCGAGGAGCTGCTGGAGGCCTTCGGCGCGCGCAAGCAGTCGCTGGTGGACGAGCGCCAGCGCCGCGCGTCCGGCCTCTTCAGCGCCGCGGAGCGCATCCTCCAGGGCGTGCAGCGCCGGGCGAAGGCGTTCAAGGCGGACGACGAGCTCAACGCCTACTTCGCGTCCGACGCGATGATCCTCAAGCTGCGGCAGTTGGCCGAGCAGCTCCTGGCGCTGCAGGACAGCGTGCGCTCGGACGAGGTGATGTCGCGGGTGAAGTCCTCGAAGCAGGACGCCCTGCGCGCGCTGCGCGACCGGCAGGACCTGTTCGAGGGCGGCGAGGGGCTCATCAAGCTGGGGCCCTACCGCTTCCACGTCAACACCCAGCCCCTGGACCTGACGCTGGTGCCGCGCGACGGCGCGCTGTACCTCCAGCTCACCGGCTCCGACTACACGCAGAAGCTGGAGGACCCGGAGCTGCTCAAGTACCGGGAGCTGTGGGAGCAGCACCTCGTCTCCGAGACGCGCGACGTCTACCGCGCGGAGTACCTGGCCGCGGCCCTGCTGATGGACGCGGAGGAGGGCAGGGGCGGACTGACGCTCGCGGCGCTGTACGAGGCCGGCGCGCAGGGCACCCTGCTGGAGCGCGTCCGGGCGTACTCGGCGGACCGCTTCGATGAGGGCTACGAGCGCGGCGTGCACGACGCGGACGCGGTGAGCCTCCTGGAGAAGCTGCTCGCGCTGCACCAGGGCGCGGGCCTCTTGCGCTTCGCCCCGGTGCCCCGCGCCTGGGCCGCGCTCTACTGGGCGTTCGACACGGACGACACGCTCCGGGGCGTGTTCCACCGTCGCGCGCAGAGCCTCGCGCGGCTGCGCCAGGCGTTCGATACGTCGTCGGACCTGGTGGCGCTGGGCGATGAGCTGGGTGAGCAGGTGCTCGCGTTCCTCAAGGGGCACGGGCTCGCGGCGTCGCCCGCGGAAGGACGTCAGGCGGGCCGCTACCTCGTGGAGGAGCTGGCGGTGGCGAACCCCCGCTTCACCACCAGCCGCGAGGCGCTGGCGGTGCAGGAGGCCTTCCTCGCGCACCTGGACCGGCACGGTTCGCGCACCGCGTTCGACGAGGACCTGCGCGGCCTGGAGAAGAACCTGCCGGAGCGCCTGCGCATCGCGCGGGCCTGGGTGGACGCGTTCCTCGCGAAGCGCGAGGGGGGCGCGGGCGACGCGGCCTACGTTTCGCTGGAGACGGCGGTGGTGCTCATCACCGAGCGCAAGCTGGACCGCGAGACGGCGGGCGCCATCACGTCCTCGGAGGCCACGGGCCTGCTGGGCAGCCACCCGCGCGTGCAGGACCGCAAGCTGCCGCTGCGCCTGGATGAGTTCCTGTCCCGGCTGGGCGAGTTCCGTCAGGTGCGCGTGCCCGCGTACACGGCCTACCGCGCGTACCTGCGCGACCTGCTGGACAAGGAGCGGCGCAAGCTGCGGCTGGAGGAGCTGACGCCCAAGGTGCTCACGAGCTTCGTGCGCAACCGGCTCATCGACGAGGTGTACCTGCCGCTCATCGGCGCCAACCTGGCCAAGCAGTTGGGCGCGGCGGGCGAGGGCAAGCGCACGGACCGCATGGGCATGCTGCTGCTCATGTCGCCTCCGGGCTACGGCAAGACGACGCTGATGGAGTACGTGGCCAGCCGCCTGGGCCTCACCTTCGTGAAGGTGAACGGTCCCGCGCTGGGCCACTCGGTGAAGTCGTTGGATCCGGCGGAGGCGCCCAACGCCACGTCGCGGCAGGAGGTGGAGCGCATCAACCTGTCTTTCGAGATGGGCAACAACGTGATGCTCTACCTCGACGACATCCAGCACACGGATCCGGAGCTGCTCCAGAAGTTCATCTCCCTGTGCGACGGCCAGCGCCGCGTGGAGGGCGTCTGGAATGGCCAGACGCGCACGTACGATCTGCGCGGCAAGAAGTTCTGCGTGGTGATGGCGGGCAACCCGTACACGGAGACGGGTGAGCGCTTCCGCATCCCGGACATGCTCGCCAACCGCGCGGACACGTACAACCTGGGCGACATCCTGGATGGCAAGGAAGAGCTGTTCGCGCTCAGCTACCTGGAGAACGCGCTCACCTCCAACCCGGTGCTGGCGCCGCTGGCCACGCGCGACCCGCAGGACGTGCACCGCCTCATCCGGATGGCGAAGGGGGAGGAAGTCCCTTCCGGCGAGCTGAAGCACGGCTACGCGGCGGCGGAGCTCCAGGAGATCATCGCTGTCCTCCAGCGGCTGTTCCGGGTGCAGCAGGTGCTGCTCAAGGTGAACCTCCAGTACATCGCCTCCGCCGCGCAGGACGAGCGCTTCCGCACGGAGCCGCCGTTCAAGTTGCAGGGCAGCTACCGCAACATGGGCAAGATGGCGGAGAAGGTCGTCTCCGCGATGACGGACGACGAGCTGGAGCGCCGCATCGACGACCACTACCAGGGTGAATCCCAGACGCTCACCACCGCCGCGGAGCAGAACCTGCTCAAGCTGGCGGAGATGCGTGGGCGCCTGACGCCGGAGAAGGCGAAGCGCTGGGAGGAGATCAAGCAGGGCTTCGCCCGCGTGAAACGCATGGGGGGCAAGGAGGACGACCCCGTCGCGCGCGTCACCGGCCAACTGGGCGCCATCGAGGAGCAGTTGGGCGCGGTGCGCGACGCCGTGGTCCAGGCCGCAGCTCAAGCGGGCAGCGCTCCGGACGTGGACCCCATGGTGGAGGTGGCCCCGCACCTGGAGGCCCTGCGCGAAGCTGTCCTGGAGGTGGCCCGCGTCGGTCGTGAGACGGCCGCGAAGCCGCCGCCCCTGCCGGCGCCTGTCGTGGCCCCGGCCGCTCCGGCGACGGACCTGGCGCCGTACCTCAAGCACCTGGCCCAGTTGCTCAAGGCCCTCACGGAACGCGTGGCGACCGCATCCGAGGCGCCCACCCTGCGCAATGTGCCGCTGGCCGCGCCGGCCCCCGACTTCGGGCCGTACCTGGCGCAGCTCTCCCACGCCATCACCGCCCTGGCGGACCGGCCGGTGTCCGTGTCCATGCCGACGCCGTCCGCGGCGGAGTCGCTCCAGCGCGCGGCGAGCGGTCCGTCTCCGGCGGAGCTCAGCCGGCAGATTGAGCTGGTGGAAGGGGCGCTCCTGCCGCTGGAGCGCGCCGCCCGCCGCAACGTGCAGGGCGAAGGGGAGGGCATCAAGGCCCTCCAGGTCTGGCAGGGCATCACCGAAGCGCTGGAGCTGCTGCGCGGCATGCTGCGGCGTTAGCGCGGGCTTCGAACGCCATGGGTGTTACCCCACCCATGGCGCTCGGGTGCCAATGATTGCCGAAAAGACTTTCATGTCTGGGCTTGGCTTCGCTAGGACAGGGCACTGTCTCCAACACGGGAGTGCAATGCCATGTGGAAGCTGAAGCCTGTCGTCGCTCTTTGCGCGGTCCTGGCCCTCACGGCGTGCGGTGGCCTGGAGGGGGAGGATGAGCTCGCCACCCAGGAGGCGGCCCTGGTGACGGGGACCTCCCAGGGGTGCACCTTCACCGTGTCGTACGCGGCGCGGCCGGGCACCCTGCCTCCCATCTATGACGTGACGGTCTCCCGCGCGGCGGACGTCACGTGTGCCTTCGGGGCGGGCAGCGTCGTGGTGGGCTCATCCACCGGCACGGCGCCCACGCTGTCGCTGGCCGCCAACGACCTGGGCGTGGCGGTGGGTTACACCTACAAGACGAGCGTCAGCGGCAGCGCGCCCCGGTCCCTGGGGCTCAAGCACCTGGCTCCGGACACCCTGGCCACCGTCCGCTCCACGGGCCTGTCCATCTTCCTGGGCCAGGGCAACGTCAACTCCGGCAACCTGTCCATCGCTGCGGACGGGACGACGCTGACGGTGTCGGGCACCAAGAGCGGCACGCTGTCCGGGCAGACGGGCAGCGGCAGCAACTACGTCGCCACCTACCCGGACTTCTTCACGAGCACCACGTCCCCGTCCATCGCGACGTTCTGATCCGGGACGGACAGGGCGGGTGGGGCGTGCCTACTTCTGGGGCGCGAACTGCTCCGCCCCGTCCACGGACTCGTCGTCCAGCACCTTGTCCAGCGTGTCGGTGAGCTGCTGGCCGTCGCTGGCGGTGACGCGCAGTTGGAAGCTGCCTTCGCCCACGCCATCGTCGGTGACGAAGTAGTTGTAGCTCTCGCGCCGCAGGCTCTTCCAGTCACCGCCGCGCTTCCACTCCAGCTTCTTGATGGGCAGCCGGTGGTTGCGCACCTGGATGGCGGTCCACCACGGGTTGCTGCCTTCCTTGAAGTGGTACTTCAGGGGGCCGGCGACGTCGCAGGACACCGGCGTCCAGGTGATGTCCACCCGGCCGTCCTTCATCTCCGCGATCTTCTCGAAGGCTTCGCTGCTCAGGTCCAGGTGGCCCTTCTCGCAGTCGGGGCACTGGTCCACGATGCGCACGCGCAGGTTCCCCTTGGGGCCGACGATGTCCACGCACTGGCCGCAGGCGGCGCTGTTGTCGTACTGGTCGGCGTTCATCGCCGCCACCATCAGGTCGCCGCCCTTGTCGTAGCTGCAATTGCCGCTTCCGTTGGCGTCGTAGTAGGTCGCGATCCCCTTCTGCTCCTCGCCCAGCGTCACGCCGCCTCCGGAGGCGGAATCGCCACAGCCTCCACAGGCGAACGAGACCACGGCCACCAACAGCGAAGGATTCCAGAAGGACGGTCGGTTCATACCGGCCAGCATACACGCGCTGCCCTGCGTCAAGGGCAGACATCCGCCTGCCCCTGGCGACGGTGATTGTGTTTGCTAGGATGCAAACCCTTCCCCGAAGTGCAGAGGTGTTTTGCCAATGAACAAGTTCACGCGCGCGGTGTGTCTGGGTTCAGCTCTCGTGGTGTCCGCCTGTGGCGGGCCGGAGCGGGTGGAGGAGGAGCACCTGGCGCAGCAGGAGGCGGCCTTCATCTTCCCTTCGACGGCGACGTCGCAGGGGTGCAGCTTCACGCTCAATGCGACGCAGGTCACCACCGCGCCGCCCAGTTGGAACATCACCCTGACGCGCAACGGGGGCACGGGGTGCCCCTACACGGCCGGTCAGTCGGTGGTGCTCGGGACCTCCAACGGCTACGAGCCCAAGCTGGAGATGCGGGGCAACGCGCTGGGGCTGGTGCCGGCGTTCGTCTTCAAGGGGACCTTCAGCGGTTCGTCGCCGATCCGGCTGGGCCTCAAGCACGTGGATCCCGCGACGCTGGCCGTGGTGCGCGACGCCGACATCCAGGCGGACTATCCCTACGGGCAGATCACCACCGGCAACCCGTCCATCCAGACCAACGGCACGACGGTGAATGTGGTGGGCAACATGTCCGGCACCATCAACGGCGTGAGCGGCATCCACTACAGCGCCACGTTCACGAACTTCTTCACCAGCACCACGCCGCCCAACCTCTACGCCTTCAACTGAGCCACCGCTGAAAAAGACCCCGCCCGTCACCGGGGCATTCCGGTGACGGGCGGGGACCCCCTTGCTGCATGACCCTGGTTGTCTCCCCGGGGATTACCGGCCGCGGGCGGACGCGCTGGTGAGGGCGCGGGCCTGGCCAATCAGCTTCACGAACTCGGTGCGCTCGCTGTCGCTGCCCACGGCGCTCTCCGCGAGCTTCTGCGCGGTGGCCAGGCTCCAGCCCTCGGCGGCGGGCGCGGCGCGGAGGATGTCCGCGGTGGCGGCGACGGCGGCGGCGAAGCGGAAGTCGGACGACGCGGCCTCCAGGGACGCCTTCATGTTGGCGTTCGTGAGCGGGAAGGCCTGCTCCTTGGCTTCCGTGCCGTTGGGCGCCTTGGCGCGGATGCGCACCGTGGCCAGCTCCTGCGACTCGCCCGTCAGCTCCACCTCGTACAGCGCCGTCACGGTGTGGCCCGCGCCAATCTCACCCGCGTCCACCTTGTCGTCGCGGAAGTCCTTGTCCGCGATGTCGCGGTTCTCGTAGCCCATCAGGCGGTAGCGGTTGACGGCCTTCGGGTTGAACTCCACCTGGAACTTCACGTCCTTGGCGATGACTTCCAGCGTGCCGGTGAGCTGCGTCTCGAACACCTTGCGCGCCTCCTTCATGCTGTCCACGTAGAAGCTGTTGCCGTTGCCCTTGTCGGCCAACTGCTCCATCAGCGAGTCGTGGTAGTTGCCCATGCCGAAGCCCACGGTGGTGAGCGTCACGCCTTCGGACACGTACTTCTGCACGCTGGCGAGCATGTCCTTGGCGCTCAGGTTGGGGCCGATGTTGGCATCCCCGTCGGTGAGCACCACCACGCGGGACACCACGCTGCCGGACGCCTTCTTCACCGCGTGCTTGTAGGCCGTCTCCATGCCGGAGCCCATGGCCGTGCCGCCGCCCGCGGCCAGCGTGTCCAGCGCCGCGTGGATCTTCTTCACGTCCGTGGCCGGCGTGGGCGCCAGCACGTCCTTCGTGGACCCCGCGTAGGTGACGAGCGCCACGGTGTCGTTCTCATTGAGGTTCTTCACCGCGACCTTGATGGACTCCAGCGCCAGCGGCAGCTTGTCCGACGACGCCATGGAGCCGCTGGTGTCCACCAGGAACACCAGGTGCGCGGGCTTGCGCTGCGAGCGGGAGACGACCTTGCCCTGCACGCCCACGCGCACGAAGTGGCGCCGCGCGTTGAAGGGCGACGGCGCGCCCTCCAGGTGCACCGTGAAGGCGCCTTCTTCCGGCGGGGTGTAGCGGTACTTGAAGTAGTTGACGAACTCCTCCACGCGCACCGCGTGGGTGGGGGGAAGCTGCCCGTTCTGCAGGTAGCGCCGCGCCATGGAGTAGGAGGCCGTGTCCACGTCCGCCGCGAAGGTGGACAGCGCGTCCTTCGTCGTCTCGGTGAAGGCGTTGGGCTTGTAGGCCTCGAAGGTGTTGCCGGGCTCGGCCAGCGACTTGTCCTCCGCCTGCATCTCCTTCTTGGACTTCTCCACCATGGGGGCGGGTGCAACCGCCATCGCTCCTCCGCCCCCGGCGCCGACGCCCGAGATGCCCAGCCCGGCCGCTCCGGACGGCATCGGCTTGGCGGGCGCCATGATCTTGCCCATCGCCTGCTGCTGGGCCGGCTGAGCACGGCGCATGGGTTCCGGCGCGGCGCTCTCAGGGGGCGGCGGGGCGGAGAGTGCTTGGGCGATTTCGTCGGACTCGTGCTCCATGGGAGCGGGCGTCGTGGGGGCGGGGGCGTCATCCCTGGGCGCGTAGTTGGCGCGGGACGGGCGCGGTTCGTACTGGGTCAGCCCGTTCTGCCCCGCGGGAGCCTGCGAGGTGGAGCACGCGGCCACGAGGCTGGCGGAGAGCAGGGCACCACTGAGGAAGGACACGCGGCGCTTGGAGAAGAAGGCGGACATTGAGGGCTCCCGGACTGGAAGAAGAAGGCGTGCCCTTCAAAACGACCGACGTCCGGAATGGGTTTATCCGGTGAATTTTTCCCGGCGCCGGGCGTGGGCCGCCCTTGCGTGGGGAAATCCCATTTGCGACGGTGCCCGCCCATGGAGACGACACGACCGTTCAGGATTCTGGGCATCCAGCAGATCGCCATCGGGGGGCTCGACAAGGGCGCCCTGCGCAGGCTGTGGGTGGACACCCTGGGCCTCCAGGCCCATGGCACCTACCGCAGCGAACGGGAGAACGTGGACGAAGACATCGTCGTGGCGGGCGCGGGCCCCTTCAAGGTCGAGGTGGACCTGATGCAGCCCGTCAATCCCGACGGCCGTCCGAAAGTGCACGACCCGGCGCTCAACCACGTGGGGCTGTGGGTGGACGACCTGGCCACGGCGGTGAAGTGGCTGGAGGGGCAGGGCATGCGCTTTACGCCCGGCGGCATCCGCAAGGGCGCGGCGGGCTTCGACGTGTGCTTCATCCACCCGAAGGCCAGCGATCAGTTCCCGCTGAGCGGCGAGGGTGTGCTCATCGAACTGGTGCAGGCCCCGCCGGACGTCATCCGCGCCTTCGAACAGGCCGCATCCACGGGCCACTGAGCACAAGCTGGCGGACGCGCGCGAAGCCCTTCTTGAGCGCGCGCTCCGCTGGATCCACCGCGAGGCACAGCAGGTACGTGCACGCGATGAGCAGCACGAGCAGGCCCGCGTACTGGAGCCACCCGCTGCGGTCGCCCCAGAAGCGTTGGAACGAGAAACCAAACGTCCGGTAGAACAGCAGCATCTCGTGGAAGAAGTACGCGGACAGCGACGCGGTCCCGAACACCTCCAGGAAGCGCCGGGCCCGCGAGGGCTTCGCGTCCGGCGCCATCCGGCCCTCCACCCACAAGAGCCCGAGCAGCACCGCGCAGACCCACATGAAGCGGGTGGCGGAGTTGGACGGGTTGGTGACGTAGAAGCGGTGCGGGGGATAGAGGCTGCTGAGCAGGTGCGGCATCACCGTCCCGGCGAACCCTAGCGCGACGAGCAACACCAGGGCCCGGGCCAGTCCCGCGCGGCCCCACGCGCCCGCGATGGTGCCAGAGAAGGCGCCCAGCCACGCGAAGCCGATCCACGGCAGCAGGGGGAAGGGGGACCAGGAGGACTTGCGCAGGAACGACGCCCACGGTTCGCCGGCGCTGTCGGTGAAGGGCGCGAGCGCGAACGCGACCATCGCCAGCACGAACGCCGTGGCCGCCAGCACGCGTGGACGCGGGGCCAGCAGCGCCGCCAGGGGCAGGGTGAGCAGCAGGCACAGGCCCACGCAGTGGAGGATGTCCAGGCGCAAGAGCCACACGGGCTCCTTCAGCACGGGGAACCACGCGGCGTTGACCAGCGCGGCGACGGCGAACACCTCCGCGATGCGGCGGAGGTTGCGGCGCACGCGGTCGCCCAGCACGCCGCCCGCGGCGCTGCGCACCATGAGGAGCGAGAGCGCGAACCCGGCGGAGAAGATGAACGCGGGGGCCACCAGCCCGTCGAGCTTCAGCAGCCAGCCGGTCCACACGCTCTTGCGAAGCTCGGGGGTGAGCAGCGCGAGCGCGTGGCACTGGATCATGAAGAGGACGGAGATTCCGCGCAGCCAGTCGATGGCGCGCACGCGCTCGCGGGAGGCGGGGGTCGGAAGGGGCAGGGTGCTCAAGGCGCCGCTACCCTATGTCGGTCCCGCGGGCGGTTGCACGCACCCGCGGGACCGGCCTTCTCAGGGCGCTACCAGGTGACGGCGTCGACGTACGCCGTGCCCTTCCAGCTTCCGCTCGTCTGGAACTCCACGCCCAACTGGTACAGGGGTGTGGTGGACCCCGACGGCAGCTTCACCGTGATGGCGTTCCACGCGCCCGCCTTGAGGCTGCCCACGGCGTACCAGGTGCCCGTCCAGCGCCAGTTCGCGGCGGCGCCTTCCAGGGCATAGGGCTGCACGCCGACAAGCTTGCTGCCGGTGGGGAGCCAGAAACGGAACGTCACCGTCCTGCCCGCCGGCACGGCCGCGTTGGCCACGGCCACGGTGCCCTTGCCAGACGTGCCATTGAAGGTCACCGCCAGCGAACGGGTGCCCGCGTAGGCCTGCGTGGTGCTGGTGCTGACGGCGGACAGGGCCGCGCCGGTCGCGCTCCATCCCTGCGTGCTGGACTCGAAGCCATACTTCGAGGGGTCGGCCGGCGAGCCCGCGTCGGACGTTCCGGTGCCGCCGTCCGTCGTGCCTCCATCCGGCTGGGTGCCGCCGTCCGTCGTGCCACCATCCGACTGGGTGCCGCCATCGGTGCCAGCGTCCATGCCGCCATCGGTGGGGGGCGTGCCCGCGTCGGTTGAACCGCCTCCCGGGGGCGGCAGGGTGGTGCCGGCCGCGGGGAGGGAGAGGCCACCGGCCTGGAGGAACGCGCCCGCGCGCTTCTTCAGGTAGGGCTGCCCGTCGGTGGCGATGTCATTCTGGTAGGAGCTCTGGCCGCCCGCGCCCGCGCCGTACATCAAGGCGACGACGCCCACGTTGGCGAACTTGCGCCGGTGCGCGTCGCCGCTCGTTCCGAAGAAGTACTCGGTGCGGTTGTCCTTGTAGCCCTGGCGCGCGCCGCCGCTGTTGTTGACGTTGAGGTGGTTGGAGTTGCCCAGCGGAATCTGCCACAGCACCCAGCGCTTGCCGGTGGTCTGGTTGAAGAGTCGCAGCCACTCCGCATAGCGGTTGTAGGAGCGGGACGTGAGGGACGCCGTGTCGCTCATGTCCCAGGTGTGGTCCGCGCCCTGCGTGAGCCGGTAGAAGTCCGCGTCGCGGTCCAGTGGATCCCCCACGAGCACGTCGTAGGTGGAGCCTGTGACGTTGGACGCGAGCCCCGCCGGGTTGATGAACGCGACGACCTTGTCCACCTCCGGCTGGAGCGGGTCGGTGAGCGAGTTGAACGCGATGTCCTTGCCGCTGGCCCACGCGGAGATGTGCAGGCCGAGCACGACGTTGTTCGCGCCCACTGTCTTGCGCAACTGGAGGAACGCCAGGCTCCAGCCCGCGACGGTGTTGGGCACGCCCGCGAGCTCCGGCATCCCGGAGGCGGCGATGGCCGCGTAGGTGTTGGGGTTGGAGTTCGTCTGGAACTGGAGGAAGCCGACGGCGTCCGGCTCCACGTGCACGAAGACGGGACCACCGAAGGTCTTCGCGCGCTGGAGGAGCAGCTTCACGTCCTCGAAGTAGTTGCGCATGGTGCTGGCGTTCTTCAGCTTCGCCAGCGTCTCCTGCTCGCCGCCGCCCGGCTCACCGAAGAGCTGGTAGTAGGTGACGACGGGGACGTAGCCCTGCGCCTTCGTCTCCGTGAAGAAGCTGGCGGCCCAGGCTCCGTCGTGGGCGCCATAGCCCCAGTTGTCCGCCCAGCCCTTGGTGAAGTAGCGATAGCGCGTGTCCCAGGGGACGTTGCTGTCGCGCATCCAGTTCTGGCCGGCCTCCTCGAAGAGGCCCACCATCAGTCGGTTCTGGAAGGCGGACGGCACGGGGCCCTGCACACCCGTGGCGGCCAGGGCCGGAAGCGCCCCGACACACGTCAGCGTCAGCAGCGCCGCGAGGGCGCGTCGAATGGGGTTGGTCATGGAAGCGCTAGTACGCTTCGCCCCCCCTGTCCCCTTCCGGCGCGGCCCACTTCGCACCCCTGGTCGGCAGGTCTCCGGGCATACCGCCTGGAGCTTGTTCGCTACGCGGCGGAGGTGCGCGGCGCTGAAGCGGGCCCGGCCTCGATGCGCCGCATGCAGTCGGCCAGGTGCTTCGCCATGGCTTCGACGTGGGGCGGTTCGATCATCGTCTGGTGGTTGCCGGGCACGGGCAGCACCTCCAGCCCGTGCTGGACGAGCACCTGCCAGGGTTGTTCGGGATGGAGCGGGTGGGGCGGGATGTGCTCCTGGGCCCGGAGGTAGGTGGCGCATCCCGCGTAGGCCACCGGTTCGTAGCTGAAGAGGGCCCGCATGTGGGCCTTCCAGACGTCCAGGAAGACCTCCAGGTCCCGGAGCGAATACGAGTCCGGCACGGTCGCTCCCGCGCGGGCCTGCCGCAGGACTTCGCGCATCTGTTCGTGCGGCGGCAGCGTGCGCAGGTGCTGCGCGAGCGTCGGTGTGTCATCTCCGAACATGGCCGCGAGCAGCGCGGCGTCGTCCTCGAAGCGCGTGGGCATCTGGCCGGGGCCGGGCGTGTCCAGGAAGACGAGCAGCGCGGGAGGGATGCCCAGCCGCAGCATGCGCTGGGCCATCTCGTAGACGATGGTGCCGCCCATCGAGAGGCCCACGAGGTAGTGCGGGCCCTTGGGCTGGCACTGGAGCATCGCGTTCAGGTGGTACGACGCGAGTGCTTCGATGCTGCCCAGCGGTGGGCATTCGCCGTTCACGCCCGGCGCCTGGAGACCGTAGACGGTGCGCTCGGGTCCCAGCGCCCGCACGAGGTCCTGGTAGCAGAACACCGTGCCGCCCACCGGGTGCATGCACCACAGCGGCGGGAGGTCCGCACGGCCCTGCTGGAGCTGCACGACGCCCTCGGGAAGGGCGTGGGCCTGCGGGGTCCCGGGAGCGTCAGGTGTGAGCCGCGACTGGAGCCATTGCGCGAGCGCCGCGACCGTCGGGCTCTGGAAGAGGACCTGGAGGGGGACCTTGAGCTGGAAGTGTTCGGACAGCTTCGACACGAGCTGCGCCGCGAGCAGGGAGTGTCCTCCCAGGTCGAAGAAGCTCGCGGTGACGCTGATGGACGTGCGCGTGAGGACCTGTGCCCACAGGTCCGCCACCTGTTGCTCCAGGGGCGTGCGAGGTGCCACGCCGGTGTCGTCCGCCTGCGTGGACTCTTCGGGTTGGGGCAGGGCGCGTCGGTCCACCTTCCCGTTCGCGTTGAGCGGCAGCGAGTCGAGCAGCACGAACGCGGTGGGGACCATGTGGCTGGGAAGCAGCCCTTGCACATGGGTGCGCAGATCGCTGGCGGTCAGGGCCTCGCGGAAGGTGACGTAGGCGACCAGCCGCTTGTCTCCGGGCGAGTCCTCTCGAACGAGGACGATGACTTCACGCACGGAAGGATGCTGGCGCAGGACGGCTTCGATTTCGCCCGGCTCGATGCGGAAACCACGCACCTTCACCTGATGGTCGCGGCGGCCCACGAAGACGAGGGCACCATCGTGGAGCTGCCGGACGAGGTCGCCCGTGCGGTAGAGGCGGGCGCCGGGGGAGGTGGAGAACGGGTGGGGGATGAATGCTTCGGCGGTGAGTTCAGGCCGTTCCCAGTAGCCCCAGGCGAGGCCGTCGCCGCCAACGAAGAGTTCGCCGACGACACCGGGCGCCACGGGATGGCGGTGCGCATCCAGCACGTACGCCGTGCTGTTGGAGACGGGCCGACCGATGGGCACGGTGTCGGTGACGGGCCCTGTCACAGAATGCCAGGTGCTGAAGGTCGTGTTCTCCGTGGGGCCGTAGACGTGCAACAGCCGACGAGGCCCACCGTGGGCGAGCAGTCGGTTGACGCAGGCCGGATCCACGGCCTCTCCGCCAAAGAGGAGCGTGGACAGGTCATTGAAGGCCGTGGGCTCCATGCGTGCGACGTGGTTGAAGAGGGCCGTGGTCAGGAACAGCGCGGTGATGCGCTCGTCGCGCAGGACGCGGGCGAGCGTCGCGGGCTCGATGATCTCCTCCTTCGAGAACAGGACGAGCGTGGCGCCGTTGAGCAGCGCGCCCCACAGCTCGAACGTCGACGCATCGAAGGACACCGTCGCGGCCTGGGCCACGCGGTCGTCCGGACCGAACGGGATGTAGTCCGCGTCCATCACCAGTCGCAGCACGGCCTGATGGGGAACACAGACGCCCTTGGGGCGCCCCGTGGATCCGGACGTATAGATGACGTACGCGGGTTCGGCGGGATGGAAACCGCGAGCATCGAAGGGTGAGTCCGCGTGTGAAGTGGGCTCCAGCGCGTCGATACGGAGGGTTTCGACACCGTCCGCGGGAATCCGGGGGGCAAGCGTCGTGTCCGTGATGATCCGGTGCAGTCGCGCGTCGGCCGCCATGAAGGCGAGGCGTTCAGAGGGGTAGTCCGGATCCAGTGGCACGTAGGCGCCACCCGCCTTGAGGATGGCGACGAGCGACACGATGAGGTCGATGCCACGGGGCAGGCACACGCCGACCTGGCGCGTCTCACGCCCAACGCCCTGCCCCTTGAGGGCCCACGCGAGCTGGTTGGCGCGCACATCCAGCTCCGCGTACGTGAGGGCCTGGGCCCCGTGACGCACGGCGATGGCCTCAGGTCGCGCTGCCACCTGCGCTTCGAACACCTGCGCGAGGGATGCGTCGCGTGGGTAGGGACGGGCGGTGGTGTTCCATTCCACGAGGACGCGGTGGCGTTCCTCCTCGGAGAGCCAGGACAGTGCATGGATGGAAGCGTCGGGTTGATGGAGCGCGCTTTCGAGCAGCCGCCGGAAGTGGTCGGCCATCCGCTCGATGGTGCGGTGTTCGAAGAGCGCGGTCGCGTATTCGAACGCACTGCTCAGACCTTCGGGTGTTTCGGTCACGGCCAGGGTGAGGTCGAACTTCGAGGTATGGGTCTGGAGTTCCAGCGCCTCGACCTGGAGGCCGGGGAACCGGGGTGGTGTCCCGGGCGTGTTCTGGAGGGTGAACATCACCTGCACCAGGGGACCGTGGTCCAGGGCACGCTCGACGTGCAGCTCCTCCACGAGCTTCTCGAAGGGCAGCTCCTGATGCGCGTAGGCGCCGAGGGCCCGGTCCCGCACCTGGCGCAGGACTTCGCGGAAGGAAGGGGTGCCATCCATCCGGGCGCGCAGGGGCAGTGTGTTGACGAAGAATCCGATGAGCCCTTCCAACTCCTCATGCGTGCGGTTGGCGATGGGTGTGCCGACAATGAGGTCCTGCTGGCCGCTGTAGCGCGACAGCAGCACCTGGAAGCCCGCCAGCAGCGTCATGAACAGTGTGGCGCCCTCCTGGCGACCCAGGCCCTCCAGGGGCTCGCGCACGGTGCGGGGGAGGTTGAAGACGTGGGTGGCTCCCGCGAATCGCTGCACGGAGGGACGCGGATGGTCCGTGGGCAGCTCCAGCAGCCTCGGTGCGTCCTCGAGTTCCCGCTTCCAGTAATCGAGCCGACGCTGGAGCACGTCCCCCTGGAGCCACTGCCGCTGCCATGCCGCGAAGTCCGCGTACTGCACGGGCAGGGGCGCGAGGTCCGAAGGCCGTCCCGCCTGTCGCGCCTGGTATTCGGAGGACAGCTCCTTGTAGAGAACGCCGAGCGACCATCCGTCGGATACGATGTGGTGCAGGTTGAGCAGCAGCACGTGATGCCGCGCATCCTCGCGCACCAGGATGGCTCGGAACAGCGGGCCCTCCGCGAGGTCGAAGGGCGTCTCCGCTTCCTGCTTCAGGAGGGTGTCGGCCTCTTCCCCGGAGCGAGCCTCCACCGTACGGAACGACACCGAGAGTCGGGGCGCGATTCGCTGTGCTGGAACGCCATCGCCCGGGAACGAAGTGCGCAGCGATTCATGCCGATCCACGAGGGCCTGAAGTCCGTGCTCCAGCGCGGCCACGTCCAGCGCTCCTTCCAACCGCAACGCCAGGGGCATGTTGTAGGCGACCCGGTCGTTGTGGAACTGGTGCAGGAACCAGAGGCGTTCCTGCGCGAAGGACAGCGGCGGCGGTCCTTCATGGTGCAGGGCCCGAATCGCGGGACCGGGAAGGACGGTGTCCTTCGTGTGTGTTTCCAACGCTTTCGCCAGGGCTTCGATGGAGGGGAACTCGAAGAGGGTGCGGACGGGAACGGGAAGGCCCAGCGCCTGAGAGATTCGGGAGACGACCTGCGTGGCCAACAGCGAGTGGCCCCCAAGGTCGAAGAAGTTCGCGTCAACACGGACGTGGGACAGATGGAGCACCGCGCACCAGATGGTGGTCAGCGTCTGTTCCAGCGCGGTCAGGGGCCGCGCTTCGGTGGGGCCCTCCTCTGAAACGGGCGCAGGCAGCGCGCGACGATCCACCTTTCCATTCGGCGTCATCGGCAGCGCATCGAGCAGCACGAACGCCGAGGGGACCATGTGGCTGGGAAGCAGTTCCTGGACGTGGGCGCGCAGGTCGCTGGCCGTCAGTGCCTCGCGGAAGGTGACGTAGGAAACCAGCCGCTTGTCCCCGGGCGCGTCCTCCCGCATCAAGACAAGGGCTTCCTTCACGGAAGGGTGCCGGCGCAGGACGGCTTCGATTTCACCCAGCTCGATGCGGAAGCCACGCACCTTCACCTGGTGATCGCGGCGGCCCACGAAGACGAATGCCCCATCGTGGAGCTGCCGGACGAGGTCGCCCGTCCGGTAGAGCCGGGCGCCGGGAGTGGAGGAGAAGGGGTGGGGGACGAAGGCGTCAGCGGTGAGTTCGGGCCGCTCCCAGTAACCCCATGCCAGTCCATCGCCACCGACAAAGAGCTCACCGACGACACCGGGCGCCACGGGATGGCGGTGCTCATCCAAGACGTACGCGGTGCTGTTGGAGACGGGGCGCCCAATGGGCACGGACACCGCATCAGGTTCGATCCGAGTCGGTGAGAACCACGTGCTGTACGCCGAGTTCTCCGTGGGCCCGTAGGCATTCACGAGGTGCTCCGGAGCACTGTGGGCCAGCACCGCGCGGATGCAGGTTGGATCCGCGGCCTCCCCGCCGAAGAGCAACCCACGGAGGCCCTTCAGCAGCGACGCGTCGGTGCGAGCAACGTGGTTGAGGAGGGCCGTCGTCAGGAAGAGGATGGTGATGCCCTCATCTCGGATCCGCCTGGCGAGCACCAAGGGCTCGATGACCTCCTCCTTCGACAGCAGGACGAGCGTGGCGCCATTGAGCAGGGCCCCCCACAGCTCGAAGGTCGAAGCGTCGAAGGCGACGGTGGAGGTCTGGGCGACGCGGTCCTCGGGACGGACCTGGAGGAAATCCGGGTCGAGGACCAGTCGCGCGACCCCTCGGTGCGGGATGCAGACGCCCTTGGGCTGGCCGGTGGAGCCTGACGTGTAGAGGATGTGCGCCAGGTCGTCAGCGCAGCCTTCGTCCGGAGGCGCGCGCCGGTCGCGCGAGGTCCACGCCTCCGCCTGTGCATCCAGGCACAGGATGGACCACGCGCCGGCCGGCACCACGTCCGCGTGTGACGCCTGGGTCACGACCGTGACGAGCCGTGCATCACCCGCCATGAAGGCGAGGCGCTCGGAGGGGTAGTCCGGATCCAGCGGCACGTAGGCGCCGCCCGCCTTGAGGATGGCGACGAGCGACACGACGAGGTCGATGCCACGGGGCAGGCACACGCCGACCCTGGGCGTCACTCGCCCCACGCCCTGCGCCTTGAGGGCCCAAGCAAGCTGGTTGGCGCGCACGTCCAGCTCCGCGTATGTGAGGGCCTGCGCTCCGTGACGCACGGCGATGGCCCCAGGTCGCGCTGCCACCTGCGCTTCGAACGCCTGCGCGAGGGACATGTCGCGCGGATAGGGCCGGGCGGTGGTGTTCCATTCCACCAGGACGCGGTGGTGCTCCTCCCTGGAGAGCCAGGGCAGGGTGTGGATGGAAGCATCGGGTTGATGGAGCGCGCCTTCGAGCAGGCGGCGGAAGTGGTCGGCCATCCGCTCGACGGTGCGCGGCTCGAAGAGCGCGGTCGCGTATTCGAATGCGCCCGAGAACCCGTCGTCTGTCTCCTCCAGCATCAGGCTCAGGTCGAACTTGGATGTATGGGTTTGAAGCTCCAGGGCCTGCACCTGGAGGCCTGGAAGCTGGGGCAGGCTGCCCGGCGCGTTCTGCAGGGCGAACATCACCTGCACCAGGGGGCCGTGGCTCAGGGACCGCTCGACGTGCAGCTCCTCCACGAGCTTTTCGAAGGGCAGCTCTTGATGTGCGTAGGCGCCCAGGGCCCGGTCCCGCACCTGACGCAGCACGTCGCGGAAGGAGGGTGAGCCTTCCAGCCGAGCGCGCAGCGGCAGCGTGTTGACGAAGAAGCCGATGAGCCCCTCCAACTCCTCCCGCGTGCGGTTGGCGATGGGCGTGCCGACGATGAAGTCCCGCTGACCGCTGTAGCGTGACAGCAGCACCTGGAAGCCCGCCAGCAGCGTCATGAACAGCGTGGCGCCTTCCTGTCGAGCCACGTTCTCCAGTGCGTGGCGGAGCGAGGAAGCCAACGTGAAGCGCAGGGTCGCGCCTTCGAACCGTTGCACGGCGGGACGCGGACGGTCCGTGGGCAAATCCAGGACGTGCGGTGCCTCCGCGACCTGCTGCTTCCAGAAGTCGAGCTGCCGCTGGAGCCCTTCCCCCTGAAGGGACTGCCGCTGCCATGCCGCGTAGTCCGCGTACTGCAAGGGCAACGAAGCCGGTTGCGTGCGTGGTCCTTGAAGGCGCGCCCGGTACTCCACGGACAGCTCCCGGAACAGCACGCCCAGGGACCATCCGTCGGAAACGATGTGATGGAGGTTGAGCACCAGCACCGAGCACGTGCCTCCGAGCTGGAGCAGCAGCGCCCGGAACAACGGCCCGTGCTCCAGGTCGAAGGGAGCCGCCGCCTCCTGCCTCAGGCGGTCCTGGACCCGCGCATCGTCCGGTCCATGAGCCTGGATGCGCTGGACTTCCAACGCGAGCCCAGGCTCCGCCTGGATGCGCTGTGTGGGGTGGTCCCCTTCAGGGAACGTGGTGCGCAGGGATTCGTGCCGGAGGATGAGGGCCTCAAGGCTGGCGCGCAGCACGGGGACGTCCAGCGGGCCGTCCAGGCGCAGGGCCATGGGCATGTTGTAGACGCCCCGTGCCTCATGAAGACGACCGAGGAACCACAACCGCTCTTGCGCGAAGGAGAGGGGAAGGGCGGCCTCGCGAGGCAGCAGGGGGATGCGCGAGGTGTCGCGGCTTCCTGTGTCCAGCAGTCGCGCCACGCCGCGGACGAAGGCCTCCAGGCGCGGGGCTTCGAAGAGCGCGCGCACGGGAAGGGACACGCCCAGCGCATCGCGCACGCGTGACACCACCTGCGTGGCCAGCAGCGAATGTCCCCCCAGGTCGAAGAAGTGGGAATGCGCTCCCACCTCGCGTCCGCCGAGCACGGACGCCCAGATGTCCGCCACCCGCGCTTCGAGCGGGCTGCGGGGCGCGAGGAAGTCGTCGGTGACGGAGGGGGACGTTTCGGGTGCCGGCAGCGCCCGCCGATCGATCTTCCCGTTGGGAGACAGGGGCAGCGCCGTCATCACCACGAACGCGGCGGGCACCATGTGCTCTGGCAGCCGGGCCTGGAGGTATTCTCGCAGCACCGCCTCCGCGAGGTCCGCGGAGGCGACGTAGGCGACCAGCCGCCGATCGCCCGGAGCATCCTCGCGCACCATGACGAGTGCTTCGTGCACGGCGGGATGCTGACGCAGGGCTGCTTCCACCTCGCCCAGTTCGATGCGGAAGCCCCGCAGCTTCACCTGATGATCGCGGCGCCCGATGAACTCCAGGACGCCATCGGTCCGCTGTCGCACCAGATCCCCGGTGCGATAGAGCCTCGCGCCGCGAACGTCGCTGAACGGATGGGGAACGAACTTCTCCGCGGTGAGCGCGGACCGATCCCAGTACCCGAGCGCCAGTCCGTCGCCCCCCACGAACAACTCCCCGACAACCCCCGGCGGGACCACCTGGAGTCGGGCGTCGAGCACATAGGCGGTGCTGTTGGCGAGCGGCCCCCCGATGGGGACGGAGGTGGCTTCCGCATGCGGCACCCGGAACCACGTGCTGAAGGACGTGTTCTCCGTGGGACCGTAGCCGTTGATCAGCGCGGCGGGGCCTCCGTGCGCGAGCACCGCGTTGACGCAGGAGACGTCCGCGGCCTCACCGCCGAAGATCATCCAGGTCAGGTGCCGGAAGGCCTCCGGACGCGTGCGGGCCACGTGGTTGAACAGGGCCGTGGCGAGCACCATGTGCGTGATGCGCTCGTCCAGGAGGCGGCGCGCCAGCACCTCCGGGTCGATGATCTCATCCCTGGAGAACAGGACCAGCGTGGCCCCGTTGAGCAGCGCGCCCCAGATCTCCAGCGTGGAGAGGTCGAACGCGATGGTGGTGGACTGCGCCATCCGGTCGCCAGGGCCCAACCTTACGTAGTCGGGATTGAGCACCAGGCGCACCACGCCCTGATGCGGTATGCACACGCCCTTGGGCCGGCCCGTGGAGCCTGACGTGTAGAGGATGTGCGCCAGATCCACGGACGACACCGCCTCCCATCCAGGCGGTCCCTCCACGGTGTCGTCGGGAGCATCCAGGCACACCGGCGTCCAGGTTCCTCCGGGCAACCGTGAGGCCAGCGCCTCGTGGGTGACGATGGCGACGAGCCGCGCATCCCCGGCCACGAAGGCGAGCCGCTCCGACGGATGATCCGGATCCAGCGGGACGTAGGCGCCGCCGGCCTTGAGGATGGCCAGCAACGACACGATGAGATCGACGGAGCGAGGCAGGCACACGCCCACCTGCGGCTTGCGTCGGTGGACCCCGAGCGCGCGCAGCCGAAGGGCAACCCGGTTCGCACGGGCATCCAGCTCCGCGTAGGTGAGCGTCGTGGCGCCATGGCTCACGGCGACGGCCTGGGGGCGCAGGGCGACCTGGGCCGCGAAGGCGTCCACGATGGACAGGTCCAACGGGTAGGGACGCGCCGTCGCGTTCCAGTCCCGGATCACCTGTCGCTGCTCCGCCTCCGACAGGAAGACCGCGTCCGCCGTGGCCCGGGAGGGGGCTTCCACGAAGCGCCGCAGCACCTGGAGGTAATGCTCGGACAGGCGATGGAGGGTGGACGCATCGAAGAGCGCCGTGGCGTATTCGAGCGTCCCCACGAGTCCGTCGCCGGCCTCCTCCATCGCCAGGAACAGCTCGAACTTGGAGGTCCGGGTCTCCAGCGTCAGCGGGGTGACGGCCACGCCCGGCAACTGGAGCTGACCGGCCGGGGCGTTCTGGAGCGCGAACAGCACCTGGATGAGCGGCGTGCGGCTCTGTTCCCGTTCGACCTGGAGGGCTTCGACCAGCTTCTCGAACGGGAGGTCCTGATGCGCATAGGCCCCCAGCGCGCGGTCTCGCACCTGATGCAGCACGTCCTGGAAGGAGGGCGTGCCTTCGAAGCGGACACGCAGCGGCAGCGTATTGACGAAGAAGCCGATGAGCCCCTCCAGCTCTTCGCGCGTGCGGTTGGCGATGGGCGTCCCCACCACGAAGTCACGTTGACCGCTGTAGCGCGACAGCAACACCTGGAAGCCGGTGAGCAGGGCCATGAACAGAGTGGCACCTTCCTGGCGTGCCACGCCGTCCAGGGCGTGGCGAAGCTCCCCGGGGACCTTGAAGCGATGGGTGGCCCCCTCGAACCGCTGCACGGCGGGACGCGGACGGTCCGTGGGCACCTCCAGCACGTGGGACACGCCCGCGAGCTGCTGCTCCCAGAACCCGAGCTGCCGTTGGAGCACGTCGCCCTGGAGCCACTGGCGCTGCCACGCCGCGTAGTCGGGATACTGGAGCGGCAGCGGCGCGAGCGCGGAGGCCTCCCCCTGGCTCCGCGTCCGGACCTCCGACGACAGCTCGCGGTACAACACGCCGAAGGACCACCCGTCGGAGATGATGTGATGCAGGTTGAGCACCAGCACCTGCTGGCGTTCCCCCTCCCGGATGAGCCGGGCGCGGAAGAGGGGGCCCTCCGCCAGATTGAACGGTCGCTCCGCCTCACGCTGCATCCACCCGGCGGTCTCTTCCTCGGAGCGCGACTCCACGCACTCCAGGGTCACACCCAGGCGCGAAGCGACACGCTGCACGGGGCCCCCGTCACCGGGAAACGTCGTGCGCAGTGCTTCGTGTCGCTCCACGACAGCCTGGAGGGCCTGTTCCAGCACGGACACGTCCAGTGCCCCTTCCAACCGGAACGCCATCGGCAGCGAGTACAGCGGCGAGCCTGGCATCCAGCGATCCAGGAACCACAGCCGCTGCTGTGAGAACGAAGGCTGTTCCCGCTCCGCCTGCGTGCACGGAGGGATGGGCGCCCCGGTGTGTCCGGACGCCGGATGGATCCGCTCCAGGGCCGCGGCGAAGTCGCGCAGGGTGGGATGCTCGAAGAGCGTGCGCAGGGCCACGGGCCGCTGGAGCAGGTTCCCCAATCGGGCGATGGCCCGCGTGGCCAGGAGCGACTGCCCGCCCAGCTCGAAGAAGTCCGCGGTGGCACTGACGGCGTCCACGCGCAGCACGTCCGCCCAGACCCTGGCGACGGCCCGCTCCAGCGCGGTCTCCGGCGCGACGAAGTCGTCATCGGCGCCGGGGCAGTCGCGGGGATCCGGCAGGGCCCTTCGCTCCACCTTTCCGTTGGTGGCGAGTGGCATCACGTCCAGCACGACGATCGCCGATGGCAGCATGTGCGCGGGGAGGTGGCCCTTCAGGTGGAGCCGCAGCAGGGATGCCGTCAGGGGTTCGCTGGCCGTGACATAGGTGACCAGCCGCTTGTCTCCCGGCACATCCTCCCGCACGAGCGCGACCGCCTCCTGCACGGAGGCATGGAGCCGCAGCGCCGCTTCAACCTCTCCCAGCTCGATGCGGAAGCCGCGCACCTTCACCTGATGGTCGCTGCGTCCCACGAAGTCCACCGCGCCGTCCGCGAGCCGCCGCGCGAGGTCCCCCGAGCGGTACATGCGCGCGCCCGGTTCGGTGCTGTAGGGGTCCGGCAGGAACCGCTCCGCGGTGAGGTCGGGGCGCTCCCAGTAGCCCCACGCGACGCCGCTGCCGCCCGTGTACAGCTCGCCCACGAGGCCCGGGGACAGCTCGCGGCCCGCGTCGTCCAGCACGTACATCCGCGTGCCGGAGATGGCGTGACCGATGGGCGCGGGCTCGGAGCCGAGCGGCGAGCGCAGGGGCTGGCAGCTCGTGAAAGTGGTGTTTTCGGTAGGCCCGTAGCAGTTGATGACGCGCGTGTGGGGCAGGGCCTCCAGGGCGCGCCGGGCGTGGGGCAGCGACATCACCTCGCCGCCCGTGAAGAGCTGTCGCAGCGTGTCCGTTCCCGGCAGGCCCAGGTCCACCAGGTTGTTGAACAGGCCGGTGGTGAGGAACGCCGTCGTCACCCGCTCCGTGCGCAGGAAGGCGCCCAGTTCGTCCAGCGCGGACGCGCCCCGCGAGAACACCGCGACGCGACCACCGTTGAGCAGCGCGCCCCAGATCTCGAACGTGGACGCGTCGAAGGCGACGGGCGCCAGTTGCAACAACACCTCGTCCGCTCCCAGGTGCACGTAGTCCGCGTCCAGCACCAGCCGCAGCACGCCCCGGTGTGGCACGCAGACGCCCTTGGGCCGCCCCGTGGAGCCCGACGTGAAGACGACGTATGCCAGGTCGTCCGCGACGGCGTCGCAGTCGGGGGCCGCCTCGCTGAAGGCCGCCAGGGTGTCCGCGTGCGCATCCAGACAGAGCGCGTGCCAGTCACCGACAGGCATTCGCGACTCCAGCGCCGCGTGCGTGACGATGATGCGCACGCGCGAATCCGTGGCCATGAAGTCGAGCCGCTCCGCCGGGTACTCCGGATCCAGCGGGACATACGCACCGCCCGCCTTGAGGATGCCCAGCAGCGCGACGAGCAGCTCCACCGAACGTGGCAGACACACGCCCACCCGTGGCTGTTCGCGTCCCACGCCCCGCGCCTTCAACGCATTCGCGAGCCGGTTCGCCCGCGCGTCCAGCTCCGCGTACGTGAGCTGCTGCCCGTCACAACGGACGGCGACGGCCTGGGGCCGCAGGGCGACCTGTGTCCCGAAGGCCTCGGCGATGTTTCGAGGAGACAGACCCCGGGGGGACGGGGAGGCGTCGACGGTATCGGTCATGTCGTCGCGCCGGCCCCCAGGAGGTGGGGGGACCAGTGCCACCGCGTGAGACACGGAGGCGGATGAAACAGGGGCGACGCGTGACTCGAATTAAAGAGACGTTGGTGCAAGGCGCGCAAGGTCGTGCGCCTCACGCCACCGTGGCGGGGAGGATGCCCACACGCATGCAAGTCATTCCTGCGTTACGGCTGTTTCAGGGAGCGCAGAGCAGGCCGGGCTCGGGCGCGTCTTGATCCTGCAACGCCAGCAGGCACGCGATGGCGTCCGGATCCACCGAATCCATCAGGTACGTGCGGCGCCACAGCATCGCGGCGAAGCGCTGGGGAAGCTGCGCGTCGGGAGCGACGAGTGCGCGGCGCACCCCGTTGCTGCCCTGCGCGGCGCGGGCCTGCGCGGCCTCCAGCTTCGCGACCTCGTCGGCGCAACCCTCCGGGCAGTTGTAGAGGAACACCGCGTGCCCGTGCTCCAGGTTGTGCAGCCATGAGCAGCGCGGCTGCTCCGTGGTGTAGCTCTGGCAAGGCAACCACGTGGGGCAGTGCATGCCGGAGTTGGGCGGGTTCTCTGCGTTGCCGCACGCGGTGCTCCCGCACGAACTCACATGGTTGGACGCGGTGACCGCGGACAGTGGGAAGGAGAAGCGCTCGCAGGCCTCACCGCCCGGAGTCGGGTCGTCGGAGGTGGAGTCGCAAGCGAGGCACAACGCGAGGAGGAGGGCAGGGAGGGCGCGAAGCATCCACCCCGTCATATCGCAATCATCCACCGCTCAGCCCGGAGCGACACCCCGGCGCTCCACGTCGCGGTCGTTCAGGCCCCGGAAGCCCATGCCCTCCAGCATGCGCAGGAAGTCCGGGGGCGGCAGGTGGCCACTGGCCACGTGCCGGACGTCGCCTTCCTCGGAGGTCTCTTCCAGCGTCGCACGCTCGCCGCTGCCTATCAGTCCCGTGAGGTTCACCGGCGCGCGGCTTCTCAGCGTGAAGTCCACGCGGCCGGGCACGTAGCCGGTGTTCGCGGCGATGACGACATGGTCGGGCATCCGCTGGGCCCAGCGCACCGCGACCAGGGGATGCACCTGGGTCTCGGAGCTGAACAGCAGCAGGGCCACCTTGCCCGCGAAGCGTGGCGGCGTCTTCGCGCAGCGGACCACCTCGCGCTGGACCTCCAGCCGGCAGTCGCGCAGCGCATCCACGCCGAGCACGCGGCTCTCCAGGATGTCCGACGCGCTCCCCGCGCGCAGCAACACCTGCATCGCCAGCGGCGTTGCGACGCGGTGCGAACGCGTGGCCGCGTTCAAAAGCGAGACGGTCTCCACCACCGCCGTCCGCTTCGCCCGCCGCAGCGCGTCCTTGAGGAAGGGCATCGGCGCATCCGGGCCCAGCGCCGCCACGGTGCCCAGCGCGGCCAGCCACTCCAGGGGCCCGGGCACGACGAACGGCGACATCAGGACGTAGGTGAGCACGCTGGTGTTGGCGACGGGCTCGTGGCCGTGCGCGCTCAGCACCTGGACCCCGGGGGGAAATCCGTTCGCGCCCCGCCGGTCATGGCGATCCACGACGAGCGTGGGCAGCCCCGGCAGCAGCGGCCCACCCCAGCGGCTGCCCATGTCCAACACCACCAGCGCCTCCGCCGGCGCCGTGCCCAGGCGCTCCAGGAAGGTCTCGCTGTGCAGGTCCTCTCCCTTGCCTGGCAGCCGGGCTGTCGGGCGCGCCCCCAGGGACTGGAGCGCCCGGAGCATCAACACCCCAGAGGCCAATCCATCCGCGGTCGGGTGCGGGACGACCAGCACGTGCTTGCCCCGGCAGTCCTCCAGGAACCGCCGGGCCTCCGCCAGCGCGGGCTCCGGCGCCGGCCAACTGGCATCCCTGGTGTGTCCGAGCAGCATGAAGCAAAGCTGTCACTCCCTGTAGCTGCGCGGCAGGGACGGCTCGTCACGGCTGGTCGCCCTCCGGTCGACCCATGAGGGTGTTCCAGAGCCGTTCCCCTCAAGGAGGAAACAACGTGGCACGCCGGATGGACGCAGCGCGGCGAACCGACTTCACGGGTGCGAGGGCCCGCCAGTTCCCCTAGTGTCCGCGCCCATGACCCGGACCTTCCTCCCGAAGCCCCTGATGCGCGCGGCCCTGGCCGCCGTGTCGCTCGCGGCCACCACCTCCGGCGCGCAGCCGGCCCCCAAGGCGGCCCCGCCCGCTCCGGCCACCAAGGCCACCGCCGCCGAGGCGAAGCAGTTCACCGAGACGCTGAACGCGGACCTGAAGCGGCTCTGGACCCGGCAGGCCACCGCCGAGTGGATCAAGTCCACGTACATCACCGACGACACGGAGCGGAACGCGGCCTCCGTCAACGAAGAGGTGATGGCCTACGTCAACGGCGCCATCAAGGACTCGCGCCGCTTCGACGGACTGAAGCTGGATCCGGAGACGGCGCGCCTGCTGCACCTGCTGCGCGTCTCCCAGACGCTGCCCGCCCCGGCGAACGCCGCCCAGCGTTCGGAGCTGGCCGCCACCGCGGCGAAGCTGGACGGCATGTACGGCAAGGGCAAGTACTGCGGCAAGGACGGCAAGGGCAAGTGCCGCGACCTGGGCGAGCTGTCCGACGTGATGGCCCAGAGCCGCGACGAAGCCGCGCTGCTCGATGCGTGGCAGGGCTGGCACGCCATCAGCCGGCCCATGCGCCCGCTCTACACCCAGCTCGTGAGCCTCTCCAACGCGGGCGCGAAGGACATCGGCTTCAACGACCTGGGCACGCTGTGGCGGTCCGGGTACGACATGCCGCCCGCCGACTTCGAGAAGGAGGCCCAGCGCCTCTGGGGCCAGGTCAAGCCCATGTACGACGAGCTGCACTGCTACGTGCGCGGCCGGCTCGCGAAGCAGTACGGCGAGGCGAAGGTGCCCGCTGGCAAGCCCATCCCCGCGCACCTCTTGGGCAACATGTGGGCGCAGGAGTGGAACAACATCTACCCGCTGGTGGAGCCGTTCCCCGGGCAGGCCAGCCTGGACGTGGACGCCGCGCTGGTGAAGCAGGGCTATGACGCGCAGAAGATGGTGCGCCTGGGCGAGAAGTTCTTCACCTCGCTGGGCCTCAAGCCGCTGCCGCCGACCTTCTGGGAGCGCTCGCAGTTCACCAAGCCGAAGGACCGCGACGTCGTCTGCCACGCCTCCGCCTGGGACGTGACGTACGAAAACGACGTGCGCATCAAGATGTGCATCAAGCCCACCGAGGAGGACCTGGTCACCATCCACCACGAGCTGGGACACGACTACTACTACTCGTACTACTACAAGCTCCCCGTCCTCTTTCAGGCTGGCGCGAACGACGGCTTCCACGAGGCCATTGGCGACGCGCTCACGCTCTCCATCACCCCGGCCTACCTCCAGCAGGCGGGCCTGCTGAACGCGGTGGAAAAGAACGACAAGAACGTCATCAACCTCCAGCTCAAGGACGCTCTGGAGAAGGTGGCCTTCCTGCCCTTCGGTCTGCTGGTGGACCAGTGGCGCTGGGATGTTTTCAGCGGGAAGGTGAAGCCGGCGGACTACAACAAGACGTGGTGGGCGCTGCGCCAGAAGTACCAGGGCCTGAGCGCGCCGTCGGCCCGCACGGAGCAGGACTTCGACCCGGGCGCCAAGTACCACGTGCCCGCGAACGTGCCGTACACGCGCTACTTCCTCGCGCGCATCCTCCAGTTCCAGTTCCACAAGTCGCTGTGCGAAGCGGCCGGCATCCAGGGCCCCCTCAACGAGTGCTCCGTCTACGGCAACAAGGCGGCGGGGCAGCGGCTCCAGGCGATGCTGGAGCTGGGCGCGAGCAAGCCCTGGCCGGAGGCGCTGGCCGCCATGACGGGCGGCAGGCAGATGGACGCCACGCCCATGCTGGAATACTTCGCTCCCCTGCGACGCTGGCTCCAGGAACAGAACAAGGGCCAGAAGTGCGGCTGGTGACGTGAACAGGGAGTAGACAGCTTCCGGGACGGACGTTTAGGCTGCCTGCTGTCTTGTAGGGATCACTCTCTGTGGGACCGGACGGCGACTCTCCCTGTCCGAGATGAAAGAAGAACAAGGCAATGGCGACCGGTACCGTGAAGTGGTTCAACGATGCGAAGGGCTTCGGCTTCATCACCCAGGACGGCGGCGGCGAGGACGTGTTCTGCCACCACACCGCGATCAACGCGGACGGCTTCCGCTCGCTGGCCGAAGGCCAGAAGGTGGAGTTCGAAGTGACCAAGGGCCCGAAGGGCCTGCAGGCGCAGAACGTTCGCGCGATCTGAGCCTGTCGTCATCCTGACGACTTCTTGCAGCACCCCAGAAGGTCCGTCCCCCCAGGGTCGGGCCTTCTGTATTTTGGGGGGTGGACTTCCGACCGGACCGGTGTTTAGTGTGCGCCCGTCTTGTAGGGTTGATTCTCTGTAAGGACCGGAAGGCGTCTCTGCCTCTCCGTGATGAAAGAAGAGCAAGGCAATGGCTACCGGTTCCGTGAAGTGGTTCAACGATGCGAAGGGCTTCGGTTTCATCACGCAGGACGGCGGGGGCGAGGATCTCTTCTGCCACCACACGTCGATCCAGGCGGATGGCTTCCGCTCGCTGGCCGAAGGCCAGAAGGTGGAGTTCGACGTCGCCCGCGGCCCCAAGGGCCTGCAGGCGCAGAACGTTCGCCCGATCTGAGCGCGTCGTCGTCTTCGTGACGACGTCCTGATGCACCCACAGAAGGTCCGATCCTCCCGGGTCGGGCCTTTTGTATTTTCCGGAGCCCGCATGCCCGCCCCTACCTCGCGCGTCTCGCGCCTGCGCTTCCTCCCGCTGGTGGCCGCCCTCGGCTGCGCCACGTCCACCACCC
>NZ_RAVZ01000359.1 GCF_003611635.1 Corallococcus terminator | reverse complement strand
GGGCGGGCCGCGTTCGCGCGGAGGACTGGGATTCGCTGTCGGACTGGGGGCAGGTGGTGCGACTCCTCTCGCTGGGCAGCGACGCATCCCCGGTGGCGCTGTGGGCAGGCGCTCTGGATTGCTACAGCTTGCTGTCCGGGCATCTGGTGCGGCGCTATTCCAATCGCATCCACCCGGACTATCACCCCGCCGGGGCCGTGCTGACTGGCACCCTGGGGCCCCTGTACACCGAGGCGTTTGTCTCCGATGTGCTGGGGACCCGTCTGATGGGGGCCGAGGTCGCGCTGGACGTGCAGCACGTCCTCTCCGGCCAGTCCGCGCAGCCGGGCCGCTACACGTTGTCCCTCTCGGCGGTGCACGAGGGGGCACGGCTTGGAGACACGGCACGGCTCGCGACGTTGGCGCATGTGGACGCCTCGGCGGTGGTGGTGGTGCGACGGGGGCGCGACAGCGGCTTCGAAGCGCAGGTGTTCGCCGGGTGGGGAGGCTTCCCCGGAGCGGGCGGTGCATGGGGTGCGGTGGCGGGCCTGGGAGCGGACGCGGTCTCACCGACACTCGACTTGCAGGCCCGACTGGAGGGGCGCGTTCAGCGCGGGGGCTTCCGGCAGGGGTACTTCGGTCCCGACTACGAACTGGCGCGCTTCCAGGTGGCGGGAGCCTCCGGAGAGGCGCTGGCGGAGGCGGTCTTCCCCAACGGCGCCTCCGCGTTCGGCGAGGTGATTGTGAGCTGGGACGCGGTGCACCTGGGGGAGTTGTTGCAGCGGCACCTGCGCCTCTCCCTCTCCGCCGAGGCCTTCACCTGGGGACGAGTGGACGCGGATGTGCGGATGGCCGTGCAGCTCTTCCACCGGAGCGTTGAGGTGGCGTTGCGAGGAATGGCTGTGGGCCTGCGCCAGCCGGGGACGCGCTACCTCGCCTCGGGAGAGGCGCGTTGGCGCTTCCTCGGGGGCAGGGTGTACGCGCTGGGCCAGGGCGGCACGTTGCTGACCCCGACACCGGAGGGGACACTTCGCCCGGGAGCCTTCATCGCGGTCGGGATGGGGGTGGATCATGTGCGCTGAACTCCTGTCGCGAGCGTGGGGGCTGCTGTCCCTGGCCCTCCTCCTCACCACCGGCTGCGTCACGCTGCCGCCCCGGACGGGGGTGGATTCGTGGGCCCATGGGCCGCGTCCCACGCAGGTGTTGTGGAACACGGCGGGAGGTGTCGCCGAGCAAGCGCCCTCGTTGGTGGAGCCTGGAGCCTCCGAGCGGCTGGGCCGCCGACGGGGGCCGAAGCGCGAGCAGGGTTCGAACATCGGTAGCACGAGCCCGGACGAGACCGCCGGAGAAGAGGCGTTCACCTGCGGAGGCCAGGAGCGTCCACCCGGCTGGCCCGACCTGTCCTCCAGTCAGGAGGTGCTCGCCCCATTCCTGGCCTGCGCCTCGCCCGCGGAGTTCGTGGCGATGCAGCAAGGGGTGGACATGCCCCGGCTGGTGGAGTCGCTGAAGGACTGGGATGCGGTCCGGCTGGGGGCTCTTGGCCCGCTCGACGCGGATGCGTCCAAGATCCTCAATGGCAAACGCGCGGGCTTTCTCGTCACCGCGACGGAGAAGTACGGCGTCCCCCTGGCGGAGGTGTTCGCCCTCTTCATCGTCCACGCCGCCTTCGACGACGAACTCCGCGAGGTGCTCCAGCGTCTGGTTCACAACAAGCAGCTCGGTGAGACGCTGGGAAGCATGCCCACTGTCCGCGAGGAGTTGCAGCGACGGGGGCTGAAGCTGTCGGACTTCCCGGAGCGGACCGAGCAGGCCGGAGATGTCCTGCGGGGCCTGGGACGGGCGGGCCGTGAAGCACTCGTCACCATCCCTGTCTTCGCCGAGCCCCTGTACACGGAGTTCAGCGCGAAGCGAGGGCACCTGCCGCCCCCGTATCAGGAGGCCCTGGACGCGGTGGAGAGGGCGCTGGTGCTGGAGCGCTTCACGCCGGGAAAGATGGCATTGGGGACCTTCGACCACCTGACGTTCGGAGTGCCGATGGGCTTCTTCCATCTGGCGGCGGGAGCGGGGCAGGGGGCGCAGTCATTGGCGCAGGGAAGGTACGAGCAGGCCACCCGGGAGCTGGCGCCGGCCGTGTTGATGGTGGCGCTGTATGCGAGGGGGAAGGGGACGCGACTCCTGCCAGAGGCCCTGTCCGCGGAGGGATTGAAGCGGGGGCTGGGCCGGCTGCAATCGCAGTTGGGAGTCGAGGCTGCTCGCGACCTCTTCCGATACCTCCAGGCGGGTCGTGAGAATGCCCTGTTCGCGGCCCAGTCCGGTGAGGCCGGGCTGCTGGCCCTGTACGAGGCGAAGGGCAGTGCGGCGAAAGCGCAGGCGCTGCTGGCGGAGGCGAGTCGCGAGCGGCCGGGACCCCCAGCGGGGAGGAGCGGTGGGGCGAAGGACGCGAGCACGCTCGCCGCCCGGGTGCACGAAGCGGCGGGCTTCGAGCGGGAAGCGGTGGAGGCCCGCTGGGTGCAGTGGGAGCAGGAGGCGCCGGGAAGGCGCTTGGCCTCCGATGTGCGGGAGCTGGAGAAGCACCGTCCGTTGTTGGAGGCACCGCAACCGGGCGCCGAAGCTCATGCGCGCTGGGGTGAATACGTCGGGTACTTCGAGCGGCGGGTCGCGGAGCTCAAGCAGGGCGCGCAGGCGAAGGGGCCCCTGACCTGGAGGGACTACCACCAACTGCGAGGGACCTTCGCCCAGGGGATGGAGTTCGAGCGGGCCATGGTGGTCAAACTGCGGGAGGACGCGTTGCTGCCACAGGCAAAACGAAAGTGGCTCCAGGGCTTCAATAAGCCCCGCATCGAAACGCATGTGGGCGTGGCGAAGGCGGATCTCCGCTTCGCGGACGTGCTCGTCATCGAGATGGAGCCTCCCGCTGGCCAACCGTCCCGAGTGGAGACGTTCAGCTTCAAGAGCCGAAACCTTCAGTTGCTGGAGGAGCGCGTCATGGGAGCGCAGATGAAGGCGGACGCGAGCGCCGCGCTGCGATATTACGGTGAGAAGTTGAACATCCGTCGGCGCACACTCCAGTCCGAAGGCGATGGACTGGAGGTCCAGGTTCAACGGGTCCGCCTCGTCTATGAGTGCGGCGCACTCAAGCCCGACCAGATTAAGGCGTTGCTCCGCGTTGGGGAATCTACTCAGCGAAAAGTCAAAGGAGTGGAGGTGTCCTTCGAATGAAAACCCTGAATCCTCATCAATCGAACACGGAGGATCATCTCCAGTTCTCTTTCGAGGGGGCCGTCGATCCTCGGGAGTCGCTGGAGCGCGAACTTGAACCCTTCCTCCTGACACTGGAGGCGTCCGCTGGGGACTGGATGCCGAACGTCGTGAAGGGGAAGCGAGCGCGCAAATACAGCCGAGCCAATTTCTGGAAGGCATTGGATGAGGATCGCGACGAGGTTGGGGCGACCCTGGGGTTGTATCGCACGGCATGGCCGGCGCTGGATATGACGTTCAGGCTCTGGTTTCCACCGCTTCCACCAGAACTGAATGTCTCGCTTGTCTTACAACCCCTCTCGTTCTTTTCCGAGGTGGAGCGCTGCCGAGCGTTCGTGGACATGGTTCGTGGCTGGGCCGCTCGGTACCCAGTGACCTATGCCTCGGCGCACAGTGTCGCAGACGAATATTTGTCAGGCTCGCCCAACTTTGGGCGCGATATTCAGACCTCGATGAAGGACGGCTTCGACAAGATCTACGGGGTGTATTGGCTCAACATCTTTGGGTCCGAGTTGGTGCAGTCCGTCGGCCGCGAGCGGATGCTGTCAACCCCCGCCCATCGGGTAGAGGAACTCCCAAACGGCTCCGTCCTCGTTCTGACGTGGCCTACCGTCACGGACTTCGCATGTGAGGAAGCGCGTCAGGCTCAGGCTCGGGCGTTCGTGCACCTCCGGCCGGATCTTGACCTCTCTACCGTGCTCAGTGAACTGCGCGAACGCAGTGAGACCCTGGCGCCCGTGGAGCCACGCTTTCAACCGGACGTAGCGCCGCTGCTCAATCGCGTGCTGGACGCGTGCGCATTCAGTGAGCGCCAGCGGAAGATCGCTGAGTTCAATGTCCGCCCGCCGCCCGAGCCGGAAGAGTGGCTGCCCGCGGACGCCGCCATTCCTGTGGACGTGCAGGACCCGTCTGACGCCCGTGAGCACTACGCGACTCTCGCCGAGCACCTCGTGGCGATCCTGCACACCGAGGTGCCGTCGGTCTTCGAAACGACCCCCGAATCGTTGACGGACGTCGACTTCCACCTTTGGAGCCGGAACTATCCGGAGACCTTCGAGCGGTGGAAGATCGACGAGCAACTCATGCCCGCCGTGGGCGCGTACCTGGGCGAGGTCCTGGTCCGGCGACTGGGCGGCCAATGGATACCGCGGAAGAAACTGGAGGAAGCGCAGGTCCGTGTAGGCAACCGTGTATGGCTTCCATTCGTTCGTGCCCAGCGATACCTGGGTTCCCGGCAGGCGCTGTTGGACTACTCACTGACTCAGAGCTACCGCGAGGCTGAGCGACGCTGTTCGTGATCGAGTGCCGAGTATTCGACCTCTTTGAATTGTTCGTTCACGTCGTTGGCCGGACGGTTACGCTGACGTTCAGTCTCGATTGAGCATATCTCTCACTGGCAGGAACATTTCACCAGTGTGGACGCCGTGTCTGCGCTTTCGGTGAAGAAGCTCAGGTAGATGGATCCGTTGTTCCAGGACGGCCATGAGGTCTTCGCCTGTCATTGCGATGATCTTCGTTCTGCCAGTGCCTCCATGCGTCAGCGCGGCTGGGTTGAATCCATTAACTGACATGAAAAGACCGAGTGTGTTGTCGAGCTTTCTTTCGACCTTCGATGCGAAAATGTCGATGTCTTCTCTGGTGCATGGTGCAGAAGTCCATTTTGCTTCTAGGATGTAGTCTGTAGTTTCAAATGAGAAGGCTCCATCTATCTGTTCTGCGGTGGTTTTGAATGATGCTTTGGGATCTAGCTCAAATATGGAGAAAAGTTCGTAAAGGATCTTCTCCAGCACATACCCTCGCTTCTGCTCGCCCATACTTAGTGCTTCTGTGAATGTCTGTCTTACCTCATTTATCCTTTTTGAAAAAGTAGATGTCCGCACTGCCCGCTCCGCATCGGCCTCTTTGCGGCGCTCAATCTCTTCGCGCTCCTTGTTCGCACCAAGATGTGTTGCAGCCAGCTTGCGAAGGTGTGCGACAGACTCTGCCGCTTTGGCCGCTTTTCGCGCGCCATCATCCAGCCGCTGTAGGTGAGGGAAGTCTTCAAAGGCAACTGTCGCGAGGCAGAGATCGCGAATTTTGTCGAGATGTTTTTCTTGGTCGGCAGATAGTGTTCGAATGAGGCGGCCGACAATATTTCGTTTGTTGTCGGTCCAGTCGCTGCTTGAGATCAGGTTGGAATCGTTCCCAAAGCAAGCGTAGAGAAATCTCTTTAGATCGTCTTTGTACCAGAAGAGGTGGACCAGGGCTTCTTCGAGGGCCATCAATGCAGGTTGCGAAATTCGCTTTGCCATGACGTTGTGGAGTCTAACCGAAAGCTACGTGATAGGCCTGTTGCCCCCGTACTTGTTGGTTACCCAGGTAGTGGGGGACGTGGGACCTTGAGTTGGCTTCATGTGAACGCAGCCTCTTGAACGTTGCTTCTCCGGAATTCGTTGATTCTTAGATGGCGTTCGGAGCTTGTCATGGGAATGCCCCGTGGCTTTAAAAACGCGGCAGCGCCCAGTGCCTGCCGCAATCACCCATGGCTTTGAAGTCCTCTTCGCAAAAATGCAGAAGAATCCTGAAGCCAAGCTGGATTTTATTTCCAAGGATGACTGCGAACCGGTGCCTAATGTACGGCTGACCGCACCGCCTCACGCAGCGCCCCAGACTCCACCAGTGCCGTGACCGCAGTGATGTCGTGATGCAGCTCCCGGTCCCGGTCCATGTGCGGAACCTTGCTGCGCACCAGCTCATACGCCGCCAGGACGCCCTTGCCGGGCTTCACCGGCTGACGGAAGTCCAGAGCCTGCGCCGCGACCAGCACTTCAATCGCCAGACACGACCGCGTGAACTCTGACACCTGGCGCCCCTTGAGCGCGGCCGTCATGCCCATGGACACATGGTCCTCACGTCCCGCGGAGGACGGAATCGAATCCACGGACGCCGGGTGGCTCAGGATGCGCGACTCCGCCACCAGCGCCGCCGCCGTCACCTGGGCAATCATGAACCCTGAATTCAGCCCACTGTTCTTCGCCAGGAACGCCGGCAGGCCCGACAGAGACGGGTTCACCATCTGCTCCACGCGACGCTCGCTGATGCTGGAGAGCTGCGTGAGCGCCATGGCCACCACGTCCATCGCCAGGGAGATGGGCTGCCCGTGGAAATTACCCCCGGAGATGATGTTCTCCGTGTCCGCGAACACCAGCGGGTTGTCCGTCCCGCTGTTCACCTCCACCTCCAGGATGCGCCGTGCGAAGGAGATGCCCTCGCGCGCCGAGCCGTGCACCTGCGGGATGCACCGGAGGCTGTAGGGGTCCTGCACCTTGCTGCAGTTGACGTGCGTCTCCACCAGCTCGCTGCCCTTGAGAATCCGGCGCAGGTGGTCCGCCACCGCCTTCTGGCCCGCGTGCGGACGCACCGCGTGGATCTCCGGGAGGAACGGCTTGTGGCTTCCCAGCAGGCCCTCCACCGTCATAGCTCCCGCGATGTCCGCCACGTCCGCGAGCATCTCCGCTCGCAACTGCAACAGCGTCCCCACCGCGCACATCGCCTGCGTGCCGTTGATCAGCGTCAGGCCTTCCTTCGCCTCCAACACCACCGGCTTCAGGCCCGCCTTCTCCAGCGCCTGCTTCGACGGCATCCGCACGCCCTCGAAGAACGCCTCGCCCTCGCCAATCAACACCAACGCCAGATGCGCCAGCGGGGCCAGGTCTCCGGACGCGCCCACGCTGCCGCGCTCGGGGACCACCGGCACCACGTCCCGGTTCAGCATGTCGATGGCCAGGCCCAGCGTCTCCATCCGGATGCCGGAAAATCCCTTCGCCAGCACGTTGCACCGCAAGAGCAGCAGCACGCGGGCTTCCGGCAGCGGCAGCGGGTGACCCACGCCGCACGCGTGCGACAGGATGAGGTTGCGCTGCAAGTCGCGCAGGTCCTTCCGGTCGATGCGCACCTCCGCCAGCGTGCCGAACCCCGTGTTGATGCCGTACGACGGCGTGTCGCCAGCGGCCACCCGGTCCACCAGGGTGCGCGAGGCCTGCACCCGTTTGGCGGCATCGGGCGACAGCTCGACGGTGACTTCGTGGCGGGAGACCTGGAGGATCTCCTCCAGCTTCAGGGTGTCACCATCGATGAGGAGGCGGGGGCGGGACATGTCAGGGTGCTCCGGAGTGGCGGCTTGAAGTCGGTTTCGCCGGGAACGCTAGCGGAAACGCGGCGGGGTGGCAGAGGCCCTTTACACCCGGGGCCCGGGGCCCATATAGCCCGTGCCCGTCCGTGCAGGGAGGTCGTGAGCCCCTTGGCCCTTATCGTCCAGAAGTACGGCGGCACCTCGGTGGGTGACACCGAGCGCATGAAGAACGTTGCCCGACGCTGCCTCGCCGCCCAGAAGGCCGGCCATGACGTCGTCGTCGTCGTCTCCGCCATGTCCGGCGAGACGAACCGCCTGCTCAAACTCGTCGCCCAGATCACCGACCGGCCGAACGAGCGCGAACAGGACGTCATCGTCGCCACCGGGGAACAGGTCTCCATCGGCCTCGTGGCGCTCGCCATCCAGGCGCAGGGCGGGGAGGCCGTGAGCTTCCTCGGCCACCAGGTGCGCATCGTCACCGACAGCACCTTCTCCAAGGCCCGCATCAAGAGCATCGATGCCCAGCCCATCCGCGCCGCGCTCGCGAAGAAACAGATCGTCGTCGTCGCCGGCTTCCAGGGCGTGGACGAGACGGGCAGCGTCACGACGCTGGGCCGCGGCGGCTCCGACACCACGGGTGTCGCGCTGGCCGCGGCGCTCAACGCGGATGCGTGTGAGATCTACACGGACGTCGATGGGGTCTACACCACCGACCCCAACATCTGCCCGGCCGCTCGCAAGCTGGACCGCATCACGTACGAAGAGATGCTGGAGCTGGCGAGCCTGGGCGCCAAGGTGTTGCAGATCCGCTCGGTCGAATTCGCCATGAAGTACAAGGTGCCCCTCTGGGTGAAGTCTTCCTTCACCGAGGATCCCGGCACGCTCGTCTGCGAGGAGGACGCATCCATGGAGGACGTGCTGGTTCGAGGTGTCGCCTACGACAGGAACGAGGCGAAGATCACCGTGGTGGGCGTGCCGGATCAGCCGGGCGCCGCGGCGAAGCTCTTCGGGGCGCTCGACGCGAAGCACATCGTGGTGGACCTCATCGTGCAGAACCTGTCGCGCGACGGCCGCACCGACGTCACCTTCACCGTGGCCAAGTCCGACTTCGCCAAGGCCCATGAGGTCGTGAAGCTCGCGGCCCAGGAAGTGGGCGCCACCGGCGTCGAGGTGGACGACACCATCGCCAAGGTGTCCATCGTCGGCGTGGGCATGCGCAACCACTCGGGCGTCGCGGCCCGGATGTTCCAGACGCTCTCCCAGGAGGGCATCAACATCCAGCTCATCTCCACGTCGGAGATCAAGACCTCGTGTGTGATCCACACGAAGTACACGGAGCTCGCCGTGCGCGCGCTGCACACGGCCTTCGGGCTGGATGCGCCGCCCGCCGTGACGGAGACCCCCACCGTGTCCGAGAACGACGCACTCCATGGGCAGAAGGCCTGAGGCGGCCAGGGCGCACGTCCGCGCTCGCGGTGGTGTCGCTGGGCCTGCTCGCCCTGGGCTTCGTCGCCCGGGCGCGCTGGCCGGACGCGAAGCCCTCGCTCGACTGCCCTCTGGAGGCCGTGCGGTTGGATCCCGCCGGCCTCGCCACCTGCGGGCCGGGGACCGTGCCCACGGGGGCCCGGGCGCTCGCGCTGGGGCTCAAGCTGGACCTCAACGCCGCGTCGGAAGCGGAGCTGGCCCTGCTGCCCGGGGTGGGGCGTGACCTCGCCCGGCGGCTGGTGACGGCCCGCGAGGAACAGGGGCGGTTCACGAGCTGGGACGACGTGGACGCGGTGCCCGGCGTGGGTGACGCCAAGTTGCAGACCCTCCGGGCGGCCACGGTGCTGGAGTCGGCGGCGGCCAATGGGAGCGTGTGGTAAGCACAGCCGGTGCAGATCTCCTGCCCGCAATGCTCGATGCAGTACGTGCTGGATGCCCGACTCCTGCCGCCCGGCGGCGCTTCGGTGCAGTGCACGCGATGTGGACACGTCTTCATGGCTTCGCCCCAGGGGGCCGTCCCGCCCGCTCCGAAGCCTCCGCCCGCTGGCGGCGTGGACCGCTCGGGTGCCCAGTCCTCCACCCAGATTTTTGGCGGTGACACGGCCGGCCTGAAGTCCACGCATTTGTTCGCGGGACAGACGACGTCCACCGGCTCGTTCGTCCCGCAGCCGACGCCGTCTTCCGGACCGCTGACCTCGTCCGGCGTCATCCCGCCTCCGCCCACCATCGCGCCCGTCGCGAGCGCGCCCCGGCCTCCGGTGAGCACCACCACGTCAGGCGTGCATCCTCCCCAGGCCATGGGCCACACGCGGGCCTTCGGGGCCGTGGGTCCGGCGTCCGGTGGGGCAGGG
>NZ_RAVZ01000358.1 GCF_003611635.1 Corallococcus terminator | reverse complement strand
GCCCGCTCCCGAGCAGGTGAAGACGTGGGACGAAGCGCTCACGCTGGTGCGCCAGCGCTCCACGGACCTGCGCAACGCCGAGGCGGGCGTGGAGCGGGCCCAGGGTCGGTGGCGCCAGTCGCTGTCGCTGCTCCTGCCCAACGCGCGGGCCTCCGCGGGCGTGGGGTTGGATGTGCTCCATCCGGACACCCCCTCCGCCCCCGGCGGCGGCGTGGTGGGTGGAGGCAACACCGGAACGGGCGGAGTCGCCGGCGGCAAGGTCCCCAGTGCGCCCCTGGGCACACTGTCCGTGTCCCTCACCCAGTCCGTGGTGGATGTGGGTGCATGGCGGGGGTTGTCGTCCGCGAAGGCGTCGGAGCTGTCTTCGGTGGCCAACCTGAAGGACACGCAGCGCCGGCTCACCCAGGGCCTGGCGCAGGTGCTGGTGGCCACGGTGGCCGCCGAGCGTGCCGCGGAGATCAACCGGGTGGGCCTGCGTCAGGCGCTGGAGCGCTACGCCCTCACCCAGCGCTCATTCGAACTGGGCGCGGGCACGCAGTTGGACGTGGTGCGGGTGGGACAGGACGTGGCGCTGGCGCGGCAGTCGCTGGTGGCCGGTGACGAACAGCTTCGCCGCACGCGCGAGTCGCTGGGCCTGTCACTGGGCACCGACCACGGCGTGGGCGTCAACCCGGACTTCAACCTGGACGGGCTGGTGGAGCAGACGCGCCGGGACTGCTCGCCCCTGCAGGACCTGGGCAATCGTGCCGACCTGCAGGCCGCGAAGGCGAACGTGGACGCGGCGAGGGACAGCCGGCGGCAGGCGTCCGCGGGCTATCTGCCCACCCTGGGCGTGAGCAGCACCCTCCTGGGCCTCACCACCGATCCCAGCTTCGGCCGCTTCGCCCTGTGGAATGTGTCCGCGGTGCTGTCCGTCCCCCTCTGGGAGGGCGGCCTTCGCGGCGGCCTCGTCCGGGAGCGCGCGGGCGTGGAGGAGCAGGCCGCCATGCAGTTGGAGGCCACCCGCCGCGGCGTGAGCGTGGAGGTTTCTCGCGCCCGGCGTGGAGTGGAAGTGTCCGAGGCGCTGTTGAAGACCGCGACCGAATCCGTCGACCTGGCGGACCGGACCGACCGGCTCACCCGGCGGGCCTTCGAGGTGGGACGCGGTGGCAGTTTGGAGCTGGTGCAGAGCGGAGCCGCACTCCGTCAGGCCCAGCTCGCTTTGGTTTTGAGGGAATTCGAGCTCGTCCAGGCCCGCCTGAACGCGTTCCTCACGGAGGCCCGGTGCGACTGGTGACGAAGGTGCGCCCCCTGAAGGCGCTGTTGACGAAGACGCTGTTTGGCGCGGCCCTGGTGGCCGGCGCGGCCGGATGCTCGGGCAAGACGGAAGTGAAGACCGCCCCGCCGCCGCGCGAGGTGAAGGTCGTGGCGCTGGCGCCGCACGAGGTGCGCGACACCGGGGAATACCTGGGCTCGCTCCTGTCGCGGCAGAGCGTCACCGTGCTGCCCCAGGTGGCTGGCTACGTGAGGAAGATCCTCGTGAAGCCCGGCCAGAAGGTGGAGGCAGGCACGCCGCTGGTGGAGGTGGACGCGCGCCAGGAGACCGCGGCGCTGGACAGCGCCCAGGCGCAGCAGAGCTCCTCCACGGTGGACCTGGAGCTGGCGCGCCGCACCCTGGCGCGCACCGAGTCCCTCAACAAGGAAGGCCTCGCGAGCGTGCAGGAGCTGGAGCGCGCCCAGGCGGCCGTGAAGGCCGCGGAGGCCGCCACGCGCGCGGCCGGCGCGACGGTGGCCCAGCGCCAGGTGCAGTTGCAGTTCCATGTCGTGCGCGCGCCGTTCGCGGGCACCATGGGCGACGTGCTGGTGCGCGTAGGTGACTTCGTGGGCGCGACCACGACGCTCACCACCGTGGCCCAGGCGGACGCGTTGGAGGTCAGCGTGTCGGTGCCGTCCTTCCGCGCCCGGTCGCTCAAGCCGGACACCGTGCTGGAGCTGCTCGATCAGCAGGGCAAGCTCATCCTCTCCAGCACCGTCTTCTACGTGGCGCCGCAGACGGACCCCCGCACGCAGTTGGTGGAGGTGAAGGCCGCCTTCCGCAACACGGTGGGCCTGCGTCCCAGTGAGTTGCTGCGGGCGCGGCTGGTGTACTCCACGCGGGATGCGCTCCAGATTCCGGCGCTCGCGGTGGTGCGCCAGAGCGGGCAGCCCTTCGCGATGGTGGTGGAGACGAAGGAAGGCAAGACGCTGGTGGAGCGCCGTCCGGTGACGCTGGGCACGCTGGGCGACATGTCCTACGTGGTGGAGGGTGGCCTGAAGCAGGGCGACCTCGTCGCGGTGTCCTCGCTGCACATGCTCAAGGACGGCATGCCCGTCATCCCCAAGCAGGTCACCCTGCCCGACGAACCCGCGCAGGTGCCGGGCACGGCGAGCGCGGACGAAGTTCCCACCCGTGCCATGGCGCCCCGGCCCGCGGCGGGCGGCACCACCGGCGGCAGCCGCTAGGCGATTCGAGAGAGGGCGTCACCCCGTGTTCGTCGACTTCTTCATCCGCAGGCCCGTCTTCGCCATCGTCTGCTCCATCATCCTGACGCTGGTGGGGCTCATCGCCATCCCCACGCTGCCCATCGCGCAGTACCCGGACCTCGCGCCGCCGCAGGTCACCGTCACCAGCACCTACGTCGGCGCGAGCGCCGAGGTGGTGGAGGCCGCCGTCACCATCCCGTTGGAGCAGGAGCTCAACGGCGTGGAGGACATGCGCTACATCACCTCCACCAGCAGCAATGACGGCACCAGCGTCATCACGGTCACCTTCGCGCCCACGCGCAACATCGAGGTCGCGGCCGTGGACGTGCAGAACCGCGTCAGCCGCGCCGCCGCGCGTCTGCCCGCGCAGGTGAACCAGACGGGCATCGTGGTGAACAAGGCCTCCAGCCAGATGCTGCTGACGGTGGGCCTGTCCAGCCCGGACAACCGCTACGACGCGAAGTTCCTGTCCAACTACGCGGACGTGAACCTCAAGGACGCCATCAAGCGCGTGCGCGGCGTGGGCGAGGTGCGCATCTTCGGCGAGCGCAAGTTCTCCATGCGCCTGTGGTTGGACCCCACGGAGCTGGCCCGCCGCCAGCTCACGCCCCAGGACGTGGTGCGCGCCCTCCAGGAGCAGAACCTCCAGGTGGCCGCGGGTCAGGTGGGCCAGCCGCCCTCCAGCAACGAGCAGCCGTATCAGATCGCCGTGCGCGCCCGGGGCCGCCTGATTGAGCCGGAGGAGTTCGGCGACATCGTCCTCATGCGCAACACGGACGGCCGCGCCGTCACCGTGAAGGACGTGGGCCGCGTGGAATTGGGCGCGGAGAACTACGCCACGCTCCTGCGCTTCAACGGCCGCACCGGCGTGGGCATGGCCATCTTCCAGTTGCCCACGGCCAACGCGCTGGACGTGCGCGACGGCGTCATCAAGGAGCTGGACCGGCTGTCGCAGGCGTTCCCGCCGGGCCTGGAGTACCGCACCGGCACGGACACCACGCTGGCCGTGCGCGCCTCCGTCAACGAGGTGGTGCACACGCTCATCGAAGCCATCGCGCTCGTCATCCTGGTCATCTTCCTGTTCCTGCACGGGTGGCGAAGCGTGCTGATTACAGCGCTCACCCTGCCCGTCTCGCTCGTCGGCACGTTCGCGTTCGTCTACCTGATGGGCTTCTCCATCAACACGCTGACGCTGTTCGGACTCACACTGGCCACGGGCCTCGTCGTGGACGACGCCATCGTGGTCATCGAGAACATCGAACGGCTGATGGCGGAGAAGGGCCTGTCGCCGATGCAGGCGGCGCGCGAGGGCATGAAGGAGGTGGCCGGCGCGGTGGTGGCCATCTCCGTGGTGCTGGTGGCGGTGTTCATCCCGGTGGCCCTCTTCCCGGGCACCACGGGCTCCATCTACCGCCAGTTCGCGCTCACCATCGCCGCGTCGGTGGCCCTGTCCACCTTCTGCGCGCTGACGCTGACGCCCGCGCTCTCCGCCCGGCTGCTCAAGCACCACCACGGGGAGAAGTGGATCTTCTTCCGCAAGGTGGACCAGGTGCTGGACTGGACGCGCGACACCTACGGCAGGGGCCTGCGCAAGCTGCTCAAGCACCCGATGCTGGTGCTGGTGGCGTTCCTGCTGTGCATCGGCGCCACGGTCATGCTCTTCCGCGCGGCCCCCACGGGCTTCATCCCGGATGAAGACCAGGGCTACATCATCGTCTCCGTGCAGGGCCCGGAGGGCATGTCGCTTGCCCAGACGGAGAAGGTGCTCCAGGAGACGGAGGCCGTGCTCAAGGCCCAGCCGGAGGTGAACGTGATGTTCGCCATCGGTGGCTTCTCCCCCAACGGCAACGGGTCCAACTACGCCACGGTGTTCACGGCGCTCAAGCCGTGGGAGCAGCGCGCGGGCAAGGACCAGTCCGTGGCCGCGCTGGTGGAGCGGCTGCGCGGGCCGCTGGGCAAGATTGGCAGCGCGCGCGTCATCCCCTTCCAGCCCCCGGCCATCCGAGGCGTGGGCAGCGTGGGCGGCTTCCAGTTCATCGTGGAGGACGTCGCGGGCAGCCACTCGCTGGAGGAGTTGGCCAACGCCACCCAGGAGATGGTGCAGAAGGGCAACGAGGAGGGCCGCCTGCGCGGCGTCTTCACCCCGTTCAACGCCAACACGCCCATCCTCGACGTGGAGGTGGACCGCCAGAAGGCCAAGGCGCTGGGCGTGCCCATCGAACAGATCTTCGGCGTGATGCAGCTCTACATGGGCAGCCAGTACGTCAACGACTTCAACTACGCGAGCCGCACGTACCGCGTCTATGTCCAGGCCGAGCAGCAGTTCCGCGACAGCCCGTCGGACATCGGTTCGTTCTACGCGCGCACCGACACCGGGGACATGATTCCGCTGGAGTCGCTGGTGAAGGTGACGCCCATCGTCTCCGCGCAGGTCATCAAGCACTACAACCTGTTCCGCTCCGTGGAGATCAACGGCCAGGGCGCGCCGGGCGTGTCGTCCGGACAGGCGCTGGAGGCCATGGAGAGCGTGGCCAACCAGGTGCTGCCGCAGGGCATGGCCTCTGAGTGGACGGGCATCAGCCTGGAGCAGAAGGAGTCCGGCGGGCAGACGATGATCATCTTCGGCCTGGGCATCCTCTTCGTGTTCCTGGTGCTGGCGGCGCAGTACGAGAGCTTCAGCCTCCCGTTCGTCATCATCCTGTCGGTGCCCCTGGCCATCATGGGCGCGCTGGGGTTGCAGGTGGCGCGCGGCTTCGCCAACGACGTGTTCTGTCAGGTGGGGCTGGTGATGCTGGTGGGCTTGTCCTCCAAGAACGCCATCCTCATCGTGGAGTTCGCGGAGCAACTGCGCGAGCAGGGCAAGAGCTCGCTGGAGGCAGTGGTGACGGCGGCGGAAGTCCGGCTGCGGCCCATCCTGATGACGTCCATCGCGTTCCTCCTGGGCGTCGTGCCCCTGATGACGGCGTCGGGCGCGGGCGCGGCGGCGCGCAACTCGCTGGGCACCGCGGTGTTCGGCGGCATGCTGGTGTCCACCATCGTCAACCTCATCTTCATCCCCGGCCTCTACGTGCTGATGCAGAAGCTGCGGGGCGAAGCGAAGCGGTCCAGCGAAGTCGAAGCACTGCCAGCGGCCCACGCGCCCTGAGCTGACAGCGGCTGAAACAGCAAAACGCCCTCCCCTCCCGACGTGGAGAGGAGGGCGGTTTCGTTTTCAGCGTGCTGGGGCGCGCCTTCAGATTTCGTGGGCGGTCTGCTCGTACACGAGGACGTGGCGGGAGCCGGGGAGCAGGATGATGTTGAGCGTGCGCCAGTTGTCGCCGTTGGGGCCGGTGCTGAACTCGCGGAAGTAGCTCTTCACCTGCGCGTTCGTCCCCAGCTCGCCGTAGGTGTCGAGGATGGCCTGGTGCAGCGGCTGGAACTGCCCGTACATCCGCGACTGGAACGCCGCATAGGTGTACGTGTCCGGGGTCGGGTCGTTGCGGTAGCCCCGGTATTCGCTCTTCGCGAGCACCGCCGCTGCCGCGACGTCCAGCGACGCGGGCGTCGAGTACGGCCACGCGAAGTCATACCGGTCCAGGAAGGAGTACATGTCCTCGCGGTACGCATTGGCTCCGTTGAGCAGTGCCTGGAGGTTCCCCTCGAGCGGGAACTGCGCCAGCGTCACCGGGGCATTGGCCGGCGCCGGGGTGGGGTTCGGCACGCACGCGCCGCCCACGCATGCGGCCTGGAGGCGGTACTGCTTGCCCAGGCCGTTGCTCCAGCCCACCACCACCAGGTACTCGCCCGCCGCGTCGAAGGTCGCGAGCGGAATCTTGCTCAGCTCGCCGTAGCCGGAGTCGTCGTCCTGGTAGAGCGGGCGGAAGCCGTAGCCGTACTGCGTCTTCGGGCCGTACACGAACAGGCCGGTGTCCACACCCACGCCCGTGCCCAGATGCGTCACCTCCAGCGCCACCTGCGTGTGCGCCGCGACGGTGAGCGTGAAGCCCTCATAGTTCGCCGACGTGCCGGTGTTCGACGCCACCGCGCTGCCCACGGCGAGCGGGCCCCGGATGCTCAGGAAGGAGTCGAACGGCGTGGGCGGAGCCGGAACCAGCGACTGCGTCGCCGTCGTCACCGTGTCATCGCCTGCGGGAGCCGGGGTCTGCTCCGGCTGACCGCCACAGGCGCCCAGGAGACCCACCGCGGACATCCACAGCATTGCGCTACGCACAGCCATTCCACGCTTCATCGCTTCCGCCTTCGTTCAAGGAGGGCGGGAGGGGCCCGCCCGGGGAGTGAAGCGGCCCCTGTGACAGCTTGAAGACGGGAACTCAAGCAACAGGTGAAACACAGGCGCCCCCGGCAAGCGAGGCAACAGGGGCGCCTGTCTCGGCGTCTTAGAAGCTGGCGGTGGCGGTGATGCTGCCGCCTGCGGCGGGCGTGTTGACGGTGTTGTTGCCTCCGCCCTGCCACACAAGGTTGCCGGCGCCGTCACGCTTCACGCACTTCCACTGGATGGAGGTGTTGGCGGGCATGGCGTAGGTGGCGCGCCACGTGGGGTACGCGGTGGGGCTGAGGATCTTGTTGGTGGCCGTGCCGCTCCAGGTGGACAGCTCCGTGATGCTGCCCGTGACGTAGACGTTCTGGCCCATCACCGTCGTGCCGTTGTTGCACACGAACTCCACGTTGGCGGTGGTGCCCGTGGGGGGCGGGGTGCTGCCGGAGGTCCACACCGAGTAGTCCGTGCCGGAGGCGGCCAGCGTCCAGCCGGTGCCGGGGCTCCAGGCGGTGGCACCAATCTTCACCGCCACCTTGCCGGCGATGGTGGCCGCGTAGAGGCCCGCTTCCGCGCGCAGGATGGTGACGGGGGACTCCGACGTGAGGCCCGCGTTCTTGCGAAGGGTGATGAGGTCCTTGATGGAGTTGCCCAGGCCCCAGTTGAAGTAGTGCGGCCAGTAGACGGTGGGGATGCCCGGGTGGGTCAGGATGTAGGCGTAGCCCTGCATCACCTTGGTGCACGGCACCGGCCAGTGGTTCTGCCCGTTGCCGCACGCCTCGCTGGGGCCCGTGTCGTGGTTGTCCACGAACGTGACGGAGCGGGACGGCCACCAGCCGATGGTGCCCGCGGGCTTGCCGTCGCTGGCCTTGAGGCGCGCGTAGTTGTTGTTGGTGAGGACGTCGTTGAGCAGGCCCTTCGTCGCGAAGTCGAAGGCGGCGCAGGTGCCCGTGGTCTGGTCCACCCAGCCGATGATCTGGCTCTTCCAGTTGTCGGGGTTGTTCGCGTCGAAGTAGTTCGTGGGCCAGTGCTCACCGACGCAGAACCACGGAGAGGTGTCCGTCACGTACTCCTTCACGTAGGAGCCGGCGAAGCCCTTCACGAAGTCGAAGCGCCAGCCGGCGAAGCCCACGCCCTTCAGGCGGCTGTTCATCCACGTCTTCAGGTCCGAGCGCACGATGGCCTGCGAGTGGTCCAGGTCGCGGGCGGCCGCGTAGCCTTCACCGCTGTCCGGGTTGCCGCAGGCCGTGGCCCACTCGTCGCCCTTGGCCACCGTGTTGCAGCCGCCCCAGGTGGGGTTGGTGAAGTCCGCCCAGTTGGCGGTGCCCACGCGGTGGTTCACCACGATGTCCGCGATGGGCTTCACGCCCTGCGCGTTGAGCGCGGCCAGCGCGGCGGTGAGCTCCGCCTCCGTGCCGTAGCTGGAGTTGAGCACGTTGAGCTGCCGGGGCAGGTAGCCCTGGATGGCGGCCGCGTCGGAGGGCGGCGGCAGCCACACCATGGTGAAGCCCGCGGACTTCAGCGTGGCCGCGTTGTTCTTCACCGTGTTCCACCAGCCGCCGGCGCTGGCGGAGTTCCAGTGGAAGCCCTGGATCATCACGTCGGTGCTCGCGCCATCCAGCGGCTTGGCCGCGGCGGGGGCCGCGGGCTTCTTGCGCAGGAAGAGCGCGAAGATGATCACGACGATGCTGATGCCACCGAAGGTGATGAGTCCGTCCGCCGCGATGCTCGCGCGCGTGCCGATGCCCCGGAACGCCGACGCGTGTCCGTCCAGCGCGGTGGTGTAGCTGATGGCGAAGTTGGAGGCCGCGACGAAGAGCGAGTACTTCGTTGTCACCGCCGCGCCCTCACTCACCATCTCCAGCACCATGCCCGCGAAGGCCGCGAAGCCCGCGCCGTTGGCGAAGCTGTACGCGAGCGTGCCCCAGATGTACGTCGTGGTCGTCATCGGCGCCGCCGCCATCGCGAAGGCGCACAGGCCCGTGGCCGCGCCCGCCAGCGCGTACGCGAGCTTGCGGTTCATCCGGTCCGACAGCCAGCCGCCCACGAGCGACCCCGCGGCGCCCATGACGCCCATGCCCAGGCCGTTCACCAGCTCCACCGTGTGCTCCGGCACCTGGTAGTCGTGGGCCATCGCGCTGAACAGGTTGGAGAGCGCGCCGCAGGCCACCGGCGCCAGGCACAGCACCAGCAGGATGATGCCCTCGCGGCTGAAGGCCGTCTTCGCCAGGTCCACCACGATGCCCTTCACCCGCTCCCACGCGGCCTTGAGCAGCGGCCCGGTGGGCACCGTGGACGGGTCATGCCGTTCGGTGATCCAGAAGATGCCCGCGCCGCTCGCCAGCACCAGCGTGGCCAGCACGGAGCCCGCCACCTGCCGGGAGAACCGGCTCGCGAGGAAGATGGCCAACGCGCCCAGCAGCGCCGTGGCGCCCACGTTGCCCGCCATCTGCCAGCCCGCCGTGCGCCCCTTGTCCTCCAGCTTCGACGTCGTGGCCATCAGCCCGTTGAGCGCCGCGTGCGCCGTCGTCGACGCCGCCTGCAACGCGGTCAGCAGCAACGTGAAGACGCCCAACTGGTGAGCGGGGTCCGGTAGCAGCGCGCACGCCAGGATGAGCAGCGCGGTGAGCAGCGTGCTCACGCCGTACCAGACCCGGCGCCACGGCCCCAGGTCGATGAGCGGCACCCACAACAGCTTCCACGCGTGCGGCGAGAAGGCCGTGCCCGACAGCACGCCAATCTGCGCCAGCGGCATCCCGTCCTTCGCCAGCCAGTACGGTACCGCCGTCTGCAGGAAGCCCACGGCCGCGCCGAACTGCACCTCCAGCAGGCCGAACAGGGGAGGCCACGACCAACGCTCTTCGGCGACCGGCGCCGTGGCCGGAAGGGCCGTCTCGGGTTCAATCAAGGGCAACGCTCGGGGGTGGGA
>NZ_RAVZ01000357.1 GCF_003611635.1 Corallococcus terminator | reverse complement strand
ATCCAGGGCTGGCTGTGGCGGTTGGGCCTGGGCCGTGGCCGCGTCCACGTCTTCTACGACGAGGCGTACCGCCTGCCCCTGTCCGGCATCGAGTCCTCCGTGGGCATCGAGCCGCGCACCACCGACTTCACCACCTGGTACCTCCTGGAATCCGGCGTGGTGCGCGCCGCGGATGTCCGTCACCCCGTGCCGGTGTCCTACGCGCAGCTCGCGCGCGTGCACGAAGCCCGCTACCTGGAATCCCTCTCCGACCCGGCCACGCTCGCGCGCATCTACGCCACCGACCCGTCGGAGGTCGCCGTGGACGCGCTCCTGGACTCGGTGCGCCTCGTGTGTGGCGGCACGCTCGGCGCGGCCCGGCTGGCCGTCGCGCGCCAGGGCCCCGTGGTCAACATGGCCGGCGGTTTCCATCACGCGCGGCCGGAGCGGGGCGGCGGCTTCTGCACCGTCAACGACATCGCCGTGGCCGTGGCGGACCTGCGCGCCGCGGGCTTCGACGGCTCCGTGGCCGTGCTGGACCTGGACGCGCACCCGCCGGATGGCACCGCCGCGTGTCTGGCCGGCCAGCCGAAGGTGTGGATCGGCTCCGTGTCCGGCAGCGACTGGGGCACCCTGCCCCCGGGCGTGGACGAGACGCGCGTGCCGGACGGCTGCGACGACGCCACCTATGTGCAGAAGGTGAAGGACCTGCTGTCGCGCATGCCCGCGTCCGACCTCACCTTCGTCATCGCCGGGGGCGACGTGCTGCACGGGGACCGCTTCGGGCGCGTGGGCATCACGCTCGCGGGCGCGCGCAAGCGGGATGTGGCCATCGCCTCCGCGCTCCGTGGCCGCGCCAGCGTGTGGCTTCCCGGCGGTGGCTACCACGCTGAATCCTGGAAGCTGTTCGCCGGCACGGTGCTGGTGCTCGCGGGCCTGGGCCACCAGCGCATCACCGCGCGCTACGACCCCCTGAGCGCGCGCTTCCGGCGCATCGCCCACCTGCTCACCCACGAGTCGGGCTCCGGCTCCGGACTCGCGCCCGGCGAGGAGCCCATCACGCTGGAGGACCTGGAGGGCCCGCTGCGGCTGGGCCCCGAGGTGCAGCCTCGCGTGCTGGGCCACTACACCGCGCAGAGCATCGAGTACGCGCTCTTCCGCTACGGCCTGCTCTCGTACACGGAGCGCCTGGGCTACAGCCGCCTGCGCGTGGAGGTGTCCTCCACCGGAGGCACCGGCGACCGCATCATGGTGCTGGGCCACGCGGGCGGCCGTGAACACCTGCTGTCGGACACGGTGCTGGAGAAGAAGGTCCTCCAGGGGGAGACCTTCCTCTTCGCCAACTGGCTGAGCCTGCGCCACCCGCGCGCGCGCTTCAGCGACACGCGCCCGCAGCTCCCCGGCCAGGACGTGCCCGGCCTGGGCCTGTCGCGCGAGACGACGGAGGTGCTGCTCACCATGGCCCAGCGCCTGGACCTCGCGGGGCTGGCCTTCCGGCCCATGTGGTACCACCTGGCCTTTGTCGCCCGGAGCCGCTTCCGCTTCTCCACCCCGGAGCGTCAGGGCCGCTTCGAGGCGCTGATGCGCGACCTGGCCGGGCTGCCCCTCGTGGAGGCCACCCGCGCCGTCGCCGAAGGGCGCGTACGCCTGGAAGGCCAGCCGTACCCGTGGGAGCCGGACGACATGCTCTGCCGCCTGCAACCCGTGCCCATGGACACGGACGCCGTGGCGAAGGAGCGCGAGCGCTGTCACTTCACCGTGGTGCCCGCCGCTTCCTGACACCCACCCGTGCCGTGGTAGTCAGGGCCCGTGGATCTCCAAGCGCAACGCCGCCAACAGCACAAGCTGCGGTTGTCCTGGATGCCGTGGCTCTACTTCGTCCTCAAGCCGCGCCACCATGAGTGGGCACACGCGTGGCAACGCGAGGTGCAGGACCTGCTGCGTGAACTGGAAACCGTGGAGATCGCCGAAGGGTGCTTCATCGCCCCGGAGGCGCGCATCTTCGCGGAGCCCGGACGCACCGTGCGCATCGGCCCCGGGTGCAGCATCGCCGCGGACGTCTTCGTGCACGGACCGGTGGAACTGGGCCCTCACGTCAGCCTCAACGCGCGCGTCAGCCTGGATGGTGGCGTGGCCGGCATCCGCATCGGAGAGGGCACCCGCATCGCCAGCGGCGCCACGCTCTATGCCTTCGACCATGGGCTCGCCCCGGATCGTCCCGTGCGTGGGCAGCCCGTCACGTCGAAGGGCATCGTGATCGGTCAGGACGTCTGGGTGGGCGCCAACGCCGGAATCACCGACGGCGTCACCGTGGGAGATCACGCCGTGGTCGGGATGGGCGCCGTCGTCACCCGCGATGTGCCCCCCTGGGCCATCGTTGGAGGTGCACCGGCCCGCCTGCTCGGTGACCGTCGCCAGCGGCCTCGCTCAGGAATCACGGGGGGTTGGGATCCTCCGGATACTGAGGGGAATCCCTGAGTACAGGGTGGGTCCATTGACTTTGAAACATTCGAGCGACTTATGCTTGGGCTCGCGGTGAAACGGAGAGGGGACGGTTGCCCGGGCGAACCGGGTGGGTTGTCCTCTTATTCATGTATTGGTCCGTTTCATCCGTGGAGGAGGCCGCGGTGTCGCAGGAGCAACGCGAAACGGGGAGCGGCGCCGCGCCTGGACAGGCCTCCATGTCCAGCGACCTCGTGGACACCCGCCGCTTCCAGCGCGCCGGCTCCCTGCTGCGCGAGGTCGTCTTCGAACTGGATGCCGCGGGCCGTCTGGTCCTGACATGCCGCGCCTGGGAGCGCCTGGTGGGTGCGCCCGCGGAGGCGTGGAAGGGCCGCCCGCTGGTGGACTTGTTCCATCCGGAGGACCGTGACCAGGCTCGCGCGCTGCTGCGCACGGCCGTCGCCCGCGTGGATTCACCGGCGCGCCTGGAGCTGCGGCTCGCGAGTGGCACGCAGCCCCGTTGGGTGGAGGTGTCCGCGACGGGCGACCCGGAGCGCCTGGGCGGCGTGCTGGGCACGCTGGTGGACGTCACCCCGCGCAGGCTCGCGGAGGACGCCGCCGCCACGCGCGAGCGCTACCTGGGCGCCATGGTGGAGGTGCAGCGGCGGCTGCTCGCGCCGGAGGCCACGGGCGACCTGTACAACGCCATCCTGGAGCCGCTGGGTCTGGTGGCGGGGGCCAGCCGCGCCTACGTCTTCGAATTCCACCGCGACGGCGCCGGCCGGATGCTCCAGTCCCAGCGCGCGGAGTGGGCCGCGCCCGGGGTGTCGCGTGAGCTGGAGAGCCCGGACACGCAGGCGTGGCCCGTGGACGAGGCCTTCCGGCTGAACCAGTGGATGGAGCTCACGCGCGGCGAACCGGTGCAGGGCCCGCCGGAGGCCTTCGGCGAGGGCACGACGCCGGTGCTGGTGGCGCAGGGCATCCGCGCGCTGCTGGTGCTGCCCCTGACGGTGCACGGGGAGCCGTTCGGCTTCATCGGCTTCGACAACTGCGATGAGCTCCGGCTGTGGTCGCCCGTGGAGCTGAAGCTGCTGGCCGGTGCCGCGGGCGCGCTGTCGCTGGCGCTGGAGCAGCACACCGCGGATGCGCTGCGCGTGCGCACGGAGGCCACGCTGCGCCGCACGGAGGCGGGCTTCCACCTGCTCATCGAAGGCTTCCCGGACCCCGTGGTGGTGCACACGACGGACGGCATGCTCCTGTCGGTGAACCCCGCCATGGCCCGCTACCTGGGCTACCAGGATCCGGCCGAGCTGCTGGGCCGGCACCTGCTGGGCCTGGTGCGGCGCGAGGACCAGGAAGTGGCGCGCCGCCATCTGGAAGAAGCGCAGGACGGGGGGCTCGCGGCCCGCTCGCACGAAGTGCCCCTGGTGCGCCGGGATGGTCAGGTGGTGAGCGCGGACCTGGTGACGCTGGGGGTGCTCTTCGACGGGGTGCCCGCGCGCGTGACCGTGGCGCGCGACTTCACCGAGCGCAAGCACATGCAGGCGCAGCTCATGCTGGGCGACCGGCTGGCGTCCATGGGCATGCTGGCCGCGGGCATCGCGCACGAACTGAACAACCCGCTGTCCTACGTGCTGTCCAACCTGGAGTTCCTGCACCGCGCGCTGGGCCCCATGCCCCGTCCCCTGGGGGCCGAGGAGTTGCTGGAGTACCAGCAGGTGCTGGACGACGCGCGCGAGGGTTCGGAGCGGATGCGGCAGATCGTCCGCCAGCTCAAGGTCTTCTCCCGCGTGGACGACTCGCACGACGAGCCGGTGGACGTGCACCGCGTGCTGGACTCCGTGACGCAGATGGCGGCCAGTGAGATTCGCCCGCGCGCCCGGCTGGTGAAGCAGTACGGCGACGTGCCGACGGTGCGCGCCAACGAGGGCAAGCTGTTTCAGGTGTTCCTCAACCTGGTCATCAACGCCGCGCACGCGATTCCGGAGGGCTTCACGGAGGAGCACGAGATCCGCCTCATCACCCGCGTGGACGCCGAAGGCCAGGTGGTGGTGGACGTGCGCGACACCGGCCGTGGCATCGCGCCGGAGCACCTGCGCCGCATCTTCGACCCCTTCTTCACCACCAAGGTGCCGGGGCAGGGCACCGGCCTGGGCCTGTCCATCTGCGACACCATCGTGCGCGCGCTGGGCGGCAGCATCAGCGTGGAGTCCGTCCCGGACCACGGCGCCACCTTCCGCGTGGCCCTGCACTCCGCGGTGCCCGGCGCTGTCACCTCCCCCGTGGCCTGAAGTCCCACCGTCCGCGCGGGATAAGCGCACCCTTCTTCCCGGAATGACCGGGGCCACGTCCCTGCGTGGAAGCAGGCCCCCGTGCCGCTGCCGCGAAGTGGACTGAAACCGCCGCGCTCCCGTGTTCGAGTGTGGTGCGTCGGACGGCTGCCCCCGCGTGCGCTGCCTTCCCTGGTGCGATGGGTCCACCCTGGGGCTTTGCATCGCGGTGAGGGGGAATCCCGCCCGATGACGCCTGCCCGAGGGCCCCCTGCCCGGACGGCCTTGGAGGATGCCATGCGCACGCTGACCGCTCGTCTTGCTCCCGTGCTCGGGTTGCTGCTGGGCACCCTGCTGGCGCTGGGACCGGGCCAGCCAGGGTTGGGGCCGACGGCGAGCGCGGCGAGCCCCGTGGCGGACGCGGACGCCTGCTCCGACTCCGCGACCTTCCTGATGGGCGCGGCGCGCTCCGACATCACCGGCCCCGCGGCGGAGGTGGGGATGATGGGCTACGCGCAGGTGGCGCAGAAGACGGAGGGCATCCACCTGCGGCTGTATTCGCGCGCGTTCGTCATCGCCTCGCCGTGCAATGGCCGCCGCGTGGCCGTCGTCAGCGCGGACCTGGGCGAGCTGTTCCAGGCGGTGAAGCAGCAGGTGGTGGAGCGGCTGCGCGCGAAGCTGGGGGACGTCTACTCCAACGACAACGTGCTCCTGAGCGCCACGCACACGCACGCGGGGCCGGGCGGCTACAGCCACTACACGCTCTACAACCTGACCACCTTCGGCTTCGTGCCGCAGAACTTCGAGGCCATCGTCTCCGGCATCGTGGACTCCATCCTGCGCGCCAACGCACGGTTGGCCGAGGGCTCGCTGCGCCTGTCCTCGGGCGACCTGCGCGGTGCGAGCGCCAACCGCTCCCCGGAGGCCTACCTGCGAAACCCCGAGTCCGAGCGCGCCCGCTACCCGGACGACGTGGACCCCCGGATGACGCTGCTCCGCTTCACGCGCGCGGACGGTCACGAGGTGGGGCTCATCAACTGGTTCGCGGTGCACGCCACGTCCTTCGGCAACACCAACCCCTTCATCAGCGGCGACAACAAGGGGCTGGCCTCGCGCTACTTCGAAGCGGGGGAGGGGGGCCTGCTTCCCGGCGGGCCGGACACCTTCGTCGCGGCCTTCGCCAATTCGAACGAGGGGGACGTCACCTCCAACATCCTGGGCGGCACGAACGGCGGCGGCGCGAACGACTTCGAGGATGCGGCCATTTCCGCGCGCAAGCAGTACGACTTCGCCGCGCACCTGTGGGCCACCGCCGCGATGCCGGTGCTGGGCGGCGTGGACTACCGGCACACCTACGTGAAGATGGACGCGGTGGACGTGGCGCCCGCGTTCACGGACGGCGCGCGCCGCCGCACGTGTCCGGCGTCCATCGGCGTGTCGATGCTGGCGGGCGCGGAGGACGGCCCCGGCTTCGGCGCGGAGGGCGCCACGTGCGAGTCCGTGCATGACTTGTGGAACCAGTTCACCTGCTCGGTGGTCACCACGCCCTGCCAGGCGGAGAAGCCCATCGTGCTGGAGATGGGCGGGATGAAGCCCTACCCGTGGACGCCGGAGGTGCTGCCCCTGCAACTGGTGACGGTGGGCCCGCTGGCGTTGGTGGCCGTGCCCTTCGAGCTCACCACCATGGCGGGCCGGAGGCTGCGCGACACGGTGCTCGCGCAGTTGCAGGGCACGGGCGTGACGGACGTGGTCATCGCGGGGCTGTCCAACGCGTACTCGGGCTACGTGGCCACGCGCGAGGAGTACGCGCGCCAGGACTACGAGGGCGCGTCCACGCACTTCGGACCGTGGACGCTGGCGGCGCTCCAGCAGTCCTTCACGGGGCTCGCCGGGGCGCTGCGCGACGGGACGCCGGTGCCACCGGGGCCCACGCCTCGCGACCTGCGCAAGGCGGTGGTGGGATTGCAGCCCGGCGTGGTGTTCGACGACAAGCTGTTGTGGGTGGACTTCGGCGACGTCGCGGAGGAGGCGAAGCCCGCGTACGCGCGGGGTGAAACGGCGAGCGCCACCTTCTGGGCGGGGCATCCGCGCAATGACTTGAAGACGGGCGGCACGTACCTGCGCGTGCAGCGGCGGCTGGCGGACGGGACGTGGCGGGACGTGGCGCACGACGGGGAAGGCGGCGCGCTGTACCACTGGCAGCGCGAGTACTGCGTGCCCACGCTCGCGTGTTCGCTGGCGCGGATCGACTGGCCCATCCCGGCGGACACGGCGCCGGGGACGTACCGGCTGGTGCACGAGGGCAACTGGAAGTCCGGCTGGGACGGGCGCGTGCATCCGTACTCGGGGAACTCGCGCCCGTTCACCGTGCGGTAGCGGGCGTCAGTCGCAGGAGCCGTCGGCGTTGCACTTCTTGTCGCACTTCTCGCAATCCAGGCCGCCCTTGCCGCACTGGTTCTTGTCCCTGCCGTCCAGGCAACTGTTGCCATCGCAGCAGCCCGCGCAGGTGGACGGGTCGCAGCGGCACACGCCGTCCATGCACGCGAGTCCCGGGCCGCACGCGCCGCCGAAGCCGCACATGCACCGGCCCGCGAAGCACGACCCCGCGTTGAGGCCGCACGCCGGGCCGTTGCCGCAGCCACAGGTGCCCTGAGCGGTGCAGGAGTCGGCCTTGAGGCTGGAGCAGTCCGAGCACGCCACGCCCCCCTTACCGCAGGTGCGGAAGGTGGCGCTGGTGCACACGCCGTCGCGGCAGCAGCCGTCCTTGCAGTCCACGCAGAAGGTCCCGTTGCCACCCGCGAGCTTCACGGTGACCTCGACCTCGTAGCCGTCGCGCACGGTGGCGCTGGCCTCGCCGGTGGCGAGCACGGTGCCATTGCGCAGACCTTCCACGCGCACGGTGGCCTGGGCGCCGTCGGCGGCGTCGGACAAGAGGACGCGGAAGGTCTCGCCGCTCTGGAGGGTGCGGTCCGCGGCCTCGGGAATCATCGAGGCGGGCACGTCCATGCCGCCCGCCACGGTGCCGGAGACGCGCAGTTGGGTGAGGTTCAGCGAGGGCTCGAACTCGGTGGTGACGAAGAGCGCGGTGCCCGCGGCGGCGGCCGGGTCGCGGCAGGCGGCGAGCGCCACCAGCGACAGCAAACCACGGGTCAGGAGGAGGCGGACGAAGGCCCGGCCGGGTGTTGCTCCTACGATGATCATGATGGCGCGCAGGGTAGCGGGCTTCCCGCCGCGACGTGAAACGCGCATCGGGGACGGGAGGCCGGGCGTTGAGCAGCGGACGCTCATACGCGGTGTCCGGTGCGCTCCCCGCCGGTGCTTCTCGCGTGGCATCGGACGCGGGAAGGTCGCAGCATGGGGGAGCGCGCGCGAGGAGGCGGCAACGGCATGGTGGTCATCGTCATGGGCGTTTCGGGCACCGGGAAGTCCACGGTGGGCAGGGCGCTCGCGGACCGGTTGGGGTGGACCTTCGAGGACGCGGACGACCTGCATTCGGCGGAGAACCGCCGGAAGATGGCCGCGGGCACCCCGCTGACGGACGCGGACCGGCAGCCCTGGCTGGTGCTCCTGCGCGCGCGACTGGAGAAGGCGCACGCGCAACAGGAGCCCCTGGTGCTGGCGTTCTCCGCGCTCAAGCGCACCTACCGCGAGCAGCTCACGGTGGACGCGACGCGCGAGCGCTGGGTGTACCTGCACGCTCCCGCCGAGGTCATCCAGGCCCGGCTCCAGCGCCGCGTGGGCCACTTCATGCCGGCCGCGCTGCTGGTCAGCCAACTGGCCGCGATGGAGCCGCCCGAGGACGCGCTCTCCGTGGACGTGACGCCCCCTCCGGACGTGGTGGTGGCGCGCATCGTTGACGGGCTGGGCCTGGCGCCTGGCGCGAAGCGCGCGTAGCCCGCTTCAGGGCACCGGGTGTTCGACGGTGGCGCCCAGGCGCTCCAGCAGCTCGCGGTACCAAGCGAAGGCGTTCGCGCTCCGGCCCGCCAGTTCCTTCGTGCCCCAGAGCAGCGTGAGGGTGCGGCGCGTGGAGCCGTCCGTCTTGGTGCGCTGGGCGTCCTTCACCGCGTTGGCGCAAGGCCCTGCCGCGTCGAAGAGGCACAGCAGGCCTTCCAGGTCGATCTCCTGCCCGGAGGCATTGAAGACGTAGCGGTCGCCCTGGATGGCGGTGGCGACGCGGAAGGGCGCCTGCGCGCGGTCCAGGTCCACCACGCTGATGGGCAGGCCGCTGTGCAGCGACACGGCATTGCACGCGTCCACCGCGGCGTTGATGGTGGAGAGCGAGCCGTCCCCGGACGCGCGCACCAGGTATTCGGAGGCTGGCTTGCCCCGGCCGGTGGGCTTGTAGCCGCCGTGGCGGAGCAGGTCCCGCACGGCGCCTCGCACGGCGTCGTCGCTCTGGAGGGGAGCGGTGGCGCCGGGCCGGAGGAGGGCCTGGAGCCACTCGGGCGCGGGCAGCTCTCCCAGGGGGGCGGGAAAGGTGGATGTGAAGGCGACGAGGTCCAGGAGGGGATGGGTGTCGACGGTCAGCACGGCGCCACTCTATGCTTTGGGACAACCCCTATGCCTACGCTCATCCCCAAGCCCATCCGTGTGACGGCGGTGGGCAACAAGCCGAAGCTCATCGACGAGTACGTGGGTCGGATGAACTCCAAGACGCAGAACATCAGCGTCGCGCACATGCGCAGCCCGGGTGGGTGGGAGGAGCCGGGGCAGACCCCCGAGTTCCGAGAAATCACCCTGGTGCTCGCGGGCACGCTGCGCGTGGAGCACAAGGGCGGGGTGATGGACGTGCACGCCGGCCAGACGGTGGTGTGCGAGCCGGGCGAGTGGGTCCGCTACAGCACCCCCGAAGAGGAGGGCGCCGAGTACGTGGCCATCTGCACCCCGGCGTTCTCCCCGGGCACCGTGCACCGGGACTCCTGAGGGCGCAGGCGCTGGCGTTCCAAGGAGGGCGGAATCCCGGACGGGGGCCTGCCTGCCTGGATGGGTGCAAGG
>NZ_RAVZ01000356.1 GCF_003611635.1 Corallococcus terminator | reverse complement strand
CACGAAGAACAGCACCATGTAGATGTCCATCAGCTTCTGGCTGGACTCCATGAACAGGCTCAGCGTCCCCAACAGCACGTTCAGGTAGAACGTGATGAGCCACCCGCCCGCCAGCGACAGGATGAACAGCCCCCAGCCCCCGGGCGACGCCGGCACGGCCTTGGCGCCCACCACGTAGAGGCTGATGGCCAGCACGGGCGCCACCACCAGGAGCCGCAGCGGGATGCCCGCCAGCACGTCCGTCGCGTACGCGAGCAGCGGGGAGATGGGCCGCAACAGCCGCATGGCCAGCGTGCCCTGCTTCACCTCGTAGCTGAGCATCCACGCCACCCAGCAGCTCGTTATCTGCCGCACGCAGAAGGCGGCGAGGAAGTAGCCGACGAACTCCCCCTGCCCGAAGCGGCCCACCGGCGCCGTGCGCGCCACCGCCGACCACAGCGCCAGCATGATGAGCGGCATCGTGGTGGCGAACACCCAGACGACCATCTCCGCGCGGAAGGCCACCGCCTCCGCGAAGCCGATGCGCAACAGCGTGGGCAGCGCCTTCAGCGACGTGCGCAGGCTCATGCGGACACCGTCTCCCGGGCGGCCTCCGCCCGGCGGGCCTTGCCCTCCTGGAACAGCTCGCTCATCACCTCTTCCAGGGGCGCGTTCTCCACCGTCAGGTCCGTCACCGGCAGCGTTGACAGCGCGCGGCCCACGGTGGCGTTCACCGCGTCCTGCTGCACCTGGAGCACCGCCGTACCCGACTCGTGCGACACCACCCGCCCCAGCGATTCCAGCAGGGCCGCTTCCACCGGCCGGGCCAGCCGCAGCACCACGCGCTTCTCCGGACGCACGCGCTGCACCAGCGCTTCCAGGGTGCCGTCGTAGGACAACTGCCCCTTGTCGATGACGATGACGCGCGGACACAGCGCCGCCACGTCGTCCATGTAGTGGCTGGTCAGGATGAGCGTGGCACCCGTGGTCTCGTTGTAGGCCTTGATGAAGTTGCGCATCGTGACCTGCATGGACACGTCCAGGCCGATGGTGGGCTCGTCCAGGAACAGCACCCGGGGGCGGTGGATGAGGGCCGCGGCCAGCTCGCACTTCATCCGTTCGCCCAGGCTGAGCTGGCGGACGGGCTTCTGGATGAGGTCCTCCAGCTCCAGCAGTGACACCAGCTCCTCCAGCGTCTGCTTGTACTGGAGGCGGGGCACGTCGTAGATGGCCCGGTTGAGTTCGAACGTCTCCGCGGCGGGCAGGTCCCAGAGCAACTGCTGCTTCTGCCCCATCACCAGCATGATCTTCTTGAGGAACGCCTCCTCGCGCATCTTCGGGACGTGGCCGTCCACGGTGACTTCACCCTCGGAGGGGTGGAGCAGGCCCGCCAGCACCTTGAGCGTCGTCGTCTTGCCCGCGCCGTTCGGGCCCAGGAAGCCCACCCGTTCGCCGGGTTTGATATCGAAGGAGATGCCGTCCACGGCCTTGACGGACGTGTAGCTACGGTGGACGAGCGAGCGCAGGGCCGCCTTCAGGCCGGGCGGGCGCTTGTGAACCTGATAGTGCTTGCGCAATCCGCGGACGGAAATCATGGCGGGACGGGTTTAACGCGGTCGCCTCCGGGTGGCGACCCCAGAAGTGAAGGCACGGATGAGCAACGCATACAGCAAGGATTTGGAGCGGTGGCTGCCGCGGCTCATCGCCGTGTGGCGAGCGGCGCGGGGCAAGGGTGACGGCCCGGAGGGACGCCTCACGCCACAGGAGGTCAAGGAGGTGGGCGCGGGCGTGAAGCAGTTGTCACTCGGCCTGACCCGCGACCGACAGTTGGCCGGCGCCCGGTACATGGATGACCCGCGCCTGTTGGGCGCCTACCTGCTCTTCTACTGGCCGGTCTCGTACGCCCAGGCGCGGCAGGTGCTGGGGGAATTGCCCAACCGCCCCCGCCATGTGCTGGACCTGGGCAGTGGCCCCGGCCCGGTCGCCTTCGCGGCGATGGACGCGGGTGCCAGTGAAGTCACGGCGGCGGACCGCAGCAAGCCGGCCCTGGCGCTGGCGCTCAAGCTGGCCACCGAGGCGGGCGAGGCGCTGGCCACGCGCGAGTGGGATCCGCTGAAGAAGAACGCTGCGCTGCCCGACGGCCAGTACGACCTGGTGACGATGGGCCACGTGGTCAACGAGCTGTATGGCGCCAACGACGATGCGCTCAAGCCGCGCGCGGCGCTGCTGGAGGCGGTGCTCGCGAAGGTGAAGAAGGGCGGCAGCCTGCTGGTGATGGAGCCCGCGCTGCGAGAGACGAGCCGCAACCTGCTCAAGGTGCGCGACCTGCTGGTGGAGCGCGGCTACGGCATCCGCGCGCCTTGCCTGTACCGGGGCGCCTGCCCCGCGCTGGTGAAGGAGACGGACTGGTGCCACGCCGAACGCGCGTGGCCCATGCCGCGCGTGGTGGAGGAGCTGGCGCGCACGGCGGGGTTCCACAAGGAATCGCTGAAGATGAGCTACCTCGTGGTGGCGCCCAAGGGCGAGGCGTGGCCGGAGCCGCCCCCGGGCCGGCTGTTCCGCATCGTCAGCGAGTCGCTGGAGGGCAAGGGCCGCCAGCGCTACATCGGCTGCGGACCGGAGGGGCGCGTGGGGCTGGCGATGCAGGAGCGCCACCGCGCGGAGAAGAACGAGCGCTTCTTCCACCTCGAGCGCGGTGACGTCATCGACGTCACCGACCTGGAGACCAAGGGCGACGGCTTCGCGCTCGGGGAGAACGCCGAGGTGCGCATGGTGGCCCAGGCCGGACGCGGCGTGCCGCCCGGTCCTCCGAAGGCACTGGAAGCCCCCGCCGCACCCAAGGCACCGGACACGGCCGCCGCGCCGGTTCCGCCCATCAAGCCCTGAGTTGGAACGAGGACTCCGGGCGGCGACGCCCGGAAGGTTCCGGCCCCTCATCGGATGGACCCGGCGTCTCCGCTGAAACGCGAAATCACCGCCCACGCTGAAGGCTGAACACCACCGCGAAGGTGGGGGTCTGGCGACGTGTCGCCGGGCGGATCCGCACCGGTGGATCAACCTGCTAGGTTCCCCGGCACCACCTTTCAAGGAAGGAACGTCGTGCCCGCCCCCACCCCTCCACGTACGCTCTATCCCCCCATCGAGCCCTACCGGACCGGTCGGCTGAGCGTCCCGGGAGACCACTCGCTGTACTTCGAGGAGTGCGGCAACCCGAACGGCAAGCCCGTGGTGTTCATCCACGGCGGCCCGGGCGGTGGCACCGACGCGAAGCAGCGCCGCTTCTTCGACCCCAGCGTGTACCGCGTCATCCTCTTCGACCAGCGCGGCTGTGGCCGCAGCACCCCGCACGCCAGCCTGGTGATGAACACCACCTGGGACCTGGTCGCGGACATGGAGCGGCTGCGCGAACACCTGGGGCTGGAGGCGTGGCAGCTCTTCGGTGGTTCGTGGGGCAGCACCCTGGCGCTCGCCTACGCCCAGGCCCATCCGGAGCGCGTCACGGAGCTGGTGCTGCGCGGCATCTTCCTCTTGCGCAAGCAGGAGATCGACTGGTTCTACCAGCGCGGCGCGGACGCGCTCTTCCCGGACGCATGGGAGCACTACCTCGCGCCCATTCCGGAGGAGGAGCGCGGGGACCTGCTCCAGGCCTACGCGCGGCGACTGTTCGGCGACGACCGCCACGCGCAGCAGGAGGCCGCGAAGGCGTGGAGCATGTGGGAAGGCCGCACGAGCTGCCTCTACACCAACCCGGAGCTCATCGCGCGCAACGCCGGGGATGACTTCGCCATCGCCTTCGCGCGCATCGAGTGCCACTACTTCGTCAACAAGGGCTGGATGCGCAGCGACACCCAGCTCCTGGACGACGTGCACCGGATCCGCCACATCCCCGCCGTCATCGTGCAGGGCCGCTACGACGTCGTCTGCCCGCCGGAGAGCGCGTGGGCACTGCACCGCGCGTGGCCCGAAGCCCAGCTCGTCATCGTCCCGGACGCGGGCCACTCCGCCAACGAGCCCGGCAACACATCCGCGCTCATCGAGGCCACGGACCGCTTCCGCAGCCGCTAGCGAACGGCTGCCGGGGGGCCGGCTACATGTCCTGCCCCTCCTCGTCGTCCGTCACCCATTCACACTTCGGGGCGATCCACACGAAGTGCCCCAGGTGCCGCCGCTCGGCCACCGCCGTGGGGTCCGGACCGGGCACGAAGACGCTGAAGGCCCTCCAGCCCTCCTGGCCCTCCGCGTCCGCCTTCGCCTGGGCCTTCGACAGGTCCTCCTTCCCCGTCTCGCCCGACAGGTACGGGGAGACGATGAGCTTCCCGCAGCCGGGGCCCACGAGCATGCCCACGTCCGGCATGCGGCTGCTCATCGCGGGCTCCTGCGCGACCACCGCCACGGGCTGCCCCAGCTCCGTCAGCACTGTCTTGAAGTGGGTCTGGCGGGCCTGACAGTCCACGCTCACGTTCTTGAGCATCAGCTCGGCCGTCGAGTCCCCCTGACGCGCCTTCGCCTGGAGTGACGCGACTCGCGCCTTCGCCGCCTCCTGCTCCTGGGGGGTGCAGGCGCCCGCGCACTGTCCCTTCATCACGTGCCGGGCCAGCACCGCGTTGCCCTGCACCACGCGCAGCCAAAGGTCCGTGGTCGGGCACGCCAACGCGGGGATCGGGGCGACGCGGTGGACGGTCAGCTCCAGCCCGGGCGCATCCGGGAACGCGAACGACCCTTGCGCCTTCGCGTCCGCGGGCAGCTCCGCCTTCAGCGCGTTGGGCGCCGGACACGCCAGCGCGGTGGGACCCGTCAGTTGCTGCACGGAAGCCTCCGGCACCATCGGTCGCACCAACGCGCGGGCGGCCTGGGCCTCCTCCTTCGTCCCGCACACCCCCAGCAGCAGGACGTGCTGGCCCTCCGGGAGGCCCGGCAGCGCCTTGGAAGCGACCAGCTTGGGGAAGCCCTTCGCCGGCTTCACCCACGCGAACGCACGCGCCTTTTTCTGCTCCGCGAGCAGCTTCGTCACCGCGGGACGCTTCGCGTCCTGGCCCAGGACGATGGCCCACGGGGCTTCCGCGGCCCTCGCGCTCCAGGGGCACAGCAGGCACGACAGGAGGAGAAGACAGACGGTCCGGACGGGATGCGTGCGCATGGCGCGCACTTAATCCATCCACCTACGGGGTTGAAAGCCCCAGCTCCTTCAAGAGCCGCTCCGCGCCATACACCTGACGCAGCGCCGCTTCGATGGCGCGGCTGTCCACCGCCACCGTGCGGTTCACCGCCGCGTCGAAGCCGTAGTTGCCGCCCAGCGACTGGATGTTGCCGTCGAACGCGAGCCCGACGATCTCCGCCTGCGCGTCGAGGATGGGCGACCCGGAGTTGCCCCCGACGATGTCGTTGCTGGTGACGAAGTTCAGCGGCGTCTCCGGCGGAAGCTTCGCCTTCGCCCGGAGCCAGCTCGGCGGCAGCTTGAACGGCTCCTGCCCGGTGGCGCGCGGGTACAGCCCCGCCACGGTCGTGAAGGGCGCCACCTGCTTCCCGTCCGCCGTGTAGCCCTGCACGCTGCCGTAGGACAGGCGCGGCGTGAACGTCGCGTCCGGCGCCACCGACGTGCCGTACAAGGCGAAGCGCGCGTGACCGATGCGCTCCCCGTTGCGCTTGAGCACCGCCACCACTTCGTTCTCGTAGCGCTTGCGCACCGCGCGGGCCGGGCCGTCCAGCGTGCGCGCCAGGACCACCATCGGATCCTTCGACGCCGCGATGGCCGCAGGCCCTCCCGCGAGCAGCTTCTTGCGCACCGCCACCGTCTTGAGCTGGCTGCCGCGCACCGCCCGCTTCGCCACCACCCCCGGCGAGTCCGTGCCCAGCACCGCCTTCACCGCCGGGTGGTCCGGGGACAGGTCCTCGCGCAGGCGCGTGAGGTAGAAGCCCAGCACCAGCTCCTCCAGCTCCGGGTACACCGGCGCGGGGCTGAACAGGAACTGCTCCGTCGCGGGCCGGTTCGCATCGGTGAACTCGGGCAGCCGCTGCTCGTTGGGCTTGCCCGCCTCCTCCGTCGCGCGCACCAGCGTCGCCGCCACGTCGAAGAGCTGCGAGCCCATGCCTGCATTCTGCTCCAGCATCCGCAGCTCGCGACGGAACGTCTTCAGCGTGTCCATCGCCTTCGCGGTGGCGTCCCACGCGTCGCCGTACTGCTGCTGGAGCTTCGCGTCCTGGCCCACCTTCGCTCGCAGCGCGCGTTCGTTGTCGGAGAGGTGCGCCCAGAACGCGGGCTCCACCAGCGCCTCGCGTCCACCCTTCATCGACTTGAGGCCGTTCTCCAGGCCGAACAACCGCTCCTCCGACATGCGCGCGAACTCCGGCCCCCGGCGCGCGAACTCCTGCAACCGCCCGCGCAGCTCCGAACGCCAGAACAGGTTCTCCGGCAGCGAATGGTCCCGCTGGTACGCAAGCTGCGCCAGCGTGTCCATCCGCGACGTGCTGCCCGGGTTGCCCGGCACGAACGTCACCGCGCCCTCCTTCGGGCCTTCCTTGCTCCAGCGGAAGTACGGCTCCGTCCTCGCGGGCTTGCCGTCGCGGTACACGCGCATGAACGACACATCCAGGTCGTAGCGGGGGAACTCGAAGTTGTCCGGGTCCCCACCAAAGGCCGCGATGTCCGTCTCCGGCGCGAAGACGAGCCGCACGTCCTGCATCCGCTCGTACGTGTACAGGTCGTAACGGCCGCCCTGGTACAGCGTGACGACTTCACACCGCAGGTCGTCCCGCGTGGCGCACGCCGCCTCCAGCTTCGCGAACACCGCGCGCTGCGCGTCCTCGAACGCCTCGCCTTGCAGGCCCTGCGTCGCGCCCTGCACGTCCTTCGTCACGTCGCGGATGTCCGTCAGCCGGTCGACCTCCATCGTGGGACAGCGAGGCTCGTCCGCCAGCGTGCGCGCGAAGAAGCCGTCCTTCGACAGGTCCTTCTTCGCCGTGGACAACTGCGCGATGCAGTTGTGCGCGCAGTGGTGGTTCGTCATCACCAGGCCGTCCGGCGACACGAAGCTGCCGGAGCAGCCCTCCGCCAGCCGCGCGGACCCCAACCGCACCCGGTCCAGCCACGCCTGCGTGGGCTTGAAGCCGTACTTCTTCGCCACCACGTCCGACGGGAAGAGGTTGAACGTCCACATCCCTTCGTCCGCGTGCACGAGGAAGGGTGCGGCGACGACAGCGAAGAGCAGGGCCACGCAGGACAGGCGTTTCATGTCGGGCGTCCCTTATCCGCGAGCGGTCAACGCCTTCGCCAGTTCCTCATAGAGGTGGATGGCGGAGCGGATGGACTTCTCCCAGTCGCCCAGGTGCAGGCTCTCGTTCTCCGAGTGGGCGTACGTGTACGGATCCTCCACGCCGATGAGCAGCGCGGGCACGCCGCCCAGCTCCTTCGCGAACGGCTCCACGAACGGGATGGATCCACCGCACCCGATGGTGACGGGCCTCTTCGCGTAGCCCTTCTCCAGCGCGCGGAACGCCGCCTGGAAGGCCGGGTGTGACGAATCCGTGTACCACCAGCCCGAAGCCTGGTCCTCGCGGATCTCCAGCTCCAGTCCCCACGGGCACACCTTCTTCAGATGTGCCACCAGCCGGCGCTGCACGTCCTCCGGATCCAGGTCCGGCACCACGCGGATGCCCACGCGCGCCCACGCCGACTCCACGATGATGTTGCGCGCGTCCTTGCGGCTGCTCGCCTGGATGGCGTTGATGGCCAGGCTGGGCTGGCGCCAGTTCGTCTCCCACGGGTGACGTCCTCCACCCAACAGCTCCACGCCGTCGTTGAGGCCCACCTGCTCGCGGAAGGTCGCGTCGTCGCCGGGCAGGGCCTGGATGCTCTGCCGCTCCGCGTCCGTCAGCGGCTTCACGTGCTCCATCACCCCTTCGATGGCGATGGATCCGTCCGCGTGCGTCAGCGTCGCGAGCATCCGGCACAGCGCCATCGCCGGATCCGGCACCGGCCCGCCCCACATGCCGGAATGCACCGCCTGCTTCAGGCCGCGCACCTCCACATCCACCGTCACCAGCCCGCGCAGCGCCGTGGTGATGGACGGCAGGCCCGTGTCGAAGTTCGACGTGTCCGTCAACACGATGGCGTCCGCCGCCACCAACTTCGCGTGCTTCTGGAGAAATGCACCCAGGTGGTCACTGCCCGCCTCCTCCTCCCCTTCGATGACGACCTTCACGTTGAGTGGGAGTTGGCCGGTGCTCTTGAGCCACGCGTCCACCGCGGAGGTGTGCACGACGATGCCGGCCTTGTCGTCCGCCGCACCTCGGCCGTACAGGCGACCGTCGCGCAGCTCTGGCTCGAAGGGCGCGCTCTTCCAGGCGGATTCGTCTCCGGCGGGCTGCACGTCGTGGTGCGCGTAGAGCAGAAGCGTGGGTTTGCCTGGCGCCTTGAGCACCTCGCCATAGACATACGGGTGGGCTCCCTCGATTTCGAGGAGCTGGACGTTTTCAAACCCACGGTCTTTCAACAGCGCGGCGGTTGCTTCAGCGCTCTTGCGCACGAGGCTCGCGTCGAAGCCGGGAAAGGACACGCTGGGTATGCGTACGAGGGTCTTGAGGTCCTCGAGGTACGCGGCTTTCTGGGACTCGAAATGGGACAGCGCGAGGTCGGTGGACATGCTCACCCCCTTAACCCAAAAGGCGGGCAGGCGCCGCACGACGACCGCGCCGAAAAACGCGCGGTCCATGTATCCTGCCGCCCATGTCTGGACTGCCAACCCTGCTGCTCGTGGATGACGACAGTTTCGTGCGTCGCATCCTCAAGGACGTCATCGCGGAGACGGGCATCGCCCTGAGACTGCTGGAGGCAGCGGATGGGGAAGAGGGCCTGGCGCTGGCCGCGAAGGAGCAGCCCGCGGTGATGTTCCTGGACCTGTTCATGCCGAAGAAGAGCGGGCTGGAAGTGCTGGGTGCCATCAAGAGCGTGTCGCCGGGAACGCGCGTGCTCGTGATCAGCAGCATGGACGCGGAGCCGGTGGTGGAGCAGGCCATCGCAGCGGGCGCGGTGGGCTTCGTGGGCAAGCCCTTCCACCCCATGGAAATCGCGTCGGCCATGCGCGAGGCACTCGCGTCCTGATTCCGAGGTCCCCGTGTCGTCATCCGCTGTCGGTTACTGGGTGGGAGATTCGCTTGGCCGTGTGCTGGGCCCCCTCCAACTGCAAGCATTCCGTGAGCTCATCGCCTCCGGCCGGTTGAAGACGGCCGTGCGCGCATCGCGCGATGGGACGAACTGGTTTCCCCTCCAGGAGCTGCCGGAGGTGCGCGACCTCTTCGCCGCCGCGCCGTCGCCTTCCGTGGAGACCCAGCAGGCCGAGCGCCTGCGCACCCAGTTGCGCGGCCTGCTGCACCTGCCGCCGCATGAGGTGTTCGGGCTCAAGCCGCAGGCCTCGCTGGACGAGTTCCGCACCGCCTTCTTCCGCATGGCGAAGCGCTTCTCTCCGGACCACCTGTCGCCGGACCTGCATCCGGAGCTGCGGAAGATCTCCGTGGAGATCTTCGACTTCCTCTCGCGGCGGATCCGCGAGGCGGAGACGCTCTTCCTCCAGGGCGCGGTGCAACCGCCGCCTCCGCCGCCTCCCCGGCTGGACATGAACGGCGCGCTGCCGCCCCCGCCTTCGCCGCTGCCCCTGAGTGGCTCCCCGGTGGCCGCGCGTCCGCCAGCGTTCGTACCGCCGCCGCCCCCGGCACCAC
>NZ_RAVZ01000355.1 GCF_003611635.1 Corallococcus terminator | reverse complement strand
CCGGAAGCCCTCACCCCGGCTCCCACAGGGGGTGTCAGTGATGACAGCAGACCATTGGCGCGCTCCTTCGCTCGCCCGCCCACCCGGGTCGTTGGGTCGTGACGCCTCCATGCGTTATACCGTCCGCGCCTCCTATGTCCGCCGATTCGAGCCCGCCCTCAGCTCCCGAGGAGACCCCACCGGCCAGCGCCGTGCCGTCCGCGGAGCTGTCGCGGCTGTGGTTCGCGCTGGATCGCCGCGCGTGGACCTTCCTCACCGTCGTCCCGGCCCACCCCGGCGCGCCCGCGCTGGACGCGGCCCAGGCGCTGATGGAGGCCGGTTCGCCCTACCCGGAGCCGCCGCTGCGGCTGGTGGACGCCACCGGCATCGAACCCGCGGGCGCGCCCCGGCTGGTCCAGGAAGTGCGCCGCCGCGTGGAGCAGGGCGAACGGGTCATCGTGGTCATCGACTCGCTGCTCACCCACCCGGCCAGCCTGCCGCTGGCCCTGGCCGCGGACACCGCGCTCTTGTGCATCACCCTGGGTGAGACGGACTTCGGCTCCGCGGAGAAGACGCTGCGCCTCGTGGGCGCGGACCGCTTCGCCGGCAGCGTCACCTTCCCGCGCCCTTCCAAGAAGCAGCGCCGCGCCGACAGCGACAAGAAGAAGAAGAAGCCATGAGCCCTTCCGCCTCCTCCGCCGCGCCGGCCCCCCGGCTCAGCGTCGTCATCGCCACGTACAACCGGCTGCCCCTCATCACGCGGCTGCTCCAGCAGCTCGCCGGCCAGACGCTGCCGCCCGGGGACTTCGAGGTCGTCGTGGTGGACGACGGCTCCGCCACCGACGTGCGCGGGCCGCTGATGGAATTGAAGCTGCCCTACGCCCTGCGCGTGGAGGTGCAGCAGAACGCGGGCGCCGCCGCCGCGCGGCACCGGGGCGTCATCGCCGCGAAGGGCGCCGTGGTGCTCGTCACCGACGACGACATGCAGGTGGCCTCCGACTTCCTCGCGCGCCACCTCACGCACCACCCGGAGGGCTCGCGCAACGTCGTGCTGGGCCGCATCCGGCCGGACCCCGAAATCGGCGACATGCCGCTGTTCGAGCGCTGGTACGCGCACCTCAACAACCGCATGGCCGAGGAGCTGTCCGTCCCCGGCGCGAAGGCGCGCGGCAACCACCTGTACACCGGCAACGTGTCCTTCCCCCGCGCGGACTACGTGGGCGTGGGCGGCTTCGACAAGACGCTGGGCCAGTCCGAGGACGTGGAGCTGGGCGTGCGCCTGGAGAAGGCCGGCTGCGCGTTCCTCTTCGCCCCGGACGCGTACGTGCTGCACGGCAGCGACCACGTCAGCTTCGAGAAGTGGATCCGCCGCGCGCACCGCTACGGCATGTTCGACACCCACGTGTCCGTGAAGCACCCGGACGTGAAGGGCGTGAACCCGTGGCGCCTGCTCTTTGAAACCAACCTCCTGTCGCGCCCGCTGCTGGCCTCCGCGGTGGTGGCGCCGGAGGCGTCGCGCCGGCTGACCCACGCGGTGGTGAACGCGTCCACGATGGCGGACAAGCTGGGCCTCAAGGGCGCCGCGTTCGCGGGGACGTCCGTCGCGTACGGCATGGAGTACCTGCGCGGGGCCCGCACAGAGGCCGGCGGCCTGCGGGGCATCGCGAAGGGCATCGCGCGCTACCTGCAGGGCCGGGGAAATCCCCAAGGATGAAGACCATGATCGGAGCCCTCATCTCGGACGCGGTGGAGATGGCGAAGGCCGCCACCGGCAACTCCGACGCGAAGTCGCTGGCCAAGGTGGTGCTGACCAGTGATTCGTACCGCATCACCGCGCTCAACCGCGCGCGCGAGGCGGCCATCACCTTCCGCATCCCGCTGCTCAACCACGTGCTGCGCGTGGCGCAGACGGCGGTGATGGGCATCGAGATTGGCAAGGACGTGACGCTGGGCAAGGGCGTGTACTTCGTGCACAGCCTGGGCATCGTCATCGGCGGGGACGCGCGCATCGGCGACCGCGTGCGCTTCTACGGCAACAACACCGTGGGCACCGCCAAGGACAACGGCTACCCCACCATCGAGGACGACGTCTGGATTGGCGCCGGGGCCCGCATCCTGGGGCCGGTGCGCATTGGCGCCCGTTCACGCATCGGGGCGAACGCCGTGGTGCTCCAGGACGTGCCGCCGGACAGCGTCGCGGTGGGCATCCCCGCGCGCATCTTCCCGCGCAAGGACCAGGACGAGGTCGCGCTGTAGTCGCGGCCGGTCACTGGAGTAACGGTCGGTCGTCGCAGTCGCGGTCGGCCGATGAAGTCGGTCGCTGGAGTGACGGTCGGCCGGTGGGGTCACGGTCGGTCGCTGGAGTGGCAGTCGGTTGCTGGAGTCGAAGTCGGCGGTGGTTTCGTGCCGGGGGATGCGTTGAAGAAGGTCATGGCTGACAGTGCGAAGCAGACGCGGTGGAAGCGGAACGTCATCCTCACGTGCGTGGTGCTCGGAAGCAGCGCCGGCGTGGCGATGGCCCAGCAGGGCGCCGCCGCCGCGAAGGACGCCCAGCCAGCGACGACGCCCGCCGCGCCGCAGGACCCCACCGCCTCCGTGGTCATCTACGACGGCGGCCTGAAGCCCGGATGGAAGGACATCGGCTGGGCGCCTCGCGAGCTGCCCAAGAGCGCCCCCGCCCGCCTGCGGATGTTCAACTACGGCGGGTGGATCCTCTACCAGCCGAAGCTCGGGGGCGCGTATGGCGCGCTCACCTTCCGCTTCACCGCCCCGGAGTCCTACGGCGAGTTCCTGGATGTGCGCCTGGACTCGCCCGGCGCCGCCGTGTTCCCCCACGTGCGGATCAGCCCGGAGTTCATCGTCAAGAAGGACCGCGAGTGGGCGGAGGTCGTCGTCCCCATGGAGGTCCTCAACCCGCGCAGCCTCCCCTTCGACCGGTTGGTGATGCGCGCGTCGAAGGACGTGGCCCGCGACTGGGTGCTCTTCGACAAGGTGGCCCTGGTGCCGCTGTCCCCGGAGATCGCCGCCGCGCGCGCCGCGGGCGGTGGCCGAGCAGGCCGGGGCGCGGGCAAGGAGTCGAAGATGGTCATCGACTGCGCCGCCCCTTCGCGCCCCATCAGCCCGCTCATCTACGGCATCGCGCTGGACGGCAACCGGGAGACGCAGGACACCCACCAGTGGAAGCTGGGCGCCACCATCCGCCGCTGGGGCGGCAACCCCACGTCCCGCTACAACTGGAAGCTGGGCCGCGCGTGGAACACCGGCAACGACTGGTACTTCCGCAACGTGCAACTGGGCTTCGGCGCGGATGACTTCCTGGAGTCCAACCGCAAGAACAACACCCAGTCCGCGCTCACGCTGCCCCTGATTGGCTGGGTGGCCAAGGACACGTCCTCCGTCGGCTTCCCGGTGTCGGAGTTCGGCCCGCAGCAGGCCGTGGACGAAACGGAGCCCGCGGGCGGCAACGGCATCCGCCGCGACGGCACGCCCCTGCCCCCGGGCCTGCCTGCCACCACCAGCATCCAGGCCCCGCCGGAGTTCATCTCCGACTGGGTGCGCTCCCTGCGCGAGGCCGACTCCAAGCGCGGCGGCGCGCGCGGCGTCCACATGTACATCCTGGACAACGAGCCCGCCCTCTGGAGTTCCACGCACCGGGACGTGCACCCCGAACCGCTGGGCTACGACGAGCTGCTCAAGCGCACCATCGACTACGGCACCGTCGTGCGCCGCGCGGATCCAGAGGCCGTCATCGCCGGCCCCGCGGAGTGGGGTTGGACCAACTACTTCTGGTCCGCCGCCGACTTCGCCCCCGGCCGCCCGCCGTACACCGACCGGCGCGCCCACGGCGACGTGGCCCTGCTGCCCTGGTACCTGCGCTCGCTGCGCGACCACGAGAAGAAGACGGGCGTGCGCGTGCTGGACGTGGTGGACGTGCACTTCTACCCGCAGAGCAACGTGGGCCTGGGCCTGGAAGGCGCCACCGACCCGGACACCAACGCGCGGCGGATCCGCTCCACGCGCGCGCTGTGGGACCCCACCTACAAGGACGAGTCCTGGATTGGCGAACCCATCCAGCTCATCCCCCGCGTGAAGCAGTGGATCGCGGAGAACTACCCCGGCCGGGGCATGTCCATTGGCGAGTACAACTTCGGCGCGCTCAAGCACATGAGCGGGGGACTCGCGCAGGCGGAGGCCCTGGGCCGCTTCGGCCAGCAGGGGCTCACCTCCGCGTTCTTCTGGCAGTACCCGCCGGACAGCAGCCCCACGTTCTGGGCGTTCCGCGCGTACCGCGACTTCGACGGCAAGGGCGGCCGCTTCCAGGACATCTCCCTGCCCACCACCGCGCCGGAGGGCACCAGCCTCTTCGCGTCCCGCGATGCGTCCGGCAAGAAGCTCACCGCCGTGCTCCTCAACTTCGATCCCGAACAGGCCGCCCAGGCGCAGTTGGAGTTCAAGGGCTGCGGCACGCTCAACACCGTGCGCGTGCTGGGCTACTCGGGCGCGCCGGGTGGCTTCACCGAACAGGCCACCGGAACGAAGGCCGAACAGGCCCTGTCACAACGCCTTCCCCCCTACTCCATCACCGTGCTCGACCTCACGGTGAAGTGAGACGCTGCCTTGACCACCGCACACGCCCCCGCCGCCGCTTCTCCCCGCCCGCGCCTGAGCATCGGCCACCTCGCCATCGACCAGCTCACGTTCCCGGAGGCCGTGCAGGCCATCGGGGACCTGGTGGACGCGCACCAGGGCGGCTACGTCTTCACCGCCAACGTGGACCACGTGGTGCTGGCGGAGACGAACACGCGCTTCCGTGACGCGTACTCCAAGGCCACCATCTCCGTGGTGGACGGCATGCCCATCGTCTGGGCTTCGCGCATGCTGGACGTGCCCCTGCCTGAGCGCATCGCCGGCTCCGACCTCATCCTCCCCCTGGTGAAGCTGGGCGCCGAGCGCAAGTGGCGCATCTTCCTGCTGGGCGCCGGCCCCGGCGTCGCGGAGAAGGTGGGCCGCCAGTTCCAGGCGCAGTACCCCGGCATCGAGGTCGTGGGCTGGGACTCGCCCATGGTGAACCTGGACGCGGGCGACGCGCAGAATGATCCCATCGTGGCGAAGATCCGCGAACAGGACCCCCACCTGCTCTTCGTCGCCCTGGGCAGCCCCAAGCAGGAGGTGTGGATTTCGCAGGTGGCCCAGAAGCTGGGCCCCACGGTGGCCATCGGCATCGGCGCGGGGTTCGACTTCATCGCCGGCACCGCCAAGCGCGCCCCGGAGTGGATCGCCAAGGCCGGCTTCGAGTGGCTCTACCGCCTCACCAACGAGCCCAAGCGCCTGTGGCGCCGCTACATCCTCAACGACTCCCAGTTCGGCGTCATCCTGCTGCGCGAGCTGTGGCAGCGCACCAGCGGTAAACAGGGAGAGTGAGTCTCAACAGACTCGCTCGCTTGGTTGTATGTCCTTGAATTCAGGGCTTGAAGGTCTTTGCCCCACCCTGGACATTTCCAGCCAAGCTACAGTATTCTAGCCCCGCACGTCTTTTGGGCGGGGCGCTTCCTTCCAGTCAGACATCGGACCGAACCACCGGGGCGCCAGCAGTGACGCGCGGGTGGGCGGGCCGGCGTGTGTCCGGGGGGCCGGCGTTTCCGCGTTCGGGGCGTGCTCACCCACACCTCGGATGCATCCATGACATCTGCCGTCTCCCGTTCGTCGCCCCGTTGGGCGGCGCGCCTCGCCGTGTTCGCGGCGCTGCTGCTGTCGGCCTTCAGCCTGCCGGCGGCCGCTGCCACCAACACGGAGGCCACGCAGAAGGCCATCCAGTTCTTGAGCGCGGACGTGGCCAGTTGGACCACGTCGCAGAACTGCATCGCGTGCCACCGTCAGGGCGCGGCGGTGTTCGGCCTGTCGAGCGCCAAGGCCAATGGCTACAACATGGCCCAGACCACCCCCTCCACCGGCCGCACCATCCTGGGCAACCTGGAGTTCATCTCCGGGCGCATCAAGACGGACCAGAAGCCCGCGGGGAACTGGCTGCACGAAGGCACCGCCTACCCGAACTCGAAGACGAGCTGGGCGTCGTTCGGCCTGGCGGGCTACGACCAGTACGTGTCCACCCAGTACAGCAGCTCGCTGGTGATGGCGGCCAACTGGGCGCTGGGCATCCAGCAGGCCAGCGGCCGTTGGCCGGAGGACCACAGCGGCTTCCCCGTGAATCACGGCAACGTGCCCATCACGGCGCGCTACATCGTGATGCTCGCGCAGGCGAAGCAGCGCGTGGACCCGGCCAAGGCGGCGCAATACCAGACGGCCATCGACAAGGCGGCGGCGTACCTGCGCGCCAACCTCAACAACAACGACACGTCCGTCGTCGGCGACGGCATGCCGTACATCTTCCAGAAGTCCTGGGCCATCGTGGGCCTGAAGGCCGCCGGCGCGGGCACCAACAACGTGAACACGGCCGCCATCACCACCCTCGCGAACCAACTGACGGCGATGGCGCCGGTGGGCGGCAAGGGCTGGGGCAGCCTTCCCACGAACGCGTCCAACGACTTCGACACGGGCATCACGGTGTATGCGATGTGCCTCGCGGGCCTGGAGCCGGCCAGCAACGCGCGGCTGTTCAATGCGATTGAATGGCTGAAGTCGCGGCAGGCGGCGGACGGGAGCTGGGGTTCGGGCACGGCGACGCCGGACATCCCGACGACGTTCGCGTCGCTGGGCCTCGCGTGCTTCGGTGACTTCAGCGTGGAGGTGTCCGTCGTGGGCGAGGACACGAAGATGTTCCCCATCTACGACCCGGCCCTCCAGGAGACGACCTACACGTTCAAGGTGAAGAACCACGGCTATCAGGCGGACACGTACACGCTGAGCGCCGCGGGCGGCCTCCCCGGTTGGACGGCCACGCTGAACCGGCCCACGGTGTTCCTGGCGTCGGGTGCGGAGTCCACGGTGACGCTGACCGTGCGCGCCCCGGCGAACCTGCTGCCGTCGCTGCTGTCGGAAGTCACCGTGAAGGCCGCCTCCGGTGGAGCACCGGGCGTGTCGGCCTCCGCGCGCGTGCGCACGTACACCCCGCCGCCTCCTCCGGTGACGGGCCGCGCGACGACCACCAGCATCCTGACCCCCGCCGCGAACGCGCAGCTCACCATTGGCCAGGCGACGCTGCTGTCGGCCCGGGTGGTGGATGCGACGAACGTCGTGGTGAAGGGACCGCTGAAGGGTGTCGTGACCTTCTTCGTGGCCGGTGTCGCGATTGGCGCGGATGACGACGCGGATGGCGACGGCGTGTTCTCCCTGCCGTGGAGCCTCTCCACGGACACGTGGACCGTCACGGGCGCGCAGGACTACCGCGCGGTGTATTCGGGTGTGACGCTGGCGACGCCGCCGAACCTGCTGGGCAGCACGGCGGCCCAGACGCTCATCATCAATGCCTATCCGTACACGCCGCCCGAAATCATCATGGGCAACCAGCCCGCGTTCATCCGGGAGACGACGCTGTCCGTGTGGGGCTTCGTGAAGCCCGCCACCAACGGCGCGGTCATCACCTACGCGGCCTTCATCGTGAACGGCGGCGCGCCGGTCGTGGTGACCCCCGAGGCGAGCGGTGGCCTTGTCTACACGCCGGTGGAATTGGTGGAAGGCCCGAACATCATCCAGCTCACCGGCCGCGACAACCTGGGCGGCATCAACACGAAGCAGATCAACCTCACGGTGGACCGCATCCCGCCCGTCATCACCATCCAGTCGCCGGTGCAGGGCCAGGTGGTGGGCACGGCCATCGTGGATGTCACCAGCCTGATTGATGAGCAGACGCCGACCCGCGTGGAGACGCAGTGGGTGAACAGCACGCTGTTGGAGTTCGGCACCGGCACGGTGACGCACCCGGTGAGCATGCCCAACTTCGGCGAGCAGGGCATCCTGGTGCGCGCCACAGACTCCGCGGGCAACGTGACGGAGGCCGTGGTGCATGTGTTCGTGGACGCCGGCACCCCCACCGTGACGACGGACCCGGCGGACGGGGCCACCTTCGGGCCTCGCGCCAACCACACGCTGCCGTATGTGATTCGCGTGTCCTCCATGTCCGCGACCACCGTGAAGCTGGGCAGCCAGATGTTCCAGCTTCCGCGCGGCGGCGGGGAAATCCAGACGTCGGTGGTGCTGGCGTCGGGCGTGAACACGCTCACCATCGACGTGACGAACGAGGCGGGCCGCACCGTCCGCGCCACACGCACCGTGCGCTATGACACGCAGGCGCCCACGGCCACGCTCCTCACGCCGGTGCCCAACGGCACGGCCAGCGGTGTCATCACCCTGTCGGCCCGGGTGACGGATGCACTGAGCAGCATCAAGAACGTGGCGTTCACGCGGGACGGCTCCAGCATCCGCGCCGGCACGCTCCAGCCGAACGGCACGTGGACCGCGGAGCTGGACACCCGCGAGCTGCTGGATGGGACGCACACCGTGGATGTCTGGATGACCGACGCGGTGGACAACTTCGTCATCCAGAGCTTCAGCTTCACCGTGAAGAACAACCCCTGAGCCCCTGACAGGGATTGATGCACCACGAAGCGGGGCGGGAGGTCTTCACGGGCCTTCCGCCCCGTTTGTCCTTTCCAGGGCGGACGTCAGCGCTTCGACAGCCGGCGGATCATCGCTTCGTGCGCGGGATGGCGGGCCACGATGGCCTCCGCGTCCGGCAATTCGAAGTCCGCGAACTCAAACCCTGGCGACACCGTGCAGCCCACCAGCGTGTACCCACCCAGCGTCTCCGCCGCCTGGAGCACGCCCGCGGGCACCAGCACCTGCGGCTGCTCGCCCTTCATCACATCCCGGCCCAGCACCGCCGTCTCCAGCCGGCCGTCCTCGTGCATCAGGTGCAGCGCCAGGGGTTCCCCGTCGTGGAACAACCACAGCTCATCCGCCCCCACCACCCGGTGCCAGGCGGAGAAGATGCCCTGGGTCAGCAGATAGTAGATGGCCGTCCCCGCCGACCTGCGCCCCCGGAGCGTCTGCACCTGGAAGGCCGCACGGTAGGTCTCCCGGTAGTAGCCCCCCTCCGGATGGGGTTTGAGGTCCAGCCTGCGCACCAGTTCTTCGACCATGGTGGCCACAGTCTAACGCCTCACACTCTCAGGGCTTCTTCTTCTGCTGCTGCATCGCGGACGCCACCAGGTTCATCAGCTTGAGTTGGACCGGCGTCAGACGCCGCAGGTTCCGCAACAGCCTGCGCATCTCCGGCGGCTCCTCGTCGCTGCGCGCCCGGACCTTCTCCTTCGGCGGCGGGGCCGCGAACTCCTCGCCCAGGCCCAGCATGTTGTGCGGAGGGATGTTCAGGACGACGCACAGACGGCGCAGGTTCTGCACGCTCGGCAGCATGTGCCCGCGCTCCAGCCGGCCATACACTTCCGACGCCATGCCGATGCGGTCCGCCACGTCCGCCTGGGTCAGGCCCATCCGCACTCGCACCGTGCGCGCCGCAGCGCCCAGGATGCCCGCCAGTTCAGTGTCCATGCCTTGCCAGTCCCCGGTAGGTAGCGCCCCCATGGCCGCGGGCGCACCGCATAACCCTGAAGGTCGGGTCATGTCACCATACCCCTGGCGTTTTTTCTCCCCCTCTTTTCACCCCCTCGGCCACCGGATTCCCATCTGGGAGCGAGAAGGGATGGCCCCTCGAATCCGGCGTGGCCCATGGGCTTCGCGGACCCGACCCGCCAGGTCCAACCGGCCACCCCACCCGGTCCCCCTCGCGGAAGGCCCTGTCA
>NZ_RAVZ01000354.1 GCF_003611635.1 Corallococcus terminator | reverse complement strand
GGGTGGGCGCCGGAGCTCCAGGTGGGTGTGGATGGGCCGTACCTGCGCGCCCTGCCGCCCAGGGTCCCCGGTGGGGGCTTCTTCGCCGCGCGCCTCGTCCGCAAGCCGGGTTGACAGTCGGCGAGCCGTCACGTTACGCACGAACGACTTCTCCTGAGGGTGACAGCCGTGGCAGCAGACCCGAAGCAGTCCGAAGTGATGCGGCAGATCAACGAAGCCTTCCAGGCGGCCGAGTCCAAGCTCGCCAAGCTGAGGGAGGCCGTCGAGCGCAACACGGAGCTGGCGCGCGCCAACGGCAAGGCCGCCTTCCTCAAGGACAAGAAGGAACAGACCCACCGGGAGTTGGGTGAGGCCGTCTGGCAGAGCATCCAGCAGGGCCGCCTGACGCTCCCCCCCGGGTTCGATCGGTTCCTCGCGTCCATCGCGGCGGCCGAGAAGGCGGCTTCTGATCACGCCGCGCAGCTCACGGACCTGCTCCGGGAAGGAGAAGAGGCCGCGGAACGGTTGAAAGTGGCGAAGCCCCCGGTCGCAAAAAGCGTCGCGAGGCCTCAAACAGTTGTGGCAACGGGAGCGAAGAAACGGTAGAAGTGCGCCGCCTTCGCAGGGCGGAACCGCTCCCCAAAAGCGGTACCGGTAACACGTAGAAAAGAAGGGGCCATAGCTCAGCTGGGAGAGCGCCTGAATGGCATTCAGGAGGTCACCGGTTCGATCCCGGTTGGCTCCACTCTGAAATGGAAAGGCCCGCGAGAGAAATCTCGCGGGCCTTTTGCTTTTCGTGGGGCTCGCCCGGGCGGAGCGGCCCCCGGGCCTGCTTCCCGGGAGCGCGTGCGGCCTGCGCTACGACGCGTTTTCGGAAGCCACACCCGGAGCGTGACGGGGCAGCCGCACCGTGAAGGTCGTTCCCGCATCGGCCGTGGAGTGCACCGTCACGGTGCCGCCGTGGGCCTCGGCCAGGTGCTTCACGATGTAGAGCCCCAGCCCGATGCTCCGGGTGCTGTTGTCGACCTCGCCGCTGGCGCGTTGGAGCGGTTGGAAGAGCCGCTCCAGCCGCTCGGGAGGGATGGGGGTGCCCGGGTTGTGGACGGACAGGACGACACTGTCGCCGTCGCCCCGGGTCTCGACGCGGACCGACGTTTCCCGGGGGCTGTACTTGAGCGCGTTGGTCACCAGGTTCTGCGCCATCTGCCCCAGCCGGTCCGGATCCCACGCGCCGTGACCGTCGCCGCTGGCGCGCTTGTGGAGCTCCCGGTCCGGGTGCGTCGCTTCGATTTCCTCCAGCACGCCCCCGATGACCGCGTGCAGATCCGTGGGGCGGCGTTGGAGGCGGATGCCCCCGCCCAGGCGGGCCTGGGTGAAGTCGAGCAGGTCGCGGATCATCCGGTGGGCCCGCTCCGCCGCGGACTGGATGCGACTCACGGCCTTGGTGCTGCGCGCGTCCAGTTCATCCCGGCGCATCAGGCTGGCGGCGCCCAGGAGGATGGCGCTCACGGGGTTTCGCAGGTCGTGGCTGACGATGCCGATGAGCTGCTGCTCGAAGTCCGCGCGCTGCTGCAGTTGTGACTGGGCCTGACGCAGGTCATGGATGTCCGTGGAGGTGCCCACCCACTTGAGCACCCGGCCTTGCGCGTCCTTCACGGGCAGGGCCCGCACCATGTGCCAGCGGTGGGTGCCGTCCCGGCCCAGCACCTGGTGTTCCCTCTCGTAGCGCGCCCGCGTCCGCTGGGCGGCCTCCCATTCTTCCCGGGTCCGCTCGCGGTGCTCGGGGTGGAGGATGTCCAGATACCCCGTGCCCAGCAGCTTCGCCGCGGGCAGGCCGGTGTAGTTGGGCAGCACGGCGTTCACGTAGGTGACGTCGCCCTTGGGGTCGGCGGTGAAGGCCGCCTCCGGCAGGGCCTCCGCGAGCGTGCGGAACTCCTCCTCGCTGCGGCGGAGCGTCTCCTCGGTGGCCTTGCGCTCGGTGACGTCCTGCATCGCGCCCACCATGCGCAGGGCCGTGCCGGCGCCGTCGCGCACCACCCAACCCCGGTCCTCCACCTGGGCGTACGTGCCGTCCTGGCGCCGGAACCGGTACTCGCCCCGCCAGTCGCTGCCCCCGGGCGCGTCGATGATGGTGTGGATGCTGCCCACGATGCGCTCCCGGTCGTCCGGGTGGATGGCCTCGTACCACCAGGCGGACGTGGGCTGGACCGCGTCGCCCGAGTAGCCGAACAGCGTCCGCACGCCCTCGTTCCACGTCACTTCCTGCGTGCGCAGGTCCCAATCCCAGATGGCGTCCTTCGTGGCCCGGGTGGCCAGCCGGTAGCGCGCCTCGGAGAGTTCGAGGGCCCGGAGCAGCTCCTCGCGTTGCCTCCTCGCCCGCGCGGCGTTCACGGTTCCCTCCAGTCGCGCCACCAGTTCGCGGACGCCGAAGGGCTTCACCAGATAGTCATCCGCGCCCGCCTGGAGTCCCTCGACCTTCGCCTCCTCGCCCGCCCGCGCCGACAGGAGGATGAGCGGGACGTGGGCCGTGCGCGTGTCCGCCCTCAGCTCGCGCAGCAGCCCGAAGCCGTCGAGTCCCGGCATCATCACGTCGGACAGCACGACGTCCGGTGGGCGCTCCCGTGCCGCGGCGAGCGCGGCCTGTCCGTCCGCCACGGCCTCCACCGTGAAGCGGCCCTCGAGCGACCGCTGGACGTAGCTGCGCATGTCCGCGTTGTCGTCCGCCAGCAGGACGTGGCCCTGCGAGGCCCCGGACGCGGACGGAGCTTTCCGGGCCGCGGCGGAGGGCTCGCCGGAGGAGGGGATCCACTGGGACGCTTCGCGGACGAGCGCTTCGGTCGTCGCGGTCTGGGGCAGGCCCGCCGGCGGACGGTCCTTGCGCAGGTCGTGCGGCAGGTGCGCCGTGCCCGTGGGCAGCGACACCGTGAAGGTGCTGCCCTGGCCCTCCGTGCTCTCCACGGAGACGGTGCCTCCGTGCAGCTTCACCAGTTCCTGGACGAGCGCCAGTCCGATGCCGCTCCCCTCATGGTTGCGCCCCCGGGCCGCTTCCACCCGGTGGAAGCGTTCGAAGACGCGGGGCACCTCCGAGTCCGGGATGCCGGTGCCGGTGTCGCTGACGGACAGCTCCACCCGGTCGCCGAGCCACTTCAGCCGGACACGAATCTCTCCCTCGAAGGTGAACTTGAAGGCATTGGAGATGAGGTTGAGGACGACCTTCTCCCAGAGATCGCGGTCCACCCAGACGGGTTCGGGCAGGGCAGGGCAGTCCACCACCAGCCGCATCCCCGCCTTCGCCACCAGCGAGTCGAAGGCCCCCGCCAGTCCTGCGGTGAGCGCGGAGAGGTCGGTGGGATCGAAGGTGGCCTGCATCCGGCCGGCCTCCAGGCGGCTGAAGTCGAGCAGGCTGTTGACCAGCTTGAGCAGCCGCTGGCCGTTGCGCCGCGCGAGCTCCAGTTGCGCCTGGTGCCGGGGCTCCAGCGGGTGCTCCGCGTCCGTGAGCACGTCCTCCAGCGGGCCCAGCAGCAGCGTCAGGGGCGTGCGGAACTCGTGGCTGACGTTGGAGAAGAAGGCCGTCTTCGCCCGGTCCACCTCCACCAGCGCGTCGGCGCGTTGTCGGGCCTCTTCGTAGGCGCGGGCGCTGGCGAGCGCGGAGCCCAGGCCGCTGGCGACGAGCTCCAGGAACGAGCGGTAGGACGCATCCAGCAGGAGCCGTGGGGACAGGCCCAGCACGAGCATTCCCGCCGGGCCCGTTTCTCCGGGCCGGACCATGGGCAGGACGAGCGCGGAATCCGGTGGGGGCAGGCCCTCGCGCGAGGGCAGGGCGCCGAAGCGCTCCCGCAGTCCGTCCACGCGCTCGGCACGGCCGGAGTGGAGCACCTGGGCCAGGGGCCAGGGCGCGGGGACCTCCGAGCGCGAGAGCATCCGTTCGGGAGCGAGCGGGCTGTCGGCGTCCAGGCCCATCCGGCCTTCGAGCCAGGCCCCGGTGCCGTCCGCGTCGAACCGGTAGAGCAGGGCGAAGGGGATGTCCGCCGGGTTCGTGGCCAGCGCCTCCATGGCCCGTGCGCGGGCGTCGGGAACCTGGAGGCTCCCGGTGGTGCGCGTGGACAGCTCCTGCATCATCCGGATCCGGCGCGCGTCCAGCACCTGGCCCGTGGTCTCGATGACGGTGTCGAGCACACCGCCCACGCCTCCGCTCTCATCGCGGATGGGGCTGTACGAGAAGGTGAAGTACGTCTCCTCGATGAAGCCGTGGCGCTCCATGAGGAGCAACTGGTTCTCCGCCCAGTGTGGACGGGCCTCCGTCCGGACCTTCTCGGCCAGGGGGCCGATGAAGTCCCAGGCCTCCGCCCAGACCTCCTGGCCGGCGCACCCCATGGCCTGCGGGTGCTTGCTGCCCAGCATGGGCCGGTAGCCGTCGTTGTAGAGCTTCACCAGCTCCGGCCCCCAGAAGAGCATCATGGGGAAGGCGGAGTTGATGCAGGTGCTGACGGCGGTGCGCAGCGACTGCGGCCACCCCGCCACGGGGCCCAGCGGCGTCGTCGACCAGTCCATCGAGCGCATCAGGGCGCCCATCTCACCGCCACCGGCGAGCACTTCCTCGACCGCGCTCCCGGCTGCGTCGGGTTCAAGCGGCTGCGTGCTGTCCGGCGATGGCATCCTGTTTCGATGCGTCATGCCTGGGTCCGTAGCCGAACAAGCCAGCGGAGGCCAGGAGGGAGCACCGGGGGGCGGCCTGACCGGGGGCCAGCCAGGCGCCGGATGTCGACGTCGGAACACGCCCGGACGGGCACCTTCCCAGCGTCCAGCCGGAAGGGGTGCGAAGCGCCGGGCGTGCGATGCCGGGGACTACTTGCTGGCGAAGATGTTCATCACGTCCTTGAGCAGCTTCACGGACTCGCCGTGCGGACGCTGGAACGCGTTGCGGCCCATGATGGAGCCGAAGCCGCCACCCTGGTGGATCTGCTTGATGTCGTCCATGAGCGCCGCCGTCTCCTTCGCCTCGCCGCCGGAGAAGATGACGATGCGCTTGCCGTTGAACGCGGAGCGCACGACTTCGCGCACGCGGTCCGCCAGCGTCTTGGTGGGGATGTTGGCCTTCTCGAAGGCCTTTTTCGCCTCGGGCTGCTCCAGGAAGTCGGAGGGCGGCTTCACCTTGATGATGTGCGCGCCCAACTGCGCGCTGATCTGCGCCGCGTACGCCACCACGTCGATGGCCAGCTCGCCCTCCTTGGACAGGGCGCCGCGCGGGTAGGCCCACAGCACGGTGGGCAGGCCGTAGGACTTGGCCTCCGCGATGATGTCGCGCAGGTCCTCGTACTGCTCGTTGCGGGCGGCCGAGCCCGGGTAGATGGTGTAGCCCACCGCCGTGCAGCCCAGGCGCACCGCGTCCTTCACGGACGACGTCACCGCGGACATGGGCGCGGCCGTCTTGGCCAGCGAGTCGGAGTTGTTCACCTTGAGGATGAGGGGAATCTCACCCTGGAGCTTGCCGGCGACGGCCTCCAGGAAGCCCAGCGGCGCCGCGTACGCGTTGCAGCCCGACTCGATGGCCAACTGCGCGTGGTAGTCCGGATCATATCCGGCCGGGTTCGGACCGAAGGAGCGCGCGGGGCCGTGCTCGAAGCCCTGATCCACCGGGAGGATGACGAGCTTGCCCGTGCCCGCCAGCGTGCCGCTGTTCAGCAGCCGCGCCAGGTTCGTCAGCGTGCCGGGGTTGTCAGAGGGGTACCAGGACAGGATCTGCTTGACGCGGTCGGTGTGTGCCATGGGGATTTCCTTGAAGGAAGGCGTCGAACTCGGCGCGGGATTCTGCGATCCCCGCGCGCGCCGACCAAGCTTTGTCTGAAATGAATGTCGTGGATTGTCACGCGCGCTACGGGACCTCCTCGCGCGGGAGGGACTGGGCGGAAGCTGACATCTGGCACTGAGCGCCGGTGCACAGAAATGCTGCACCGGCGCGGGCTTCCAGATATGCCCGCCGCACACGAGGCGGACCACAGCATGGGCAGAGACGTCGGCAGGGTCGTCGCAGTGGCAATGATGCTCACGGGCGGTGTTTCGGGCGCGCAGATCTCACCCACGATCGCTCCCTCGAACGCCCCGGGAACGGGCGCTCCGGGCACCGCGGCCCCCTCTCCCGGCAGCCTGTCACCCGCCACCATTCCCTCGCCGGGCGCCTCGGGAAGCCAGGGCACGCCGGGCATGCCCGGGTCCTCTGGAACGGGCTCCTCTTCGGGCAGCCCTGCTTCGGGGACCGGCTCGATGCTGCCGCCCGGGCCCACCCCCGTGAACATGGGGCCGGCGGCCGAAGCCGGCAACGCCGCGCAGAGCGCCACCACCTCCGCGCCGAAGACCTCCACGACGATGCAGGGCACGCCGGGCGCGGGGGCCCCGCCCGGCGCGGGCGTCCCCCCCACCACGGGTGCCCCGGGCACGGGTGTCCCCGGTGTCGGCCGCACGCCGGGCGCGGGAGCCGGAGCCAACATTCCGGGCGCGGATGTCCCCGGGAACGGTTCGCCCGGAGACAGTGTGCCCATGACAGGCAAGGCGCCGGGAGCCGTCGCCGGCACGAAGCCGCCCAAGGGCCCCATCACCCTGGCCGAACTGGTGGAGCGGGCACGCACCCAGGACGCGCGCGTGGCGGAGGCGAGCGCGGAGCTGCGCAAGTTCCAGGCGCTGCACCAGCAGGCGAAGTGGGCGTGGTTCCCCAGGTTCGAAATCACCCTGGGCGCGGGCGGCCCCGTCCCCGAGGCGCGCAACGACGGCCTGGGCGGCCCGCCCACCACGGAAGCGTCGCTGGAGGGCGACTGGAACTTCGGCAAGGTGGGCGTGACGGTGTTCTCCACCGGCAACGCGGTGCTGCCGCTGTACACGTTCGGCAAGCTGTCCGCGCTGGAGAAGGCGGGAGAGCAGGGCCCCATCGTCGGCGCGGCGTTGCGCGAGCGCGTGCGCGCGGAAGCCGGCTTCCAGGCCGCGCAGGCCTACTACGGCTATCAACTGGCGCGCACCGGCCTGAAGCAGTTGGAGGACGTGGCCAAGCGCCTCAAGGACGCGGGGGACCGCATCGACGCGCTGCTCAAGGAGGACTCGGATCAGGTGGCGAAGCTGGACACGTACAAGCTGGGGTACTTCCGTCAGCTCGTGGAGGGCCAGCGCGCCAGCGCCCTGCAGGGGGAGCAGTTCGCGCTCACCGCCATCCGGCTCTTGGCCAGCGCCGCCCCGGATGAGCAGGTGGAGGTGGTGGAGGAGGAGCTGCCGCTGCGCGAGGACGTGACGGTGCCCGACCTGGAGACCGCGCTGAAGCAGGCCAGCGAGCGCCGTCCGGAGCTCAAGGCCATCTCCGCCGGCATCATCGCGCGCGAGCAGGAGGTCCTCATCCGCGAGCGCAGCTACTACCCGGACCTGGGCCTCGCGGGCTTCTACGACATCCGCTGGACGAGCAGCGCCACGCGCCAGCGCAGCCCCTTCGCGTACGACCCGTACAACGACCGGACCGTGGGCCTGGGCCTCGTGGTGCGCGGCACCTTCGACATCCCCATCAAGGACGCGCAGTTGGATCAGGCCCGCGCGGAGCTGGACAAGCTGCGCGCGCAGGAACAGACGCTCAAGGCCGGCATCCAGTTGGAAGTCACGCAGGTGCAGAGCCAGCTCGTCGCGGCCTATTCGCGGGCGAAGTCCTTCACGGAGGCGGAGAAGAACGCGAAGCGCTGGGCCACGGCCGCCTACGCCGCGTTCGACCTGGGCACCGGCGACACCCGCGAGCTGGTGGATTCCTTCACCGCGCTGGCCCAGGCGTCGGCGGAGCGGGGCAAGAGCTGGTTCGATGTGCGCGTGGGTCTGGCGTCCCTGGCACGCGTGACGGGTGCCGTCCCGGCCTCGGATGAATAACCCTTCCAGGCCGCCAGTCCTCTCACGCGTCGTTTCACGCGTCCTACAACCCGGAGCTTCATCAAAATGATTGCTTCCCTGCTTGCCGCCACGCTGCTCGCCGCCGCGCCCGTGACGCCGCTCAATGTCGTGAAGTCGGGCAACGCGGACGTCCAGAAGGCCGCCAATGCGCCGGGCGCCACCGTCCAGTCGCTCGCGTCCGTCGTGGAGAAGTTCGTCGACTTCGAGGAGCTCGCCAAGCGCGCCATGGGCGAGAAGGCCTGGGCGGGCCTCACCGCCACCCAGCGCAAGGAGTTCACCGACACCATGACGGGGCTGCTGCGCGCCTCGTACGCCCAGAAGGCCATCGGGCAGGCCAAGGCGGAGGTCGCCTACGGCAAGGAGAGCGTGCAGGCGAACGAGGCCACGGTCGACACGAAGCTCACCGTGAAGTCCGACCAGGTGCCCGTGGACTACAAGCTCTACCGGACCTCCGCGAAGGGTGACTGGCGCATCTACGACGTCATCACCGACGAGGTGTCGCTCGTGGACACGTACAGCGGCCAGTTCCGAAAGATCCTCCAGACGAAGGGCTTCGACGGCCTGCTGTCGACGCTGAAGTCCAAGCGCGCCCAGTTGGAGAAGGAGAACGCCAACACCAGCGCCGCGTCGGTGAAGGACACCGCCGCCGGCACCACCGGCGCCGCGCCCCCGATGCCGAAGTAGCAGGGAAGGGTGGTGCCTTCCGCCCGGGCCGAGAGCCCGGGCGGAAGCGTCCTACGCAAGGGCCGTGCTCAGACGGGCCGCTGGAACACGCGGTACGTCTTGGAGCGCTGGCCGCCCATGGATTCGATGGCGCGGTTGACCAGGTGGTTGTCCTCCAGCGTCCAGGAGATCTCCCCACCCGTGTAGCCCAGCGCCTTCGCGGTGCGCAGCGTGTCCAGGTACAGGATGGCGTCCAGACCGCGGCGCCGGTAGCCCTCCTTGATGCCCAGCGTGAGCAGGCGCAGCCGCTTGAGGCGCCGCGACGCCAGCACCAGCTTGGCCAGGCCAATGGGCAGGCCGAACGTGGTGAGGCGCCCGTTGGCGGCCTTGAAGGCCGGGTTGGCGTCCGGCAGCGTCATGGAGAAGGCGACGGGCTCCCCCTTCACCTCCGCGATGAGCACCAGCTCCGGCCGCACGATGGCCTTCATCTCCTTGGCCATGTGGTCGAACTCGCGCTCGGTGAACGGGATGAAGCCCCAGTTCTTCTCCCAGGCGGAGTTGTAGATCTCCTTGATGCGGGCGACCTCCGCGGGGAAGTCCTTCAGGTTCACGGGACGCACGGTGACGCCCTCGCGCTGACGGATCTTCTCCGCGATGCGCGCCACCTTCTCCGGCGGCTCCGCGGACGAGGACAGCTCATAGGCCCACAGGTCCTTCGCCTTGGTGAAGCCGCACGTCTCCAGGAGCCCCAGGTAGTACGTGGGGTTGTACGGCATCATCAGCGCGGGGGGCGTGTCGAAGCCCTCCACGAGCAGGCCCCAGTCCTGGTTGGAGGAGAAGTTGGCCGGCCCCAGCACCCGGTCGATGCCGCGCGCCTTCAGCCACGCGCTGGCGGCGTCCAGCAGGCCCCGGGCGATGCCCGCGTCGTTCACGCACTCGAAGAGGCCGAAGAAGCCCTCCTTCGTGCCGTGGACCTCCATGTGGCGCGGGTTCTTGATGGCGGCCACGCGGCCCACCACCTCCGTCCCACGCCGCGCGAGGAACAACTCCACCTCCGCGTAGTCGAAGAAGGGGTTCTTCTTCGGGTCCAGGAAGTCCTTGCGCTCCATCTCCAGCGGCGGAACCCAGTTCGGGTCGTCACGGTAGAGGGCGTAGGGCAGCCGGATGAAGGCCGTCCGGTCGGCCGCGCCGCGCACGGGCGTCACCTGCACGTCCGTGGGCATGGGGGGAAGGC
>NZ_RAVZ01000353.1 GCF_003611635.1 Corallococcus terminator | reverse complement strand
TCCAACGACGGCGGCTGGGCCCCTCCCCCCTCCAGCTCCGACGAGCGCCGCGCGCAGGAAGCGGAGGCCGTGCTTCACGCCAGCGCTGAACGGCTGGCGAAGCGCGTGCAGGAGCTGGGCGTGCAGATGCGGCGGCCGGAGGTGGTGAGCGACCGCTGGACGCTGATGTCGGAGCTGGCCGCGTCGCGCGCGGACTTCCGCAACCGCATTGGCGATCTCGTCTACCTCACCGCCGCGGCCTTCGCCGACGTGCGCCGCGAGGACGTGGTGCCCGGCTATGCCCATCAGGTGGGCGCGCGCGTGGCCCTGCGGGGCGCGTCCGCGGATCTGCGCCGTTCGCTGCAAGGACGGCTGGAGCGCGCGGCGAAGGCGACGGATGCCCAGCGGCCCGCGCTGGCGCGGCAGGCGGAGGAGAGCCTCGCGGCCTTCGTGTCGCTGTCCTCATCGCTCGCGCTGCGCACGCCCACCAAGCGAGAAATCGTCGCGACGCGGGGCCGGCTGCGCGACGCGGGCACGAAGTCAGAGCTGGGGCCGGACGTGCTGCCAGGGCTGGTGGAGCCCTTCCTCGCGCTCCTGGAAGAAGCGATGGAGGACGTGACGCGCACCTGGCTCACCGTGCATGACCGCGCGGTGTGGGCGGCGAGCGGCGTCCGGCTGGAGCAGGTGGACATGCACCTGGAGCTGGGTTCACCGGGCGCGGCGCGCGTCCTGGAGGAGGCGGTGGAGGCCGCGGGCGCGCTCTCCGGCCGCTCGGTGCCCTTCGACGTCTTCCTGCGCAAGGGGCGTCAGGAAGCCGCCGGAGGACTCAACGAGGCCGGCGCCAGGGACCTGCTCGCCCGCTTCCGCGAGCGGCTGGCCAGCCTGCCGTTCAGTTGATCAAGGCTTCGTCGCGGAAGGCAGCGCCGGAGGCGCCGCGGACGCGGGCAGCGCCGGGGCGTCCTTCTTCGGCGGCAGGATGCGCAGCTCCTCGAAGCGCTCCGCCAGCGTCTGCGGCGTGAGCTCCTCCTGCCACTGCTTGGGGTTGGTGTTCCACCCGAAGTCGGCCGGCACCTTGCCGCCGCCCTGGCTGGAGTAGCCAATCATGTCCGGGAACTGCGAGGACCAGCGACCCGCGGGATCCGGCTCCTTGGTGACGTGCTGCCGGTTGGGAAGCAGGAAGGGCTTGGGCTTGGGAGCATCACTCATGCATCGAAGCCTCTCCGAAAGAAGGCCGCATGGGTAGAGGCAAGCGGGCCCCCTGCCCCCTTCGCGCATGGTCCTTGGGGGGCAGAACGCTCGGGCCCAGCGCGAACACCGCCGCGAAGTAGCGCGCCTGCGCCTCGCTCCCGTAGCGGTAGCGCCGCAGCTCCCCCTCGGGAGGGGTGACGTCTACCCGCCAGCCCTTCCGGTCGCACATGACCTTCACTGTCGTCCCTGCACCCATCCCACGCCTCCCCCGGCCCGTTGCCATCCGAGGGAGTGCGCTATGGAAGTCCCGTGCCAGCCCTCGCCAGCACGAACAGCAGCTTGCAATGTCGGCGGGTGGGCAGTCGGCGGGCCCCCGGTAACGTTTGCAGTCGGGCGCTGTCATCCGGCTGCTGTCCCTGAGAGGAGGGGCGGGGCAGCGAACCGGGTCCTTGAGGGAAGGTCCCAGTCTCCTTGTGTCCGGCGGATCCTGCGTTAACTCAATGGCATGACCCACTTCGAGACCCAGAGCGGAGAGCGATTCGCGGACTTCGATCTTCCCGAGGGCTGCATGGTGTGCGGCGGCGCGGTCTCCATCCGTGCCACGCCAGCAGGCGCCCACGGCTACTGCCCCCACTGCCACGTGCTGTCACGACCGCAGATGCGCGTGAAGCCCAACGGCGTGGAGCTCTCCTTCGAGACCACGGCGCTCGCGTAACCCCGAGCGTCCTTCCTCACGCTGACAGCCCGCCCGGGGGACGTTCGCCCGTGGCGGCAACGGACGGAATCAGTGCGGAGGCACGGAGGGAATCGCGGTAAGCCGCGATTCCCTTCTTTTTTGTCTCCGAGGTCCCCGATGAAGCGTTTCCTGCTGTCCGCCGCCACGACCCTGGGCTTGGGTCTGACGTTGGCGGGCTCCCCTGCCCGGGCCCAGTCCCCCGGTCCCTTCTCCGCGTTCACGCCGTTGGAGCTGCGGGTGAACTTCCAGCCCGCGAGCGCGCCGGTACCGGCGGGCTTCGTCGTGGACTCCGGCCAGGTGTACGGCAACCGGGGCAACGGCTTCACGTACGGGTGGAACCAGGACAACACCGCCAACACGCGCGACCGCAACAACCCCAACGTCCCGTCGCAGGCGTACGACACGCTCATCCGCACGCAGAACGGCGCGAACTTCGTCTGGGAACTGGCCGTGCCCAACGGCTACTACGAGGTGCGGCTCGTCGCGGGGGACCCGGACTTCACCGACAGCGATTTCGCCTTCAACGTCGAATACTACGGCGACGTGCTGCGCGGCACGCCGAGCGCGGATCAGCACTTCTTCGAAGCGGTGAAGCTGGTGGACGTGAAGGACGGCAAGCTCACGGTGAGCAGCAGCAGCCCGGCCGTGAACAACAAGCTCGCCTTCCTGGAGGTGAAGCGGAAGTTCGGCATCGACATCAACTTCCAGCCCGCGTCCAACCCGCCGCTGGAGAACTACGGCTACCTGCCGGACAACGGGCTCATCTACGGCGCGCGCCAGTTCGGCTTCACCTACGGGTGGAACGTGGACAACACGGCCAACATGGTGGACGCGGGCCATGACGTGGACATCGTCGCGCAGCGCCACGCGCGCCTGCAGCAGGGCGGCGAGCGCGTCTGGGAGATCGCCGTCCCCAACGGCGTCTACGAGGTGAGCATGCTGGCCGGCGAGCCGTTCAACTACGTGGGGGCCTACCGCATCCAGGCGGAGGACACCGTGGTGCTCAGCGGCCTGCCCACCGGCTACGGCTACACCACCGGCCTTGCGCGCGTCGCGGTGTCGGACGGGCGCCTGACGGTGAAGAGCGCGGCGGGCGCGGCGAACAACAAGCTCAACGCCGTGTTCATCCGCCAGCTCTAGTCCAGGGCGCGGGGCATGGCCCGGGTGCGGCCTCTCAGTGCACCTGGGCCATGAGCAGCGGCGCGGTGAAGAACGACAGCGGGATGCCCACGCCCACCATCAGCACCGCCAGCTCCGGATCCAATTCGTATTCGGCGGCGAGCAGGGCCGCGGTCACCATGGGGGCCATGGCGATCTGCAGCACGGTGGCCTGCTTCACCACCAGCGCCAGGCCCGGCATGAACGCCAGCACGGCCAGCACCGCCACCGGCGCGAGCACCAGCTTGTAGGACAGCCCCAGCGCGAGCGCCGGCAAGCGCTTGCGCAGACCGTCCAGCCGCAACTGGAAGCCCACGAGGAACAGCGCCAGCGGCGTGAGCAGGTCGCCCAGCCGTTGCAGCACGGAGTCCATCCAGTCCGGGAAGGCGAAGGGCCGCAGGAGCAGCGCCACCACCAGGGCCTGGAACGGGGGGAACACCAGCACCTTGCGCACGAGCGTGCGCACGGACAGCGAAGCCTGGGCGTGGGCCTTCGCGGCCGTCAGCGTGGCGAGCGTCGCCACCACCAGGAACGAGCCCAGTTGATCCACCACCACCGCCACCGCGACGCCATCAGGCCCCAGCAGTGCGGCGGCCATGGGCAGGCCCACGAAGGCGGTGTTGCCCAGGCCCGCGGTGAGCACGAGCGCCGCCACCGATTCGCGCGACAGTCCCAACCGGGGGCCCAGCAGGCGCATGACGAAGCTTGCGCCCAGGAAGAGCAGCCAGGGGGCCACCGCCGCCACGGCGAGCCCGGGGACGAACTCCAGCCGGTGCATGGCGCGCAGCACCAGCGCGGGCAGCGACACGTTGAGGAGGAAGACGTTGAAGACCGACGCCGTGGCTTCGGGGAACCGGCCGCTGCGGCGGGCGAACACCCCCAGCACCAGGCACACCCCCAGGAGTCCGATGACCTGCCCCATGCCCTGCTTCGTCCCGCCTTCCCGTGTCGGTGGCCGCGCAACCTGGAGGAGCCCACCAGAGAAGTCCAGCCCGGAGCACACACCCCGGGAATGCGCGTTTCCACGCGAATGGAATGCATGAAGCCCCAACCGCCGCGCAGGAGGTGGAAGGTCGTGGAAAGGCGCCGAGTGGGGGCGCATTCTCCCGCGCGCGGTCCGTCAGCCCTGGCGCCGCGTCCCCGTCGGGCCCCCCTGCATGAATCCCATTGCCATGGTGTTGAGAGCGTTCGGTGGAGGTGGCCTCCCCCGGACGTATTGGGTGCTGTGGGTGGGCACCTTCGTGAACCGGCTGGGCTCCTTCGTCGCGCCCTTCCTGGCGCTGTACCTGACGCGGGAGCGCGGCTTCAGCGTGGAGCAGGCGGGCCTCGTCGTGTCGCTGAACGGGGCGGGCGCGGTGCTGGCCGGGCCGCTGGGCGGCATGCTCGCGGACCGGGTGGGCCGGCGCCTCACGCTCGCGGGAGGCCTGTGGCTGGGTTCGGGGGCGATGGTGTTCATCGGCTTCTCGGAGACGCCGGGGCGCATCGCGGTCGCGGCCTTCCTGCTGGGACTGTTGGGGGAGCTGTACCGCCCGGCGGTGTCCGCGGCCATCGCGGACGTGGTGCCGGCGCGCGACCGGGCGCGGGCGTACGGGATGCTCTACTGGGTCATCAATCTGGGCTTCGCCATCGCGCTGCCGCTGGCGGGCCTGCTGGCGGGGATGGGCTACCGGCTGCTCTTCATCGCGGACGCGGTGACCACGTTCCTCTACGGCTGCTGCGTCTGGGTGCTGGTGCCGGAGACGCGGCCCGCGGCGGCCAAGGGCGCCGTGGCGCGCTCCACGCTGGGCGACCTGCTGATGCCCTTTCGCGACGGGGTGTACCTGGCGTTCTGCCTGCCCATCTTCGCGCTGGCCCTCATCTTCTTCCAGAGCCACATGAGCCTGCCGGTGACGCTGGCCGCGCGGGGCCTGACGCCCGCGGACTACGGACTGGTGATGTCGGTGAACGGCGTGCTCATCGTCGCGCTGCAACCGTTCGTCAACCGCCTCGTCGGCCGGGTGCGGCGCTCCACCGCGCTGGCGCTCGCGGGCCTGCTGACAGGGGTGGGCTTCGGGCTGCATGCGCTGCCGGCCGGCGTGCCGTGGGCGATGCTCGCCGTGGCGGTGTGGACGCTGGGGGAGATGGCGCAGTCACCGGTGGCGCCCTCGGTGGTGGCGGACCTGGCGCCGACCGAGCTGCGCGGCAGCTATCAGGGCGCGTACCACATGATGTGGGGGCTGGCCTCCAGCATCGCGCCAGCGCTGGGTGGCGCGGTGCTGGGCCACATCAACGCCTCCGCGCTGTGGGCGGGCTGCTGCGTCCTGGGCCTCGCGGCGGGCGCGTGGCACCTGGCCATCGCGGGTGCGCGGCGCAGGCGCGTGGAGGCGCTGCGGTTGGAGCGCCCGGAGATGAGCGCCAGCCTGGACTGAGCACCGGGCCGTCGCGGAGGGCGACGGCTCGGAGGGCCGTGAGGCCGTGCACGGTCCACCGCGTATTACTGAGCGGCTGGGCGAGCAGCGCCTCCGCGCCGCGTGAGGCCATGCACGCCCGAGCGGCTGGGCGAGCAGTGCGGCCATGCGCGACCGAGCGAGTGGTGCACTCGACCGCGTAAACCCGCGCACGCCCGCGCGGCTGGGCGACTGGCGCCTCCAGCCGCGTGAGGCCGCGAGGCTACTGCCCGAGCAGCGCTTCCGGCCGCGTGAGGCCGCGAGCGCGGGCGACGGGCTGGAGGACATCCTGGGGGGGCGCGTCGGCGGTGAGCAGCAGCGCGCGCACGGCGGTCTCCACCACGTCCTCGGCACCGGGGCGCACCATGCCGCGCCGGGCGTCCTCCACGCGCTTGCCGCGGTACACGTCGAAGCGCTCCTTCACGCGTTTGGCCAGGTCGGCGACGGCCTTGTCGCCCGCGTCCACGCGCAGCTCCAGCTCGTTGCGCAGTTGCACGGGGTCCGCGAGCACGCCGTACCGGTCATAGCCCTTGTGGGCCACGTCCTCGTGCAGCACCGCGTAGTCCTGCGTGTTGGGCGCGGGCACCTGCTGGGGCGTGAGCAGGTCGCGCATCACCGCCGTCACGGTCGCCGTCACGGTGAGCCGGTGCAACTGCACGTCGTAGACGAAGTCCGAATACATGGGCTCCTCCACCGTGATGGGCTCGCGGAAGACGGAGTCGCGGTTGCGCTGCACCTCCGTGCGCTGCGTCTCCGCCTTGTCCAGCGCCACCTGCACCGCCAGCTCCAGCACGCGCGCCGCCTTGGCCTTCTGCACCATCAGGCCCTCGTCCTGGGTGCACTGCCCCGAGCAGCGCTCCGGGTTGCACTCTCCGGGGATGCTGCCCGGCTTCGCCGCCGCGCGGGCCTCCTCGCCGCACTCCACCAGCGCCTCGCGGCACTCGCGCTTCTCCCGCTCGCGGCACCGCTCGGCGGCATCGCGCAGCGTGCCCAGCTCCACCTGGGCGCGCAGGTACTCGCGCAGCACCGCGGCCTGCTTGCGCTCCACCGTCTCCAGCGTGCGCTCCGTCTCCAGCAGCTTCGACTCGAACTGGCCGCGCTTGGGGTTGGGCACGGAGCGGTTGCCGGCGAGGTAGCGCTTCGTGCGCTGCGACTCCTCCACCGCCTTCAGGGGCAGCACGCGCTCCAGCGACAGCTCCAGCTTCACGCCCACCCGTCCGGGGGGCGCCTCCGTCACGACCTTCAGGGGAAGCTGCGTGGGCAGGAACGTGGCCAGCCGTCCCGCGCCCAGCCGCTGGGCGACGTCCGGCGCCTGGGCCTTGTCGTCCACGGGCGAGGCCACCACCAGGAAGGCCACCTCGTCGCGCAGCTTCAGCCGCACCGCCTCCGCCCGCTCCCGGGCCGCCGTGGCGCCCACGCGCTCCTGGTCCGCGCGCACGTAGGCCAGCAGCGCGTTGCCCAGCTTGCCCGCCTTCTCCAGGGTGTCCGCGCTGGCGAAGAAGCGCTTCGCCCACGCCACCTGCACCGCGTCCACGCCCTTGCGCGCGGACGTGTGGTCCGGGGCCACGGCGAGCACCGCGTCCAGCTCCGCGCGGGCGTCCTGGAGCTTCTCTTCCTTCAGGAGCCCCAGGGCCACCCCCACGCGCGCCTCCAGCGTCTGGGCGAGCAGGGCCCGGGCCGGGTCATGGTCTGGATCCAACTCCAGCACGCGCACCAGCAGCTTGGTGGCGGACGGCAGGTCCCCGGAGGCATGGGCAGCGCCGGCCTCCTGGTACACCTCCGCGCCCCACTCCTTGCGCACCGCGCGCAGCTTCACGGTGACCTCGGAGGCCTCCGGGTCCGCCGCCAGGGCACGCAGGTAGGCGGCTTCCGCCTCCGCCCAGCGGCGCTCCTTGGAGGAGGCATCGCCCTCGCGCACCGCGCGGGAGAAGGCGGAACAGCCACTGAGCAGCACGAGCGTGGCCAGGGCCAGGGCGCTCAGCCAGCGAGAGGGGACATGGGGGGTTCGCAAGGGGGGGCTCACGCGCCGCATCTTCGCGGGAAAGTCCTCCGAGGGTGAAGATTCCGACAGTCCGTGCCCGGTTGCCTGTCCGGCGTGAAGGCAGACATCCCGCCAGGACGGGCCCGGGAGGGGCGACGTGCTTAGGCTGTTCTGCCTTTTGTTGAGCGTTCAGAACCTACACGGTCTTCTGCTGGCTGCGATGAGCCAGGGTGCAGGCGTTCAGTGCCTGTGCTTCCGGCCCTCGGGAATGACGCGACGCACCAGTCAGTAGAGGGAATCAGCACCCACGAGGGGGGCTAGAGAGAAACACATGCCTTGTCCACAGCCGCGACCCACCGAGTTCCATCTCCCGCTGCGGGCCGACTCGTTCTCCATCGAGGAGTACCGCAACGTCCACTGCCGCTTCTACAGTGGCTGCATCGACGTGGCGGTCCGCGAGGACTGGGAGAGCTTCACCTGCGCGAAGTGCCCGCTGTTCCAGGCGGATAAAGCGCCGGGGGCCAGCTCGTATGCCTTTACCCAGCCCGCCGACTTCGGGCGGCCGTAGTCCTGTTTCCTGTTTGTGATTGAGGCGACCGGGCGTCCGACCGGGCCCGTGCTTCCCCGCCAGGGGAAGGAGCGGACCGGGAGGGCGCCCGTCGTCGGCCGAAGCCTGGTTCGCTGAAACGCTGCTTCCTTGGACGGCAGGGCTCACCTTCCGGAACGAGGGGGCGGGGATGCAGGAGCAACGCGTCACGACGTGGCTGGAGTTGCAGGACCTGTTGTTCGGGGGTTCGTGGAACGAGCCGCTCGGCCGCTTTCGAACAAGCTTCGTCTTCCGCGGCATTCCGGATGCCCGGCTGGATTTGTCCGCGACGTTGAACCGCCAGGGCGCGTTCGTGCGACACGAGCGGGACCTGCTCCGGGCCTTCCGCAAGTACGCGAGGGGCGTGCCGGGCACGGCGCAGCTCACGTCGGTGTGGGACTGGCTGGCGCTGGCGCAGCACCACGGGATGCCGACGCGGCTGTTGGACTGGACGTTCAGTCCGTACGTGGCGCTGCACTTCATGACGGAGCGCCAGGACTTCCTGGGCGAGGACGGCGCCGTCTGGTGCGTGGACTACCACCAGACGAACCAGCAGTTGCCCCGGCCGTTGAAGGAGCAGTTGCGGCTGGAGGGCGCGGACGTGTTCACGGCGGAGATGCTGGAAATGGTGGCGGTGGATCTGCCGACGTTCGACGGGCTGGCGGAGCATCCGTTCGTGTTGTTCTTCGAGCCACCGTCGCTGGATGCGCGCATCGTGAACCAGTTCGCGCTGTTCTCGGTGATGAACGGGCCGGGCCAGAGCCTGAACGACTTCCTGGGGCACCAGCACCAGGGGGTGCGGCGGCTCATCGTGCCGGCGTCGCTCAAGTGGGAGGTCCGGGACAAGCTCGACCAGGCGAACATCACCGAGCGCGTGCTCTTCCCCGGCCTGGATGGACTGAGCCGCTGGCTGCGCCGCTACTACGCCCCCCGGCCCCGGTAGACGTCAGGGGGTGGGAGGCGCCGCTCCGGCAGGACTCTCCCGTAGAAGAACCACCCATCCAGGATGCGCCTGCGCGGCCCACACAGCATTCGAAGTCGGGATTCAGGAGCACGTAGTAGTACAGCCCCGGCGTTGACCCCGTGAAGAGCGAGACGTTCACGCCGTCCTCGGGATGCTCACAGCCGAAGAACACACGCCCCCACGAGCAGCGACAGCAACAACGAAGGGAGCACGAAGCGCACGGCGCATCCTCCCATGCCTCGGGGAATGCACCCACCTCTTCACGCCCCCAACACTCACGCGGGCACGGGCTCTCCACCCAACGGCCCCGGCCCACTGCGCTCCCGGTCCCGCCGCTCCGCGCGCTCCCTGGCTTCCCGCGCCCGCCGCTCCTCATCCTGGCGCGCGCCCTTGTGCGCCAGCGCTCCGCCCATCATGACCGCGGCCAGCACCACCAACATCAACAGGATGCCCACCACCGTCGCGCCGATGATCAGCATGTGACCCGACCTCACCTGAAGGGGCCGCGCCACCAGGGCACCAGCCACGTCCACTCCCAACACTGCGTCGTGTCCATCGCTCACGCAGGAACCATGCCCGGCGGGACCTCGCCCCCTTGCCTGGATTCACCGCACCCCTGCGACCCCGGTGTCCCCCGGTGGAAATAGACAGACACCGGACCCACCTTCCACCCAGACAGCCCTGACGCCCGACCAGGAGGTGCGCGAATGCAAGACACCGGCATCGGACGACGGAAAGACATCCCTCCCGCCTCCTGGAAGCGCCAGCCCTCGCTGACCCCGCAC
>NZ_RAVZ01000352.1 GCF_003611635.1 Corallococcus terminator | reverse complement strand
CCATCACCCCTCCCGCCGTCACCGGGAAGACCGAGCCCCAGAAGGTCGCCAACGCGCCGGTGGAGACGAAGAAGGCGGCTGTCGCGGGCGACTCCTTCGAGACGAAGAAGGCGGTCGCGGGCCCGGTGCTGGGTGAGAAGGCGCTCGCGCCAGCCATCGCGGGCCTGAGGATCGGCCTCGCCGCGAAGGCCGCCGTCGAGAAGAAGGCCGTGGAGGGGCCGCCGCCCGAGCGTCAGACGGTGTCCGGTGAGGACAAGGCGAAGCAGGCGGTGGACCTGAAGAACGTGGGCGAGCGCCGCACCGAGACGGCGGATGCGCAGAAGTCGCTGCGCGAGAAGACCACGCAGGAGGCCGACAAGCTCTTTGCCATGGCGGACGGCAAGCAGCCCGTGCCCGCAGGCAGCAACATCCAGCGCGTGTCCGAGTCCGAAGTGGAGCTCACCCGCGTCAACGACAAGAAGGAAGTCGTGGAGCGCTCGGTGGCGACGAAGAAGGACGGCGCGGTGACGGTGGACAGCGCCACCTACGAGGACGGCACCAACAAGCGCGACCGCCTGGAGATGAAGGCGGACGGTGGCACGCTGGTGGAGCGCGCCGAGTGGAAGGGCGACAAGAACGAGACCGCGGACCTCAAGTCCTTCGGGGACATCTCCAAGACGCGCGACCGGGGCCTCACGTACACGCGCAACGAAGTGGGCGTGGAGAAGAACAAGGACGGCGACCGGCTCATCACGAACGAGTACACGCAGGCCGACGGCGGCGCGACGAGCAGCCGGACCTCCTTCTACCAGCAGAACGGCGGCGGCTCGATCGACAACAAGCTCAAGGGCCCGTTCGACTTCAAGAAGCCGGTGGACCGCGCGGACACGTACAGCTACTCGATTCCGCCCCCGGGCGAGGACGGCAAGCAGGGCGACGTGCAGTACAGCCGCGTGCAGGACTTCTCCCAGGACAACGTGAAGGCGACGTCCTACGTGGACCGCACGCTGGACGGCCACACACACCTGGCCGGCAAGGAGCCGCACACGATTGAAGACCTGCACACGGTCCGCGACGAGTACGGCAAGGGCGGCGGGGAGAACTGGGATGCGGACAAGGCGGGCGAGGGCCGCCCGCCGAAGCGCTGGACGGTGGACCTGCAGAAGGGCCCGGACCGGCTGGACTCGCAGACCTTCATCGAGGGCTACCCGGACGCGACCATCAAGACGGAGCGGACGCGCGAGGGCAGCACGGTGAAGGAGAAGTTCGAGGGCAAGACCTTCGAGAAGGAGGACTCCTCCAAGCGCGTGCCGGTGAACGGCGAGTCGTCCACCACCTTCGGCCAGGACGGCTCGGTGGAGAAGATGGACTCCAGGAGCCGGGAATCGGACGGCTCCGACCTGGAGCAGCACTACAACAGCAGCCGCAAGGCGACGGGCGCGGGTCTGGAGTTGCAGGAGTCGCTGGAGACGAAGCGCACGAAGGACAACAAGACGGAGTCGTCCCTCAAGGAGGACACGTCGCTCTTGTCCAGTGAAGGCGCGCAGCTCGTCAACTCGCGCACCACGGTGACGGATGCGGAGGGCCGCAAGGGCGTGCACGAGCTGGGCAAGGACGGCGAGAAGATGCAGTTGTCCGGCCCCGAAGGCCGCGACATGCGCGACGTCTCCAACCCGGATGACTTCAAGGACGACGCGTTCGGCAAGGTGCTGCTGGAGCAGGCAAGCATCTCCACCGCGAGCACGGTGAACCAGTACGCCAACAGCGGCGGCGCCCAGGCGCTCAACGTCCTCAAGGGCCTGAGCCAGGACGCGGGCAGGCTGCCCGAGAAGGCCACCGCCATCCTGGGCAAGGACACGATCTCCAAGGGCCTGAATGCGGCGCAGGGTGGAGCGAGCGCGCTGGGCGGCGTGGCCGGCGTGGTGGCGGGCGGCATGTCACTGGCGCGGGGCATCCGCGAGAACAACATGCCGGACATCGTGAAGGGCGTGACGGACACGGCCAACGGCGCGCTGAACCTCTACACGGGCGGCCAGGCGTTCACGGAGGCCATCAAGGGCTTCAAGAACGCGGGCGCGCTCACCACCACGGCCCCCGCGGCGAAGGCCATGCCGTGGGCGAAGACGCTGGCGAACCCGAAGGTGGCCGGCGCCGTCACCAGCGCGGTGCTGGACTCGGTGAAGGGCATGGGCGGCATCGGCAAGGTGGCCGGCGCGACGGCGAGCGCCGGGAGCAAGGCGCTGTCCGCCCTCAAGGGCATGGGCGGCGCGGCCAACGTGCTGGGCGCGGTGGGCGGCACCGTGGGCGGCGTGTTCGACATCGTCAACGGCGCGAAGGTCAACGACGGGGCGCAGATCGCCAAGGGCGCCGTCGGCATCGCGGGCAGCATCGGTGGCGCGGTGGCGGTGGGCGCGATTGGCGGACCGCTGGGCATGGCGGTGGGCGCGGGCATCGGCCTGCTGACCTTCGGCATCGGGAAGATCATGGACGCCATCAGCGACAAGCCGCACAAGATCTCCGAGCTGCAGATCGACTGAGGGCCCGGCGTCCTCGTGGAGGCGGCGGGGATGAAGCCGCCGCCTCTTTCGCGCCCCTACCGCTTCACGCGCAGGGTGCGCTCGTAGTCCTCGAAGCGCAGCTTCGCGATGGTGCGCCGGTCGCGGGTGCGGACCACCATGCCTTCAGTGTGCTGCCCCGCTCCCGCATCCAGCGCGCAGCGGGTCGTGGGCGCGTGCGTGCGCAGGAACCCGAAGGCGCCTTCGAGGTCCTTGGGGAGCGCGCCGCCGTCCTGCTCGAAGATGCGCGGCGTCAGCTCCAGACCGTGCTCCCGGGTGAAGACCTGGAGGGCGTCCTCGGAGATGAAGGGCTGGCCGCCGGACTCACGCCAGCCGGAGAGCTGCTCGCCGGACCACGCGAGGGGCGTCTCGAAGTCGGTGAGGCGCACCACGTCGAAGACGCGGTAGCCCACGCGCTTGTCGCCCGTGTACTGCTTGCTGTGCGCCGTCACATTGCCGCCGTACACCTCGCCGAACACGACGGTGATGCCGCCCGCGTCGAGCCGCTTCTCACGCAGGGCATCCGCCACCGGCCGCAGGTGCTCCACGATGCCCAGGGCCGGGTTGCCGATGAGGTCATCGCTCGCGCAGAGCCACTCCTCGCGGCTGCCCAGCAGGTACGTCCCGTCGGGGAGGAACACCATGCGGGCGTTGGTGCCATCCACCTTCTCCGAGCCTACGACGGGCCCGTCGAACGCGATGGCGGGTTCACCCAGCCGGCCGCGCTCTCCGAGCGTGTGGTAGGTCGGGATGGACGGGTACTTCGTGAGCGAGTTGAGCGCGCGAAGGTTGGAGGAGCGGAGTGAGAACGTCATGGCGAGACCTCGGTGGAAGCAGGGCCGAGGTTAGCAGGGCCCGGCGGTGAGGCTCGCGGGACGCGGGGGCGCGACGGGGCCTGACAGGAGTCCCCTCCGTGTGGCGCGCGTCTACCGCCGCCACATCCGGTTGCGCATGCACTCGGCCACCTCTTCGCGCAGCACCTCCGGGAAGCCGGAGAGGCCCGGCGTGGCGTTGCACTTGAGCAGCGTGTACCTGCCGTCCCGCGCCTGGAGGAAGTCCAGCCCCAGGATGTCGGCGCCCAGGTGCTGCATCGCGTGGCGAGTGTGCGCCGCGAGTTCCGGGGGCGGTTCGATGACGTGGTGCTTGCGCGTGTCGACGTTCGCCTTCCAGCCCGCCCCCTCGCGCGTCATCGCCCACATGTTCCCGCCGACCGCGAGGCAGCGCACTTCGCGCTGGTAGTCGATGAAGGGCTCGACGGCCGCGTAGTCGTCGGCCGCGAAGAGGAGGTCCGCGACCTCCGGCCAGTCCGCGTTGGTACGCACGAGCGCCTTGCCCAGCCCCGCGTGGTGGTTGCCCACCTTGACGACGAACGGCGCGGGCCGCTCCAACCGGCGCAGCATGTCGTCTCCAATCGCGACGTCGAACTCGATGACGGGCAGTCCCGCCTCGCACATCTCCGCCAGCATCGACAGCCGGTCGTGGCAGCGCGCGAGCACGGAGGCCGAATTGATGCAGGGCACCCCAGTGAGGCGGAGGAGGTCCAACGTCGCGCGGTGCTTCGGATCCGGACGGATGGCGCCCCCCCCCTCCACAAGATGCCGTCCAGACGCGTGGCCGACTCGCGGTTGATGCACCAGAGCTCACCCCCGCGCAGCACCCAGGCACAGTCCTGGAGCCGCCGGGAGACCACGTCGCACTCCGGGAAGTAGGACTGCCAATACTGCTCGCCGTTGATGACCGCCAGGGTGGGCCGCATCCGGCCAGTGTGTCACGCACCGGTCCAGCGCACAGCCATGAGGCGCCAGAACGACGGAAGTCGCCAATGCGACGGTCAGCCCACCGCGCCCACGTGGGGACGCAGCAGATCCTCGGAGGCCGTCCAGAGGCGCTGGGCGAACGCGGCATCCTCCAGCAGCGGGTGTCCCTGGGCCACCTTGCAGTCCTCCCAGTAGGCCCCCGTGATGCCGTCCACCAGGGGGTTCGCCGCGAGAAACGCCTGGGTCGCCGCGCCCTGCTCGACGGACCTCATGAACAGCCGGGCCACCGGAATGATGAGGGTGAACGGAAAGCCCATGCTCCGCGTGAGCGAGGTGCGCACCGCGCCCGGATGCAGGGAATTGACGAGGATGCCCCGGTCCGCGAGCCGTCGTGACAGCTCCCGCGCGAACAGCGAGTTGGCGAGCTTCGACTGACCGTAGAAGGCGAGCGGCTTGTAGCCACGATGTCCGTCCAGGTTGTCGAACTGGATGCCTTCGCGCGGCGCCTGATTGACGCCCGCGTCGCTGCTGACGACCACGATGCGACCCGTGCGAGCCGGCACCAAATCCACCAGGCGGTTCACGAGCAGGAAATGCGCCAGATGGTTGATGAAGAACTGCTGCTCGACGCCGTAACGGAGCTCCAGCTTCGCGGGCGCCATCACCCCCGCGTTGGCGATGATGGCATCCAGCGGCCTGCCCAGTGCGCGGACCGTCTCCGCCGCGGCGACGACCGAGGCCACATCCCCCAGGTCGCAGGCCACCGGCGTCGTCGAACCCCCCGCCCGGGCGCACGCCTCCCTCGCCTGTTCAAGCGAACGCGCGAGTCCAATGACATGCCCGCCATGCGAGGTGAGCGCCCGAAGCGTCTGTGCGCCAAGGCCGGAGTTGCAACCCGTGAGCAGGAAGGTGCGCCCCTTCAGGTCGAGCCCTTCGAGCACGTCATTCGCCGTGGATCTGGCGCCAAAGAGAATGGGTTCAGTCATGGGCATGCGCCTTTCGTGCGGCAGGTGCTGGGGAACGGCTTTCGGCGGGTGCGCTAGCGAGCCCGCCGCAGCGGCGCGAACAGCATCCGCACCGCGACGGTGATGTGTTCGACGAAGGCCTCGCGCGAGGTGCACGTGTGCTTCCAACCGCGCGCGGTGGCATGCAGCGTCCGCGCGAGCTGTGGCGCCGTGAGCCCGGCGGATGCGTAGACGGCCATCAACGGCGAGTCGGTGAGCGCCCGGGCCAGGGCCTTCTCGAACCGCGCGTCGTGGTCCGCCAGGAGCGTGCCCGTGAGGGCGCCACTGGTCTCGATGAGATCCGAGGCATCCCCCCCCATCTGTCCGACGTAACAGCCCAGCCGCTCGTCGAGCGCGGCCACAAGCCGGGCCTCCAGCGGACGTCCGACCTCCGTCAGCGCCGCGAGCGCTGCCTCCAGGTGGGTGCCGAGCGCATGCTCCACCGCCGCACGGAACAGTTCCTCCTTGGTCGCGAAGTGCAGGTAGAGCCCCTGGCGGGACACGTCCGCCGCCCGGGCCACCTCCTCCATCGACGCCTTGCGATAGCCGAAGCGCGTGAAGACCCCGAGCGACGCCTCCAGCAGCCGGCGCCGCCGCGCGTCGTCAGGGGCCTTCGAGGGTGACTTCGGGTCCACAGCCATATGGTCTAAATTGACAACATGGGCATAAGTTGTCAAGCAAGGCCAGATTGTCCATTCCAGGGAGGGAGTGCAGGCAGGCTCACTTCACGGTGAGGACCTGCGTGTCGGTGTTCTGGACACCCGTCCAGTCCGTCACGGTGAGGCTCACGCGGTACGTGCCCTTCGCCGTGTAGCGGTGGATGTGGAGCGCGGTGGGCCGGCCCCGGCCCGTCACCTTCGCGGCAGCCAGCGAGCTGCGGTGCACATCCATCTTGCGACTGGCCTGTCGCTCCAGTGCGAGCCCCAGCCCTCCTCGGAGAGGCGGCGGCTTCCACGAAAGCGGCGACAGGCCGGGACCTGGGGGGCTCCAGGAAGAAGAAAAGGCCCCAGGGTGCCAGCCCGCCCCCGGCCAGCCCATGCGGGGCCGGAGGGATCCCCCTCCTGCCGTGACGCGCCGGTTGACGCGCGACCCCGGCGCCCGTCTTATCCGGCCTCCCCTTGAGCAGGAGTGGTCGTGGCAGGAGCGCCGGTCGAACTGACCCCGGACAATTACGAGGAAATCACCCAACGGGGCGGGGTGTGCGTGGTGGACTTCTGGGCCCCGTGGTGCGCGCCCTGCCGCGCGTTCGCGCCCATCTTCGAGGCGGCGGCCTCGCGGTTCCCGGACATCACGTTCGCGAAGCTCGACACGGAGGCGCACGAGTCCCTCTCCGAGCCCCTGGACATCGAATCCATCCCCACGCTCATCGCCTTCAAGGACGGCGTGGAGGTCCACCGCGTCTCCGGCGCGCTGCCCGCCGCCGCCCTGGACGCACTGCTGGGCAAGCTGGAGGCGGTGGACGTGGAGGTGCTCAAGCGCCGCGCCGCGAACCGCAAGCGCACCGAGGCGGGAACGCTTCCGGCGGGCGTCCCCAAGGGCGCGACGTGGGACGCGGGAGAGGCGGAGTGGTCCTTCGGACCCACGGACCCCAAGGGCCGGCAGCACGGCACGTGGAAGTTCTGGCGGGCCGACGGCACCCTCTGCAACGAATGCATCATGAAGCACGGCACGCCGCAGGGCGTGTTCAAGCGCTTCCACGAAAGCGGCGAGGTGTCACAGGAGGGCACCTTCGACAAGGGCCAGCTTCACGGCCCGCGCACCTGGTTCGCGTCCGAGCACTTCACCACCGAGCGCATGCACGAGAACGGCGTGAGCGAGAAGGTGAAGAAGACCGTGATGCTCTACGACCAGGGCGAGGTGCGGCAGGTGATGCACTTCGACAGCACCGGTCAGCGCGTGGTGCCCACCACCGGCGAGCCCTACCCCACCCGCCCGGCCCATCTTCCGGAGGGCGCGGAGCTGCGCGAGGACCTGGACCAGTGGGCGCTCGTGTCGCTCAACGCGGACGGGGAGCGCCACGGACTCGTGCGGTTCTGGGACCGCCACGGCCTGCTGCTCTGGGAGGCCGAATATGAGAACGGCTACCGCCAGGGGTTCTACCACTCGCGCGCCGCGGACACCTACGCGGACTTCCGCGTCCACTTCGAGGAGGGCCAGGCCCAGACGGACTTCGCCGTGGGCGAGTGGTCGCTGCTGGATGCGCAGCGCCAGGTCGTGCTCACCCGCGACCTGGGGCTGGCGCCGGACGAGAAGACGCTGGAGCGCTCGGAGGTGTTCTCCAACCTCGCGAGGAGCGCGGAGGGCTGGCGCGAGTTCGCGCGCAAGGCCCGCGCGGAGAAGCGCTACCGGGAGGCCCTGCTGGCCACGGCCCGCGCCTGCGCCACCTCGATGGACGTGCAGCCGCTGGTGGAGGGGCTGGAGCAGCTCACCCTGCCCCGCACCAAACCCTCCGCCCATGCGCTGGCGGTGTCGGTGGTGGAGGAGGCGGGCCAACTGTGGGCGCCCATGGCGGACTGCCTCATGCGCGGCGGCGAGGCCTCCACGCTGCTTCGGGCCTATGCCGTCCTGTTGGACCAGACGGCCCGGCCGCGCGCGGCGCTGGACTTCCTGCACGCGGCGATGCTGCTCACCCCGGAGCGCAAGCCGTACCTGTTCACCCGGGGCCTCATCCTGTTGAACCTGGGGCTGGCGGATCAGGTGCGTCAGGACGCCGAACACCTGGCGACGGTGGAGCCGGACACCGCCCGGTTCCTGGGCACCTACGCCCGGGCCCTGTTCCCGAAGTTCGACTTCTGGCCCGCCCAGGAGGCACCGCGCTGCACCTACGACGGCCTCCCCGACGCGCCCCAGCAACCGCTGGAGTCGGTCCAGCAGGTGGTGCGCAAGTACGCCACGCGGCTCCAGGCGATGCGCGCGGAGCTGCTCCAGCGGTTCAAGCCCGGCGCCCCGGTGTCATGGCTGCCGCCGGACCTGTCCGCGCTCCTGGGCGCGGGGCCCGTGAAGCTGGAGCAGTTCGAGATGGAGTTCGGGGACGACACGGTGGAGATCGACGAGACGCTGGACCTGTCGCAGGGGCTCGCGGACCTGACGCTCGTCATCCGGGGCGACTGGAGCGCGCTGACGTGGCTGCTGTGGGCGTGCGGGGAGAAGACGCTCCGGATGCCGACGCGGCTCGCGCCTCCCGCCGACTTCGGCCAGGGCGCGGGACAGGCGTCGCAGCGGCTGTGGCAGAGCCGGGACCGGCGCATCCGGGGCGGGGATGGCTCCAAGCCCGGTGAGGGGTTCCAGTTCGAGGGCGTGCCGCTGGGCGACCTGCATCCGAACCTCGTCACCATCGCGGAACGGCAGTACGCGGAGACGCAGGCGATGTTCTATTGGCTCAACGACTCGGACCATGTCTCGCCGTGGCAGAGCAATCTGAGGGGCAGCTAGTCATGAAGCGGATTCGTGAAACCATCGAGGTCGCGGAGCCCCTGTGGCGGGCACTGGAGCAGATGAGCCACGACCTGGACGTGGACCGGAATGCCCTGGTGGCGCAGGCGCTGTTCCTGCTCGCGCGGCAGAACGGCTACGTCGCGCCGACGCCCGTGTTGCTCGGGGCGACGGCGGCGCTCGCGCAGGCGGTCCCCACGGAAGTCCCGGCCCCGGAGCCTCGGGCCAGCGAGCCCGTGGCCCGTCCGGCGGAGGCCGCCACCGTCGCGCCAGTCCCTGCGCCCGTGAAGGGGATGGAGACCGGACCGGCCGCGCCTTCCGCGTCCCTGGGGACACCGGCGAAGGCCGAGACCCCGGCGGAGACGGAGGCCGCCTTCGTGCGGAGCCGGATGCAGGAGGTGCTCGCGGCCGTGGATGCGGTCGTGCTGCCGCGCGAGGTGCCGGTGGCGTCCGACGACGAGGAGTCGGAGGAGGCAGCGGACGAAGAGGAGACGTCGGACGAGGAAGAGGCGTCCGACGACGAGGCATCCGAAGAGGATGAAGCGTCCGACGAGGACGAGGCCTCCGACGACGAGGCATCCGAAGAGGATGAAGCGTCCGACGAGGACGAGGCCTCCGACGACGAGGCGTCCGAAGAGGATGAAGCGTCCGACGGGGACGAGGCCTCCGACGAAGACACGTCCGACGAAGACGCAGCAGCCGATGGCGATGCGTCCGATGAAGACGCCGCTGCGAACGCTTCCGACGAAGACGCAGCGGACGAAGACGACGAACAGACCGCCGCTGAATCCTCCGACGAAGACCTGGCTACGGACTCCGACGACGCGGACGACAAGTCTGGCGGCGCCTCCGACGACGAGGCGGACGAAGGTTCAGACGAAGCGGAAGACGACGACTCGGATTCCGACGTCGCAGCGGCCATCGGAGCGGGCGCGGACGAAGCAGAAGACGACGCTGACGTCGCCGCGGCCATCGGAGCTGACGCGGGCGTGGACGCGGACCTCGAAGCTGCGCTGGGCTCCGAAGCAGGCGCGAGCGCCGACGACACGGGCGACGAAGCGGAGGACGAACAGGAAGAGCCCCCCGCCCCACCACCGGTCGCGCCTGCTT
>NZ_RAVZ01000351.1 GCF_003611635.1 Corallococcus terminator | reverse complement strand
CCCGGAAGGGGTGCGGTCCTTCCGGGCCGCGTCTCTTCCGGGTGGGGGGCGTTCCTAGCGTAGCCGTGTGACAGCCGCATGGCGCCTGCGAAGAAGCAGGGAGGGGAGCGCTTTCTGCTTGGGAGGGGTCAGTAGGGGGAAGCGGTGTCTGTGGGGCTGTCGGCCCGGATTCGGCGGGAGCGCTCGCGCAGGTCGCGCCAGGCGGCCTCGTACTCCTCGCGGGCCTGCTTCCAGGCGGCGCCGCGGGCGTGGCCCAGGTGCTGGAGGAGGCTGCGGGTGTTCAGGAGGTCGCGCTTCATGAAGTCGAATTCCTGGCGGGTGAGGAGCGAGTCCTCGGCGGCGGTGCGTTGGCGGGCGGCCTCCCACTGGTCCATCTGGGCGCCCAGGTTGCGCAGTTCGGCTTCGCGTTCGCGGCGGTAGCCGGCGCGCAACTGGTCCCACTGGAGGCCGGCGCGGTCCAGGTGGTCGTGGAACCGCATGCGGGCCTTCTCCGCGGCGGTCTTCACGCGGTGCCAGTCCTGTTGATCCGCGTGGCGCAGGGCCTGGACCTCACGTTGGAAGTCGTCGCTGCGCTCCTTGGCGCCGGTGATGAGGTCCAGCTCGTCCTCGCTCTCCGCGAGGTCGGATTGGGCTTCAAGCTCCTGGAAGCGCGCGGTCGCTTCGCGTTGCTCCGCTTCCATCTTCTGGATGTAGGCGTCACGTTCCGTCATGGCGTTCCCCCTAGGCACGTTCGATGGAAACAGCATGCGAACGCATGCCCAGGGGTGCACGTGCAGGGGGAACAGGAGGCGGAGCGCTCAGTCGAGGAAGCGGCGCTGCCAGCTTCGTCGGTCGTGGATGAAGGGACTCTGCTCCGCGGAAGGGCCTGGGGGCGTCTGGAACAGCCAGGGTTCGAGGACGCGGGCGAGCTCCCGGTAGGCGGGGAGTGTCTGGCCTTGTTCGGTGTCACCGGCCTGGGGTGCCGGGCCCAGGGTGACGATGGCGCGGTCGGATCCCAGATCCTGCACGAGGGTGCCCGGAGAACGGAGACGGGCACGCAGGGCTTCGGCGCCTCCCAGCTCCGTGAGCACGGGGGGCCCCAGGAAGGTCATCCACGAGGGACCGAGCACGCGGGTGCCAAGTGTACGGGCACGTCCGTCCAGGTACGGGACGTCGATGGCCGGGTGGCGGAGGGCGAGCCTCTCCACCTCGTCGCGAACGGACGAAGCCAGGGGTTCTCCAAGGAAGGAGAGGCCCGCATGACCACTGCTGAAGGGCAGGGCCCACGCCATGTCGAGTGCCAGCGAGCGGACACGCCCAGGCCCCTGCGTCTCCAGGAACTCCGTGGGCAGCGAAACGGCCAGCGCGCTGACGTCATCCGGACCGCGGAAGGCTTCAGGGTGGCCGAGTGCCTTCCCGAGGTAGTGGAAGTCGAATCGCTCGTCGCCGCGGGCTTCCTCCGTCAGATGGATCCTGGCTTCCACCCCGTCATGAAGGTCCCGCCGCGTGAGTTCCCATCCCCTGGCGTCAAGCGGTTGCCATTCGCCATCGCGATCCAGATAGGAGCCAAGAGCATTCTCTCCAACAGCATGCAGATACACGCCCAGTGCTCGGCGCACGCCCGACTTCAATGCCTCGTGTGGGTGCGGCATGTAGAAACAGAGTTCAAGCCCGTCGCGAACAGCAGGGCTGGCTTCTTCTCCCAGGTAGAGGCGGATGCGAGGAATGGAGCTGCTCATGGGAGCACTCCCAACCGTGGAACGACCCGCCAGACCTGTGCCGGGCCCTGTCCTGGTGCTTTCATGTAGAACTCCTCGGTCCCGGCACCCTGCCTCCACGTCCCGCGTCCACCCGCCCGCCCATCCTGCCAGCCCGCGCGCCCCAGGTAGGCTTCCTGGAGTGAGACAGCGACACCGCGTCTTTCCATCACACCTGTGCGAACGTCCTGTATCGCCAGGGCCCATCGACGCATGCGACGTGAGTCGCTACCCTTCGGCCCCGTGAGCGTCGCCGAGCCGAAGACCGATAAAGCCGTTCGTCACCGCAAGATTGGCGCCTGCCGCGTGCTGGGAGAGCTGGGCCGGGGCGGCATGGCGCTCGTGTACCGCGGCCTGCACGAGCTGCTTCAGCGCGAGGTGGCCATCAAGGAGCTGCTGCCCGAAGGCCAGCGCGACAAGGAGGCCCTGTCCCGTTTCCGCCGCGAGGCCCTGGCGCTCGCCGCCTTCCGCCACCAGAACATCGTCACCCTCTATGACCTGGTGGAGAAGAACGACAGCCTCTTCATGGTCATGGAGTACGTGGACGGCCCCACCCTCCACGCTCTCATCAAGGACGGCCCGCTGCCCCCGGACGTGGCCGCTGTCATCGGCGCGCGCATCGCCAGCGCGCTCGACCATGCGCACTTCCGCCGCATCATCCACCGCGACCTCAAGCCCGCGAACGTCATGCTCACCAAGTCCGGTGAGGTGAAGCTCATGGACTTCGGCATCGCCAAGGACGTGGGCCTCGAAGCCCTCACCCAGCAGGGCATGGCCGTGGGCACGCCCTCCTACATGTCCCCGGAGCAGGTGACGGGCGCCGCCATCGACGCACGCACGGACATCTTCTCCCTGGGCGTCCTGCTCTATGAGGCCCTCACCGGCACCCGCCCCTTCGTGGGCAAGACGGCCGGCGAGGTGTTCGCCCGCATTCGCGACGGCAAGTTCACGCCCCTCCACAAGGTGGCGCCTGGCGTGCCCGCGCCCCTGGCGCGCATCGTGAAACGCGCGCTGGCCGTGAAGCCGGAGGCCCGCTTCCCGGACGCCGCCGCCATGCGCCGCGAGCTGGACCTGTTCCTCGCCCACGAGGTGCGCGTGTCCCATCCCGCGCTGCTCATCGCGTTCCTGCGCTACCGCGAGAAGCTCACGGAGACGGAGGCCCTGGCCCACCTCACGCAGCAGGAATTGGGTGTGTTGGATGTGTTCTCCGCGCCGAAGCCCGCGAAGCGCAGCCAGCTCAAGTGGATGCTGGCCGCGCTCGCCGCGGGCACGGTCGCCGCGGGCACCGGCCTCTACCTCTCCCAGTCGCAGTGGGCGCCGCTCCTGGAGCAGCTCACCCGCTGAAGGATGGGCGAAGGAGGCCCGCGCCTACTTCTGCTTTTCGTGCGTGACGGTGACGATGGTGCCGATGCCGCCGCGCACGAAGAAGTCGCCCACCACGGTGAGCTTGCGAGGCTGGATGGCCTTCACGATGTCGTTCGCGATGGTGTTGGTCACCTTCTCGTGGAAGGCGCCCTCGTTGCGGTACGACCACATGTAGAGCTTCAGGCTCTTCAGCTCCACGCAGAGCTGATCCGGCACGTACTTGATGGTGAAGCGCGCGAAGTCCGGCTGGCCCGTCAGCGGGCACAGGCACGTGAACTCCGGCACGTCGAAGGCGATCTCGTAATCGCGCTCGGGGGCGGGATTGGGGAAGGTCTGGACTTCCTTGGACGGCTGAGAGGACATGGCGGTGTCGTCTAGCACACGTCCGCTGGCTGTCGCCGCCCTCCCTCGCGGTGCACCCCTGGCTGCCCGGCACCCCCCGTTTGTCCGGGTTCCAACGCGCCAGGGCCCCGGAGGGCAGCAGATCGCCGGGGGGTGGTTGGCGATCATGGGAGGGGGTTCATATCTCCTCCAAGCGACCCCTGCCGTGCCCCCACCCATGCTGCCACCCAACGACCTCGAGGAAGTCCTCTCGTGCCTGCCCCAAGCGCTGCTGCGCGTGGGACCCGACCTTCGCGTCCAGTGGTGCGAGGAGGGCTTCGCGGCCAAGACGGGCGTGGCGATTCCACCCGGTGGCACGCTGCTGGACGCGCTGGAGCACGGCCGCAGCCTGGACGCCCTGGAGCGTGCCATCCGTGAGGGCCAGCCCCACACGGGGCATGTCATCACCCGGGCGCTCCGACAGGTGCGCGTGCAGGTGAAGCCCACCCGCACGGACGGCTCCGCCGGAGCCTGGCTGGTGATGGAGCCTTCCGGCGTGGACGACGAGGGCGCCTTTTCACAGGCCGTGCGGGAGATTGCCCGCGCGGTGGGTGAGTCGCTGGAGGTCGACCGTGTCTGCTCGGCCGCCGTGGTGTCCCTGGTGAGGTGTGCCCAGGTGCGACGCGCGGAGGTGTTCCTCTACGAGGAGGACGACGCGACGCTGCGCCGCATGGCGGTGTCGGACCTGGAGGGGCTCGACATGCCGGGGGATGCGTTCGACCCCTCGGAGGATCCGTACCGGCAGGCCCTGGCCCTGCGCCAGCCGCAGTTGGGCATCCAGCGGGGCTACGGGGACGCGGTGGGGTCGGTGTTCGCGGCGGTGCCGTTGTGCGCGCCTCGCCGCACGGTGGGCCTGCTGCTCATCTACAAGGAGCAGGGCGCTTCGTTCTCCGTGCGGGAGCTGGAGATGTGGAGCGCGGCGGCCAGTCAGCTCGCGGTGGCGGTGGAGAACGCCCGGCTGTTGCGCGAGGCCCAGGCGGCCCTGCGCGTGCGCGAGGAGTTCATGTCCATCGCGTCGCACGAGCTGAAGACGCCGCTCACGCCGCTCAAGCTGGGCCTGTACTCGATGGAGCGTCGCATCGCCGCGGGGCAGCCGGTGGAACTGGCCAGCGTGCTCAAGTCGAAGCGGCAGGTGGACCGGCTCGCGGGGCTGGTGGAGGACCTGCTGGACGCCAGCCGCCTGGAGCTGGGACGGCTGGCGCTGAACTCCGCGCCGTTGGAGGTGGGGCAGTTGGTGGCGGAGGTGGTGGATCACTTCCGCCATGCCTTCGAACGGCCCTTCTCCGTGGAGGTGCCGCCGGACGGCGTCTGGATGCTGGGCGACCGCGACCGGCTGGAGCAGGTGCTGGTGAACCTGCTGGAGAACGCGCACAAGTACAGCCCGGCGGGAGCGCCCATCGCGGTGCGGGTGGAGCGCACGGGGGAGGCGGCGCGCATCCAGGTGCAGGACCACGGCATCGGGATTCCGGGCGCGGACCAGGCGCAGGTGTTCCAGCGCTTCTACCGGGCGCGCAATGTGTCGCACCGCAACTTCGGCGGGCTGGGGCTGGGGCTGTTCATCAGCCACTCCATCGTGAAGATGCACGGTGGCTCGCTGGCGCTGTGCAGCCGCGAGGGCGAGGGCTCCACCTTCACGTTGGACCTGCCGCGCATGGCGGCCCATGAGGTGCGCAGGCTGCCCCGGCGTGTGCTGGTGCTGGACGAGGACCGGGGGCAGGAGGCTTCCGCGGAGCGCACGCTGCGGGCGGAGGGCTTCGAGGTGTTCACCGTGCAGAATGGCGCGGAGGCCCTGCGCAAGGCGACGCACCTGCCCGTGGACCTCATCGTGCTTTCGACGAGCGCCACGCAGTCCCAGGTGGGCTCCTTCCTGGAGACGTTCGCCACGCTGCCCCGCGCCCGGCCGGTGCCCATCCTGCTGGCAGGGGATTCGCGGCCGTGGTGGGCGCAGGAGAACGCCGCGCTGTGCTCGCGGCCCTACCGCGCGGACGAGCTGCTCGAGGGCGTGCGCAACGTGCTGACCCGGGCGCGGCGCCGGTTCGTGCCGCCGGTGGAGTCGGAGCCCGTGCTCGCGTCGTAGTCAGGCGTGAGGATTCGTGTCCGCTCAGGAAGTGCCGAGCACGCGGAAGTCCGTGGGACGCAGTCCTGCCCGCTCCAGCGCTTCGCGTGAGCGCGGATGGAGGAACGTGGCCAGCTCCAGCTCGCGCTGCTCCGCATAGCGGCTGGTGACGAACTCGGGCAGGTGGCCCGGGTGGCACATCCACTCCGTGACGCCTTCGGTGGGAAGTGCCTCCAACGCCGCCGCGAAGCGCTCTTGCGTCCAGTACGCCGCTTCTCCGGACTCCCCCACGAAGTGATCATTCGTGGCCACGCCGAGTGCCCGGAGCGCATTGCGCATGGTCGTGTCGATGGACCGCACCGGAAGGCCCGCGCGCCGTGCGACCCGTGCCAGTCCCTCCAGCACGTGGGGATGACGGTGCAGGTGCTTGTGCACGTCCACGTGCGTGGCGGGCCGGCCCAGCAGCCGCTCCGCCCGCCCCAACTGCGCGAACGCTTCCGCCTCCACCACGTCCACCGGGAGCGCGTCCACGCGGGCTCCGATGAAGCCTCCCTCCACGGAGCGGAACTCGCGCGGAAAGTCAGGGCCGACCGGCGGACCCCGGTCGAGGTTTAGATGCAACCCGATGGCGAGCCCCTGCGACTGCCTCGCGGCCTCCTCTGACCACGGCGTGTTCACCAGGAGCGTGGCGGAGGAGGCGACGCCCTCTCGCAATGCCTGGAGCAGGCCCCGCGTGATGCCCGGGTCGTAGCCCAAGTCGTCGGCGTTGAGGATGAGGGCTCGGGGGGGCGTGGCGTGCTCCTTCAGGGCCGGGGACGGGCCTGGAAGAAGCGCCACATCTGCAGCGTCGCGTCCAGGTCCGACGTGCCTCCGTTGTAGCCGGGCTGACCGGGCCAGGCGTGCTTGCCGCCGGTGATGGCGCACAGGCTCGCGGTGGCGCTCTCCGGTGTGCAGCCGGTGGCGGCGAAACAGGTGGTGTTGCCCTGCTGGAACGTCTGTTGTTCCGGGCCGGTGCAGCCGTTGTGCTCCGCGAAGCGACGCACGGACTCGCCCGCGGACGGATAGGGCCTGCCCCCGATGATGTTGTTGCCACCTTCGTAGAAGATGGTCTCGTCGGCGGTGCCGTGAAAGTGGAGCACGGGGATGGGCTGGGACGGATTGCAGTCCGCCATCCCCTCCATGCCCGCGACGGACGCGATGGCGGCGAAGCGCTGGGCGCGCTCACAGGCCAGCCGGTAGGAGAAGAAGCCGCCGTTGGAGAAGCCGTTGGCGAAGACCCGGCGCGGATCCGTGCACACGCGCGTGTCCAGGTCCGCGAGCAGCGCGTCCACGAAGCCCACGTCGTCCACGTTGGCGATCTGCGCCGGGCCACAGCACGCGACGCCGTTCCAACCCCGGCTGTCCGGTTCGCCCTGTCCGTAGACCTCCGGGAAGTTGAGGCCGCGCGGGTACACCGCGATGAAGCCCTCGGTGTCGCCCAGCGTGGAGAACTGGCTCAACTGCTCCTGCTCCACCTCGTTGGACGAGAAGCCATGGAAGCTGAACACGACGGGCGTGGGCTTCGTGGCGTCGTAGCCGGTGGGAACGTGGACGCGGTAGGCGCGCGTGCGGCCCCCGTGCTCGACCGTCCAGTCGTAGGTGCCCGCTGGCACGGTGAGGCCCGTGCAGGAGGTGCGGTCCGCGGGTGCCACGTCCCCAGCCGTGGGGTCTGGATCCTGCGTCCCCGCGTCGGGCGTGGGGGCGGGCTCATCATCCGAGGCAGGGTCGCAGGCGGCGGCCGTCATCAGCAGGCTGGACGCGGCGAGGACGAGGAAGCGAAGGCGCATGGGAGGGGATCTAATTCCCCTGACCGCACTCGGCAGACAGTGTGGACGCCTGGGCGGGGAACCTTTCCGCCAGCGTACGTTTCACCTCGTCCACCGCGGCGGTGTCGCCCGTATGGGCATGCAGCCGGCAGCGCGCCGTCAGGGCCCGGGGGTCATCCGGGGCCAGTCGCTCCGCTTCGCGGTACTCGCGCTCGGCGCCCCGGAGGTCGCCCTGCCGGAAGAGGACGGCCCCCAGGTACGAATGGGCCACCGCGAGCGAAGGGGCCTTCCTCACCGAGCGCTTGAGCAGCGAGGCCGCGTCGTCCAGCTTCTCCTGGCGGAAGCGCACGAAGCCCAGCTCCGCGAGGGCCTCGGCGTCGTCGTGCTGACGCGTCCAGGAGGACAACACGCTGGCCGCTTCGTCCAGCCGGCCTCCTTGTGACAGGAGCTGTCCGTAGCGGGGCGCCACCAGCGCGGAGCCCGGTGACTGCGCATACGCCTTCGCGAGCGCGGTCAATGCGCCCGGCACATCGCCCTGACGGGCGCGCAGTTCGGCCAGGGCCAGGGGGGCGCGGATGTCCTTGGGCGCGAGCAGCGTGGCTTCGTCGATGGCGCGCTCCGCGCGCTTGCCCATGCGCAGCTCGGTGGCGGCCCGCGCTGCGAGCAGGTGGGCTTCGGCCTCCTTGGGGAAGCGCGCGGTGTACGCCTCCGCCAGGGCCAGGGCCTGGGGGTGGGCGCCCGCGTCGAGCAGGAGGGTGCTCGCGCGCGCCAGCTCCCTGGCGGTGGCGCGTGCGTCCTTGCCCAGTCCCTCCAGCGCGGAGGCCTTCGCGTCCGGCGTCGCGGCGGCCTCGGCGGCGGCGAGCCGTGCGGTGGGCGGAACATCCGGACGCCGCAGGAACCACGTGGCCCCCGCGCCCAGTCCGCCCAGGGCGAGCACGCCCACGAGCACGGCGATGCCCTTGCGCGACCGGGGGGCGGTGCTGCTCGCTCCCGCCGTGGAGGCCTGGGCGTGCGCCCTGCTCGGAGCTTCGCCGCGCGAAGAGGAGGGCGCGTTCGGCGCGCTCGGGACTTCGTTGCGCGAAGAGGAGGGCGCGTGCGGCCTGCTCGGGACTTCACCCCGTGAGGAAGAGGGCGCGTCCGGCCCGCTCGGGGCTTCACCCCGTGAGGAGGCGGAGGGCGCGTCCGGATTGAGCGGGACCTCACCGCGCAGGGATGCCGGACCTTCGGGCAGGACCTCGGTCCCCGCTGGAATCCCAGGCCACGAACCCGACCCGTACACGCCGGTGGTCGCCGCCGTGCGCTCCGGCTCCGCGGGCCACCGCGCCGCGAACGGCGGCAGCGCGTCCATCATGGGCGTGGCGTCCGTGCCCGAGTTCGACGGATCCGCGAGCCTCGCGCGCCGCAGGGCCTGTCGCTTGGGGTTGCGGTCCGGCGGAAACAACGTGTCCAGGTACGCGGCCACCTGCGCCGGCGTGGCGACCTCCGCGGGACCGCCCAGCAATTCGATGGCGTTGATGAAGGTCTGGAGGCTGTCGAAGCGCGCCTCCGGGTCCTTCGCGAGCGCCATCAGGCACACCGCCTCCAGCGCCTGCGGCACCGACGGGTCGAACGCCGTGGGCGGCTTCGGCCGTCCTTCCGCGATGCGCGACAGCACCTCGTCGGACGACATGCCGGTGAAGGGCCGGCGGCCACAGAGCTGCTCGTAGAGCATCACCCCCGCGGCGAACAGGTCCGCGCGGTGGTCCACGCTGCGGCCGGCGATCATCTCCGGCGACATGTAGAAGAACTTGCCCTTCAGCGTCCCCGGCTCCGTGCCGGAGCCCAGCGCGTCCGCCTTCGCGATGCCGAAGTCGATGACCTTCACCGCACCGTTGACGCCCACGTGGATGTTGTCCGGCGTGAAGTCGCGGTGGACGATCTTCAGCGGTCGGCCCGCTTCGTCCACGGCGCGGTGCGCGGCATCCAGCCCCCGGCACGCATCCACCAGCACGCGCAGGGTGATGCCCAGGGGCACCCGGTGCCCCAGCTCCGCCGCCTCTCGCCGCAACTCCGCGAACGAACAGCCCTCCAAGAGCTCCATGGCGATGAAGGGCTCCGTGCCCTCCATGCCCAGCTCCAGGATGGACACCACGTTGGGGTGCCGGACCTGCGCGGTGATGCGCGCCTCGTTGAGGAACATCTGCACGATGCGCCGGTCCACGACCATGTGCGGCATCAGCTTCTTCACCGCCACCGCCGGGCCGCGCTGCCCGTCCGGAGCGATGGCGCGCGCCAGATACACCTCGGCCATGCCGCCCGTCGCGATGCGCGAACTCAAGCGGTAGCGACCTGCCCAGGAGAAGCCGGGTTCTGACACCAAGGTGGCGGCAGTCTACGGGCTCGCGTCCCCGGCACCCAAGGTCCTGCGGGGATGCCTGCTTGGCTGTCCCCACCCCTGAACCCTTGCCCCCGGGATGTTTCAGGGGGGCCAGGGGCCCCTGGAAGCGCCCATGCGCACCGTATTGGCCGGGCC
>NZ_RAVZ01000350.1 GCF_003611635.1 Corallococcus terminator | reverse complement strand
CCTCCGCCCCCCGCCGACACGCCCCCCGGATTCCTGACCCGGCGGTCAGCCACGACTGTTCTATTTCTGACCGGCGGGTTAGGAATGCGCCCGTCATGTCCCGCCCCGCCGACCCGAAGGCTCGCAGCGCGCTCATCGACGCCGCGCGGGCGGAGTTCGCCCGTCGGGGCGTGAAGGGCGCGCGCATCGGGGACATCACCGCCGCGTGCGGCCTGTCCAAGGGCGCCTTCTACCTGCACTTCCCCTCCAAGGAGGGCCTCTTCGGAAGCCTCGTGGAGGCGTTCGTGAAGGAGCTGGAGCGGGTGAGCCTCAAGCGCCTGACGTGCATGGAGCGCTTCCGCGCGGAGCACGGCCAGCCGGGCCCCGAGGACGTCGCCGCGTGTTCGGAGCGCTACCAGCACTTCCTGCGGATGGAGGCCACGTCCGACCTGGAGATGCTGGAGCTTATGTGGGAGAGCCGCCAGGTCGTCACCGCGCTCATCGTGGGCAGCCAGGGCACCGCCTTCGAATCCGTCATGTGGGACCTGGTGGACCGCGAGGTCGACCGCATCTCCCGGGAGTTCGGCCACCTGCAGGGCCACCACGGGGAGCACCCGGACGTGGACCCGGGCCTCTTCGGCTCCTTCATCGTGGGCACCTACCTGCTGCTGGCCCGCCAGATGGGCCGCCTTTCGCACAAGCCGGACCTGGCCGCCTGGGCCACCGGCATCCAGCGGCTGATGCACGAGGGCACCGCGCCGCGCAGCAAGCCGCTGCCCGCGCCAGCGACGCCCGCCCCCGTCGCCGCCCGCACCCCTTCCACACCTTCCACGCGCCGGCGTCACGCCCGCGCGGCCAACCCGCACCGTCCTCCAAGGAAACGCCCGTGAAATCGTCCACGAAGCCCTCCGCTTCCCGTGCCTTCGCCGCCGTGGGCGTGGCCGCCGCGCTCGCGCTCACCGCCTGCGACAAGGCGGACGCCTCCGCACCGCCCGCCGCCGACAAGGCCTCCGCCGCCGACAAGGCCGCCCCCGCCAAGGCCCCCACGGCCGTGAAGGTCATCACCCCCCGGGGCGAACAGGCCTCCGCGTCCGAGGAGGTGACGGGCACGCTGTTTCCCGCCCAGGGCCTCCAGGTGGGCTTCGAGGTCGGCGGCCGGCTGGAGTCGGTGCGCTCCCACAAGGGGCAGGCCGTGAAGAAGGGTGACGTGCTCGCCCAGTTGAACCCTGAAATCGTCGACGCGCAGGTGGCCGGCGCGGAGGCCGCGGTCGCCGCCGCGGAGGCCGGTGCCTCCATGGCGAAGGACGCGGCCGAGCGCAGCGAGAAGCTCAGCGCGGGGGGCGGCATCAGCGAGCAGCAGCACCGTGGCGCCGCCTCCACCGCCGCGCAGGCCCAGGCGCAGGTGCTGGCCGCGAAGGCGCAGTTGGCCCAGGCCCGCGCGTCGCGCCGCCGGCACGACCTGAAGGCGCCCTTCAACGGCACGCTCATCGAATCCCCGGACCAGACGGGCGCCACGGTGGCCCCGGGCACGCCGCTCTTCACGCTGGAGCAGTTGGACACGCTCGTCTTCCGCACCACGGTGCCGGAGTCCTCGCGCGCGCTGCTCAAGCCCGGCGCGAAGGTGCGCGTGGTGTCGCTGGGCGGTGGTGCGTCCACCGACGACGCGGTGGTGCGCACCATCCTGCCCTCCGCGGACGCCACCACGCGCCGCGTGCCGGTGGAGATCGCCGTGCCCAACGCGGACGGCCGCTTCGTGGCCCACACGCTGGCGCGCGCCATGCTCAAGCTGGGCGACCTGCGCGAAGCGCAGGTGATTCCCCTGACGGCGGTGTCCTCCTCCAACGGGGACCACGTCCTCGTCGTCGACGACGGTGCGCTGCGCCGCGTGGACGTGCAGGTGCTGGAGCGCCGCGACCGCGAGGTGGTGGTGCTGGCCGCCTCCGTCCTCCAGCAGGTGGTGGACTACCCGACCCCCGCCATGTCGCCCGGCACCCGCGTCTCCGTGAAGTAGCCCACTTCGCGCCCCTTTGCGCCGCGGCCGGTCCGCGCGGCGACGTGAGTCCTCCATGCTTCTCAGTGACGTTTCCATTCGTCGGCCGGTGTTCACGGCCATGCTGTCCCTGCTGCTCGTGGTGCTGGGCCTGATGGGCCTCAAGCGCCTGGGCACCGACCTCTACCCGGACGTCAGCTTCCCCGTGGTGGTCGTCAACACGCTCTACAAGGGCGCGGGCCCGGGCGAAATCGAGACCCAGGTCATCAAGCCCCTGGAGGACGCGGTCGCCGGCATCAGCGGCGTGGACAAGATCCACTCGTTCAGCCGCGAGAACGTGGGCACCGTCATCGTGTCCTTCACCCTGGGCACCAGCCTGGACACCGCCGTGCAGGACGTGCGCGACAAGGTGGGGCAGGCCGTCAACAAGCTGCCCACCGACGCGGAGGCCCCCATCGTCAGCCGCGTGGACCTGTCCGCCACGCCCATCCTCACCTACGCCGTCTCCGCGGACATGAAGTCGCAGGCGCTGCGCAAGCTCTTGGATGACCGCATCAAGCCCGCGCTCGCTCAGATTGCCGGCGTGGCGGAGGTGCGCATCACCGGCGGTGACGTGCGCGAGGTGCAGGTGGACATCGACCTGGACAAGGCGCGCGCCGTGGGCGTCACGCCCGCGCAGGTGGCCCAGCGCATCGGCACGGAGAACCTCAACCTGCCCGCGGGCCGCCTCCAACTGGGGCCCAACGAGCTGACGGTGCGCTCCATGGGCGAGTTCACCAGCGTGGACGACCTGCGGATGCTGCCCGTCGCCCGCAGCGCCACGGGCGCGCAGGTGCGCCTGGAGGAGATCGCCACGGTGACGGACGGCGTCGCCGAGCGCCGCACCACCGCGCGCCTCAACGCCCGGGACGCCGTGGTGCTGGAAATCGTCAAGCAGCCGGGCTCCAACACGGTGGCCGTCAGCGACGCGGTGAAGAAGACGCTCGCGCAGATGACGCCGGTGGTGGGGCAGGGCTTCCAGGCGACGCTGCTCATCGACCAGTCGGAGCTCATCCGCGCCAACACCCACGAGGTGTGGATCGCCATCATCTTCGGCGGCCTGATGGCGGTGCTCATCATCCTGATGTTCCTGTTGGATCCGCGCGGCACGTTCATCTCCGCGCTCGCGCTGCCCACGTCCGTCATCGGCACGTTCTTCGTGATGTACGTGCTGGGCTATTCGCTCAACCAGATGACGCTCTTGTCGCTGTCGCTGGCCATCGGTCTGCTCATCGACGACGCGGTGGTGGTGCGTGAGGCCATCACCCACCGGCTGGAGCAGGGCGAGGACCCCATGAGCGCCGCGTCCAACGGCACCCGGGACGTCGGCCTCGCGGTGCTCGCCACCACGCTGTCCCTGGTGGCGGTGTTCATCCCGGTGGCGTTCATGCCCGGCATCGTGGGCCAGTTCTTCAAGCAGTTCGGCATCACCATCTCCGTGGCGGTGACCATCTCGCTGTTCATCTCCTTCACCCTGGACCCCATGCTGTCCGCCCGCTTCGCCAAGGCGCGCAAGCCGGGCGAGGTGCACCAGGAGGCCGCGGTGTTCCGGGGCCTGCGCCGCTTCCTGGAGGGCACGGAGAACACCTACGCCCGCATCCTGGGCTGGGTGCTGCGCCACAAGTGGACCACCGCGGGGCTCACCCTGCTGGCGCTGGTGCTGTCGTTCGGCGCCGCCAGCACGCTGGGCGCGGAGTTCATGAGCGCGGAGGACCGCTCGCAGCTCATCGTCGAATTGCAACTGCCGGACTCCGCCAGCCTCGCGCAGACGGCCGAACGCGCCGCCGAGGCGGAGAAGCTGATCAAACAGATTCCGGAGGTCACCGACATCTACACCACCGTCGGTCCCAACGGAGACGTCTACAAGGCGCGCATGCGCGTGCTCACGGTGCCCAAGGACGCGCGCACCAAGGGCATTCCCGTCCTCAAGGAGGAGGCCCGCGCGCTGCTCGTCCCGAACCTCGTGTCCACCGCCGTCACCTTGTCGGACCCCCCGTCCATCGAAGGCCTGGGCGACTGGTATCCCATCATGGTCCGCGTGGTGGGCCCCGACCTGAAGCTCGTCAACGAGGAGGCCGAACGCGTCGCCGGCATCCTGCGCAGCCTGGGCACGTCCGACGTGCGCGTGGATGCGAACCCGGCCAAGCCGGAGCTCCAGGTGCAGATCGACCGGGCGCGCGCCACGGACGTGGACCTGTCCGCCGCCTCGCTCGCGACGCAGTTGCGGCTCGCCATCGACGGTGACGTGTCCGCCAAGCTGCGCGAGGGCACCGACGAGACGGACATCCGCGTGCGGCTCCAGGAGCGCGACCGCGCCAACCCGGAGCGCGTGCGCCAGTTGATGGTGTCCACGCCCCGGGGCCTGCGCCAGGTGACGGACGTGGCGAACGTGACCCTGAAGGATGGCCCCAGCGTCATCGAGCACGAGAACCGCGAGCGTCAGGTGGCCGTCGTCTCCCAGTTGGCCAAGGGCGCCGCGCTGGGTGACGTGGCCAAGCAGTTGAAGACCGCCATCGAGGCGAAGCCGCTGCCTCCGGGCTACGCCATCGTCTACGACGGGCAGATCAAGAGCCTGGATGAGCAGAACGACGCGTTCGGCGCCGCCTTCGGCCTGGCGTTCGTCTTCATCTACATGGTGCTCGCCAGCCAGTTCGAGTCGCTCAAGCACCCGTTCACCATCATGGTGTCGCTGCCGCTGGCGCTCGTGGGCGCGCTGCTGGCGCTCGTCGTCACCAACTACCACCTCAGCCTGGGCGCGATGATTGGCGTCATCCTGCTGATGGGGCTCGTCACCAAGAACGCCATCCTCCTCATCGACGGCGCCCTGCACCACCTGCGCGAGGGCGACTCCGTGGACGAGGCCCTGCTCAAGGCCGGCCCCCGCCGCCTGCGTCCCATCCTGATGACGAGCGCCGCGATGGCCATCGGCATGGTGCCCACCGCCGTGGGCACGGGTACCGGCTCCGAATTCCGCGCCCCCATGGCCATCGCCGTCATCGGCGGCGTCATCACCTCCACCTTCCTCACCCTGCTGGTGGTGCCGGTGGTGTTCGCGGCCATGGAGAAGCTGTCCTTCGGCCGCAAGCAGCCCCGGACGCCCGACACGCGCGCCACGCAGCCCGTGGACGTGCACGCGGCGCACGACCGCGCGGCCTGAGCGGAGCGCTTCGCGGGACATCACCGTCGTTCTTCACGGGGCGCGAGGGGAGTCTTCCTCGCGCCCCTTCTCGTTCCCGACGTCCGGGCCCGCTTCAGCGCACGTACAGCGGCACCTGCGCGGCCCGCACGCGCAGGCGCAGGGCCTGGCCCTCCGGCGTGTCCGGGAAGAGGCCGCCCCACGCCAGCGTCAGCCGCTCCCCCACGGGCTTCCACGCGAGGTGCCCGCGCATGCGCACCGGCTCGTAGCTGGGCCGTCCGGCGTCCAGGTGGCGCGCGTCCGGCAGGCCAAAGGCGGCGTAGTAGGTGAGGTCCGGGGCCTGGGCCTCCGCCAGCCGGTGCAACCCACTGGGTACGACGCAGGTGACGTCCGCGGTGTGCCAGTCGCCCTCGCGCCCCAGCTCCACCGACAGCGTTTGGAAGCACATCCGGGCCGGCGGACAGCCCAGCTCCCCCGCGGTGAGATAGTCGTAGTCCAATCGCACCACCTGAAGCATCTCATTGATGTCTGGGTGGCCCTGGGTAGTGAAACCCCAGGCACCGCCATCCGCCTTGTATGAGCGGATGCCGTAAGCCCCGTAGAAGACGTTGTACCAGGGGCTCTCCGGGTCGAAGTACGACGAGCCCGACGCGCCCGCCGGGAAGTCCCCCAGCGTGAAGACCACCACCAGGTCGAAGGGGTGCTTGAGCTTGAAGGCGTCGAAGCACTCCCGCGCCACCTCGCCCAGGGAACCCGGCACGGTGGGCACCGGCGTGGCGACCCCCGCGTGGGTGAGGAAGTCGTCGCGGCCCGGCAGCGGCGTGCCGCGCATGGCCAGCAGGGCCAGTTCCCGTTGCAGTCCCATGGGGGTGCCTCGCGTGAAGTCCGTCCGGCGCCTACAGTACCCCCATGCCCGAAAAGCTCATCTTCGAGCACACCCTGGAGGGGCTCTTCATCCGCGGGTTGGCCGGGCAGATGACCCCGGTGCTCCGCGAGCGCCTGCGCACGGTGGGGGTGGATCTGGACCGCAAGCTCCAGCCCGCCTACGGCTTCGACACCTGGTGCTCCGCGGTGCACGTCTCCGCCCGGCTTCTCCACGCGGACCTGCCGGACGAGGTCGCCCTGGCACGTCTGGGGGAGCGCATGGTGGATGGCTATCGGGCCACCCTGCTGGGGCGGGCCCTCTTCGGCGTGTTGCAACTCATGGGGCCCCGGCGCGGTGTTTCACGCGCCCAGCAAATGTTTCGCTCGGGCAATAATTATACACAGGCGCGGATGACGGACCTGTCACCCACGTCGCTGGAGCTGTGGATGAACGAGGCGGGTTTCATCCGCTACTTCACGCAAGGCGCACTGCTGGCGGGACTGCGCGCCACCGGCGCCGCGGAACCTCGTGTGGACGTGCATGACTTCACCGCCGCGGATGTCACCTACCGTGTGTCTTGGAAGGACACGGACGCGGGCACCCGTCTCCGGACGTGACGCCAGGAGACGGGGCCTCGCGGGGTCCGCTGCGTTAGCCGGATCGCGGAAGCTTCAGCGACCGGCGGCCGCGTGACCTTCATTCGTGAGCGACAACCGCACGCGAGCCTTGGCCAACTGGCTCTGCGCTTCCTCCAGCGACACACAATCCACCGTGATGTCGTCGTTGGGGGAGGCTTCCGACGCCACGCGGGCCGTCTGCAGCCGCGCGATGGTGGAATCCGACACGTGCGCGCACATCACACAGCCGTTCTTGCGCCCGTGGCTGATGACCTCGGAGAACAGGTTCGCCGATTCCGGCTCCAGCGGGCGAAGACCCCGCATGTCAGCCAGCACCAGGTGCCGCCCTCCGCCGTAGCTGTCCGTGGCCTTCCGGTAGACAGCCACGTACTCCTTCATCTCGTTCGGCCGCATGAAACCGCTCATGCGGGCAGTGATCGTCCGACGGCTCACATCGTTGGTGACTTCGAACATGGTGCGCCCCTCCCTCGCGGTCCAAAGCCTAACAGACGTCTTTGTGACTTTGTACAGGCCCCCCTTCGATTCTCCTGGAGCTGAAGGGTTTGAAAGGAATTGCGTGTTTTGCCTTCTCGGCAGGTTGTAAAAATGAAGAAGCCCGGCCGCGCGCACGCGAGACCGGGCTTCCGGACCGGGCGGGGCCCGGATCAGCTGGCATGACTGCTCAGGCGGCGCGGACGTTCTGGGCCTGCAGACCCTTGGGGCCCTTGGTCACCTCGAACTCCACCTTCTGGCCCTCAGCCAGGGTGCGGAAGCCATCCATGTTGATGGCGCTGTGGTGGCAGAACACGTCCTCGCCCCCACCGTCCTGCGTGATGAAGCCAAAGCCCTTCGCATCGTTGAACCACTTCACCGTACCAGTAGCCATGAATCGTCTTCTCTTTGTGGGTGGGGCGCGGCACCCCCGCCCTGGGGCGGCCGGCCCTCTCGAAATGTGAGGGCCTGAGTGCGACTCCCAGTCTGCCCCCGGGGGAGGGGTGCGTGGAAGCCCCCCTGCCCACCAGCCAACAGTTCGGCGGGTGGGTTGCTTTCCACCCTTCACCGGGACAGGCAGGCGGGCAGGAGGCCTCCGGGGCCTTGGCGGCCGGATCCGGGGGCGTGGCTACCGTTCGGGGAAGGGTCCCGTCCCCCGGAAACGGGCGGGAGAGGAGACACGCCAATGTATCAAGTCCGACCCCTGGAGCCCGTGCTGCCCCCCGTTCCCCCGCGCCCGGAGCGTGCGTTGCGCCGGGAGTGGCGCCGCCTGGTGGACCACAGCGCGGCGGCGGGCATCCTGTCGCGTCCGCTGTTCGGCCGGCTGCCATTGCGCCGGGTGCTGCCGCAGGACGTGCACTCCGTCCTGGACTACGTGGCGGGCGCCGCGCTGGTGGGCGCGGGCGTCGCGGCCGGTGACGGTCCGGCGAAGGCGGCCGGGTGGGCCCTGGGAGGCGCGGCGCTCGGCGTGTCGCTCTTCACCGACTACCGGCTGAGCCTCGCGAAGCTCATCCCCATCGAAGCGCATGAGCTGGCCGACTACGCCTATGGCGCGGGGGCGGTGCTGGCGCCGTTCCTGTTCGGCTACGCGAAGCGCAGGCCCGCGGCGGCGGCGGTGCACGTGCTGGTGGGGCTGTTCACCGTGGCGGCGTCGCTCTACACCGACTACCGCTGCCAGACGGGCATGCACCTGGGCGGGGAGCTGGCCACGGATCCAGGGGGCATCGGCGCTTGATACATGGGACGTGAGCGCGCGGCAGGGCTCCCTGAAGGGCCCCGCCGCCGGCTTCCCACGTCGCGTCAGGGACGCGGAAGGTGAAGGGCCCTCACGCCGGCCGCACCCCGCGCCCCGGACTTCAGCCCTGGGGCTTGAGGCGAATCAGGAAGCCGTCCTGAAGCCGCTGGGACGGTCCGTCCTCGGGCGTAGGCCGGTTCAGCCCTCCGGCGAGCAGGACCCCGCCTGAGGCATCCACGGACACGGTCCGGGCACTGGACGCGGTGCCATGGCTCGCGAAGCCGCGCACCCAGAGGGACGTGCCTTCGTCCGGCAACAGCTTGGCGACATACAACCCGGGCGGCAGATCCGCGCCGCCCAGGGCCCGGCCGCCGTCGTGGCTGCCCGCGACCGTCACCTGACCGGCTTCGTCGGTGGCGACCACGGGCGCTCCGGTGGGAAGGGTGCGCGCCCAGCGCTGGCTGCCCTGGGCGTCGTAGGCCAGCAGGAAGCCGTCGCGCGAGTCCGCCTTGTGCCAGGCGTTCTGGAAGTAGAGCTTGCCGCTGAAGCCGCCGCCCACGAAGACGCGGTCCGGGCCCACGGCCACGGACACCGCGGAGCCATCCGTGCCGCGCACGTCGTGGCTCCACACGTGGTCGCCGTCGTGGGTGAGCTTCACCACGAAGGGCGTGCGCTGGCGCACGGTGAGGAAGGTGGCGTCGCCGAAGGACACCGCCCCCGCGTAGCCCCCCACCACGTGCACGTCGCCAAAGACATCCACCGCCACCGCGCGCGCGGAGACCTCTCCTTCGCCCACGGGCGTCCACACGCGGCTCCAGCGCTGCTCACCCTTCGGTCCCACGCGCAGCGCGAAGCCCGCGTGTCTGCCATTGGGCGCTGTCTTCAATCCCTCACCAAAATCTCGCTGGCCGGTGAAGTCGCCCACCAGCACCGCGCCGCCGTCGTTGTCGGACGTGACGGCGTTCACGGTGACGGGGCCTTCGCCCGGAAGCGAGCGCACCCAGTCCAGCACGCCCTCGCCGCTCAGCCGGGCCAGGAACGGCCCTTCGGGCAGCGTCGCGCCGTCCTGCGTGTGGTTCGCGGAGGTGCCTGAAAGGAAGACATGGTCGCTGGCATCCACCGCCAGCCCGCCCACGCGCGCCCGCGCTTCGCTCCGGGGCGTCCAGCCCCGGGCCCAGCGCAGCGTGCCCTCCGAAGAGAACCGCGCCACCAACAGATGGGGCGCTACGACATTGCGGTCGAAGGGCAGGGGCCCCGCCCCCAGATTGATGGGCTCCTGATAGGTGGCGGCCACGAGGACGTCCCCGTTGGAGGTCACCACCGCGTGCGGCGCCTGCTGATCCCCAATCATCAGGGTCCGCGACCACGCTGGGGCCTCCACGCCCTCCTGCCCCACCTGTCCACCCACCTCGCCGAGCACCGGGATGCGCGGTGTCGTAGCCCGGGCTTCCTCGCACCCCACGAGGAACAGCAGCCCCCCCACGCTCACCGCCATCCGAAACCACGCCACCGTCGCCACCC
>NZ_RAVZ01000034.1 GCF_003611635.1 Corallococcus terminator | reverse complement strand
GCCCGGAGGGGGCGTCACCGGCCGCATCACCGCCGGCGCGGGCGTCCGACGGGGGGCGGGAGCGGCCTCTTCCAGCGCCTGGCCGCAGAGCACACAGGTGGCCGAGCGTGGCGGGTTGTACCCGTCACAATTCGGGCAGACCACCGGGAGCGCGGACAACAGGAGCTGAGACATGGTCTTGGGGCCAATCTAGGGGGGCCTGAAACGTCGGGTCAATGAAAGCCGGCAGGCTGCCGGAACCAGCGCTCCAGGCTTCCAACGCCCGTGAAGGAAGTACGATGTTCCAGGGGAACGTTGCCCCTGCTGTTTGAGGCAGTTACGATTGCCACCGCCTCGATGATTCGCCTGAACGACATCCTGCAGCGGGTTGCGTCGTACCACCCGGACCCCGACCTGGACATCATCAAGAAGGCGTACGTCTACTCGGCCAAGGTCCATCAGGGGCAGCTCCGGAAGTCCGGTGAGCCCTACCTGATTCATCCCCTGGAGGTGGCGGGCATCCTCGCGGAGCTCAAGCTGGACGAGGCGTCCATCGTCACCGGCCTGCTCCACGACACCATCGAGGACACGCTCGCCACCGCGGAAGAGCTCACGGAGCTCTTCGGGCCCGAAGTCGCCCAGCTCGTGGACGGCGTGACGAAGCTGTCCAAGTTCTCCGCGTCCGCGACGCTCTCCCAGGAGGAGAAGCAGGCGGAGAACTTCCGCAAGATGATCATCGCGATGGCGCAGGACATCCGCGTCATCCTCGTGAAGCTGGCGGACCGCACGCACAACATGCGGACGCTGGATCACATGTCCGAGGAGAAGCAGGCCCGCATCGGACAGGAGACGCTGGACATCTACGCGCCCCTGGCCAACCGCCTGGGCATCTCCTGGATCAAGACGGAGCTGGAGGACCTGTCCTTCCGCTACGTGAAGCCCCAGGAGTTCTTCGCGCTGGAGGAGCAGCTCAACAAGCGCAAGAAGGAGCGCGAGGCGTACATCGAGGACACGTGCGACCTGATGCGCGCCAAGCTCCAGGAGCGCGGCCTCAAGGGCGACGTCAGCGGTCGCTTCAAGCACGTCTACAGCATCTGGAAGAAGATCAAGTCGCAAGGCATCGACTTCGATCAGATCCACGACATCATCGCCTTCCGCATCATCGCGCCCGCCGTGCCCGCCTGCTACGAGGCGCTGGGCATGGTGCACCAGATGTGGAAGCCGGTGCCGGGGCGCTTCAAGGACTTCATCGCCATCCCGAAGCCCAACATGTACCAGTCCCTGCACACCACGGTGATTGGTCCGTTGAGCGAACGCGTGGAGGTGCAGATCCGCACCTCGGAGATGCACAAGATCGCCGAAGAGGGCATCGCCGCGCACTGGGCCTACAAAGAGGGCCGCGCGCCCATCTCCAAGGATGACGAGAAGTTCGCCTGGCTGCGCCAGTTGATGGAGTGGCAGCAGGACCTCAAGGACCCCAAGGAGTTCCTCGAGACGGTGAAGGTGGACCTCTTCACCGACGAAGTCTTCGTCTTCACGCCCAAGGGCGACGTGCGCAGCCTGCCGCGCGGGGCGACGCCGGTGGACTTCGCGTACGCCATCCACTCGGACGTGGGCGGCCGGTGCGTGGGCGCCAAGGTGAACGGGAAGATCGTCCCCCTGCGCTACAAGCTGAAGAACGGCGACACGGTGGAGGTGCTCACCAGCCCGCAGGCGCACCCGTCCAAGGACTGGCTCACCTTCGTCAAGACGAGCCGCGCGCAGCAGCGCATCCGCGGGTTCATCAAGCAGCAGCAGCGGGACAAGAGCCTGCAACTGGGCCGTGAGCTGGTGGAGCGCGAGTTCAAGCGCTTCCAGCTCAACTTCAACAAGCAGATGAAGTCCGGCGAGCTCAAGAAGGTGGCCGAGGAGCTGGGCTTCCGCGTCGAGGACGACCTGCTCGTGGCCATTGGCTACGGCAAGGTGACGCCGCAGCAGTTGGTGCAGCGAATCGTGCCGCAGGACAAGCTGGCGCAGGCGGAGCCGCCCCCTCGGCCGGATGCCGGCAATGGGAACGGCAACGGCAACGGGACGGGCAACACGTCCATGCTGCCGGGCCTGTCGCGCATGACGGACCTGGCCAAGCGGCTGGTGGGCCGCAACAGCCGCAGCGGCGTCCAGATTGGCGGCGTGGACGACGTGCTGGTGCGCTTCGGGCGCTGTTGCAACCCCGTTCCCGGGGACCCCATCGCGGGGTTCATCACCCGGGGGCGGGGCGTGACGGTGCACACGGTGGGGTGTGAGAAGGCCCTGGCCACCGACCCCGAGCGGCGCGTGGACGTGTCCTGGGACGTGAAGGGCGACTTCAAGCGGCCCGTCACGCTGCGCGTACTGACGGCGGACAGGCCGGGCCTGCTGGCGGACATCACCCACACGTTCTCCAAGAAGAGCGTCAACATCTCCCAGGCGAACTGCCGGGCCACGGGCGATGACCGGGCGGTGAACACCTTCGAGGTCACCATCTCCGACCTCAAGCAGCTCACGGACCTGATGCGCTCCATCGAGCGTTTGACGGGCGTCTACTCCGTCGAGCGAATCTAGCCCTGGCCTGGATGTGCTACAGCGCGCGGCGGACCCGCGGCCCCTGATGTCCTTTCGGGGCCGCCTCAACGCGAGGTGTGCTGCATGGCGCGCAAGGCAATCCACTCCGACGACGCCCCCAAGGCGATTGGCCCCTACTCCCAGGCCGTGCAGGTGGACGCCGGGAAGCTGACGTTCCTGTCCGGGCAGATTCCCCTGGACCCCAAGACGATGGAGATCGTCCCCGGTGACGTCGTCGCGCAGGCCGAGCGCGTGATGGAGAACCTCAAGGCGGTGCTCGCCGCCAGCGGCCTGGACTTCTCCCACGTCGTGCGCTGCACCATCTTCCTCACCGACCTGGGCGACTTCGCCAAGGTGAACGAGGTGTACGGCCGCGCCTTCACCGGCGCGCCCCCGGCCCGCGCCACCGTGCAGGTGTCCGCGCTGCCTCGCGGCTCCAAGGTGGAGATCGACGCCATCGCCGTCTCCTGACGCCCCCGGCTTGAGGGGACGCGAAGCGCTGGAAACACGAAGGCCGCCGGTTCCCGCTGTGGGAGCCGACGGCCTTCAGTGCTTCAGGCTTCAGTGAAGCGGATTACTTCGCGTCCGCCGCGACCGCGCCGGCCTTCTTCAGCTCCTCGTCGATGACGCGCTTGAAGGCGTCGAAGGGCTGGGCGCCCACGAGGGTGCGGCCGTTGATGAAGAACGTGGGCGTGCCGTTCGCGCCCAGGGCGGAGCCGGTGGCCATGTCCGCGTCGATCTGCGCGTCGAACTTGTCGCTGTCCAGGCCGGACTTGAACTTGGCCATGTCCAGCTTCAGCTCCTGCGCGTACTTCTCCAGGGACTCGCGATCCAGCGCGCGCTGGTTGGCGAAGAGCTTGTCGTGCATCTGCCAGAACTTGCCCTGCTCGTGGGCGGCCATGGAGGCCTTCGCGGCGAGCTTGGCGTGCTGGTGGAAGGGCAGCGGCTGGTGCTTGAAGGCGATCTTCACCTTGCCCTCGTAGGCCTTCTCCACCTGCTCCAGCGTCGGCACCGCGCGGCTGCAGAACGGGCACTCGAAGTCGGACCAGGCGACGATGGTCACCGGGGCCTTGGCGGGACCGCGCACCGGCGCGTTGCCCACGTCCACCTTCTGCACGGCCGGTTCGGCGGGCGCCGCGGGGGCGGCCGGGGCGGCGTTCACGTTGTCCTGGTTCAGCTTGGCGTAGAGGTCCTCCGCCTTGGTGCCGGCGGCCAGCGCCTTGTCGGCCTTGGCGATCTCATCGTCGATGAGGGGCTTGAAGGCTTCGAAGGGCTGCGCGCCCGACAGGAAGCGGCCGTTGATGAAGAAGGCCGGGGTGCCATTGGCGCCCACCGCGCTGCCCGCATCGGAGTCCGCCGCGACCTGCGCGTTGAACTTGCCGCTGTCCAGGGCGGCCTTGAACTTCGCCATGTCCAGCTTCAGCTCCTCGGCGTACTTCTCCAGGGAGTTGCGATCCAGCGCGCGCTGGTTGGCGAACATCTTGTCGTGCATCTCCCAGAACTTGCCCTGCTCGTGGGCGGCGAGCGACGCCTGGGCGGCGATCTTCGCGTTCGGGTGCATGGGCAGCGGCTGCTGGCGGAACACCACGCGCACGTCCTTGCCGTAGGTCTCCTTGATGCGGTTGAGCGTGGGCACCGCGCGGCTGCAGAACGGGCACTCGAAGTCGGACCACTCCACGATGGTGACCTTCGCGGTGGCCGGGCCGAACGACGGCGCGTTCGCGGGGACTTCCACCTTCTTCGCGGCGGCGGCGGGCTCCGCGTTGCCCTGGGGACGCGACGGGGCGCGCTCGACGCCCTTCTCGATGGTGCGCGCGTAGACCTGACCAGGGGCGACGCCGCTCTTGACCAGGCCTTCGGCCTTGGCGAGCTCCTCGTCGATGAGGCTCTTGAAGTTGTCGATGGGCTGCGCGCCCGACAGGAAGCGGCCGTTGATGAAGAAGGCCGGCGTGCCGTTGGCGCCCAACTGCGAGGCCAGGGCCTGCTCCTTGGCGATGACGTCGGACAGACGGGACGCGGTCATGTCCTCCTTCCACTTCGCGACGTCCAGGCCGATCTCCCGGGCGTACTTCTCCAGGCTCTCCCCATCCAGCTTCTTCTGGTTGGCGAAGAGCAGGTCGTGCATGTCCCAGTACTTGCCCTGCTCACCGGCCGCGAGCGCGGCGAGGGCCGCGGGCTTGGCGTGCGCGTGGAAGGACAGCGGGTTCTGGCGCATCACCACGCGCAGCTTGCTGCCGTAGTCCTTCTGGAGCTGCACGACGGTGTTGTGCGCGCGGCTGCAGAACGGGCACTCGTAGTCGGAGAACTCCACGATGGTGACGAGCGCGTTGACGCTGCCCTTCACCGGGGCGCCGTCGATGGGCACCTTGAAGACGGTGGGGTCCACCTGGCGCGCGCCGGGCTTGGCCGCCTGCGCGACGGTGGGCGTGCTGCCGGGGGTGGGGGTGGCTTTCGAGCCGCTGGCGGCACGGCCGCCAACGAACCCGAGCACCAGGCCCACCAACAGGGCCACGATGACATTGGGCTTCATGGGTTGGGAATGCTCCTGCGCCATAGGTCCGACTCCGAAGGGCCCAAGCGGGTGTCTGGGTAGGGAAAGGGCGGCGTACTTAACAGAGGGAATTCCAGACACGCAAGCCGCGATGACCGCCTGCGTCCGCCACATCCGGAAGCTCCCGAAGGGGCGGACAACGACGCGGGGTGGATCAAAATTCCCTCTCATCACGAGCCCGCGTGCGTTCGGCGCCCATGACAGGATGCGAGCCCATGGAAGCAGGTGTGCGCGTGGATACCTCCGGGGCCTTCTGCCCGGTGCCCATCCTCGAAATCGCGAAGGCGATGCGGCGCCTTGCGCCCGGGACGCTGGTGGAGCTGGTGTCCACCGACCGGGGGCTGGAGGCGGACCTGCCCGCGTGGTGCGAGGCGACCGGCAACGAACTCGTCCGCCTGGAGCGGCGGGGCACCCACTATGTGGGCTGGGTGCGCAAGGCGGGGTGAGCGTCCGTGGGGCGCGGGCCTACAGCAGTTGGAGGACGCGGTCCTCCAGGCGGCGGCCCCGGCTAACGCCGAGGATCAACGTCTGGTGCTGGATGAGGTGGCCCACGGTGCGGCTGATGACCTCCTCGGCCTTGTGGGCCTGGCCGTCGAAGCGCACGCACAGCACGTCGGTGCCTTCCATGCGCGCGCCGATGACGCCGGGCAGGGAGGTGATCTCCGGGATGATGACGTCGCCCCGGGCAATCTGGACGCGGAACTCGGCGCCCTGGCCGGTGAGCTCGGACATGGTGCCGGCCTGCGCGAGCGAGCCCTTGTCGAGGATGGCGGCCGCGTCGCACAGCTCCTCCAGCTCCTGGAGGTTGTGGCTGGAGACGACGACGGTCTGCGTGCCCTTCATGTCCTTGATGACCTGACGCACCTGGGCGGCGATGCGCGGATCCAGGCCAGCGGTGGGCTCATCCAGGAGCACGAGGGGAGGGCGCCCCATGAGGGCCTGGGCCATGGCGGCCCGCTTGGCCATGCCGTGGCTGAGGGCCTGGGTCTGCACCTTCCAGGCCTCCATCAGGCCCACCTTTTCCAGGGCGCCGCGCGCTTCATGCTCCGGCTGGGGCAGGTCCGACAGCCGCGCCCAGTACATGAGCAGCGCGCCCACCTCCCAGCCCGGCGGCAGCACCGCGTCCTGGGGCAGCGCGCCCACGCGGCCCTTGAGGGCGCCGGGCGTGGTGGGCGACACGCCCATCACCTTGAGGGAGCCTGCGGACGGGTAGAGGTAGCCGCACATCATGGAGAACGTGGTCGTCTTGCCGGCGCCGTTGGGCCCGATGAGACCGAAGACGTCGCCCTGGCGCACCGTGAGGCTCACCGCGTTGACGGCGACCTTGGGTCCGAAGTGCTTGGACACGCCCGACAGTTCAATGGCCAGGTCGCTCACAGGTCCCTCGCGCGCAGGACGCCGTAGGCGCCCACCAGGAAGATGGCCGCGAAGGCGGCGTAGGCCCCACCGCTGCCGGCGAACTCGGCGAGCTGCGGGTGCAGCAGGTTGCCCGAGTAGTACGACGGGGACAGGTAGCGCACGAAGCGCACGGGGCTGGTGTCGGCCACGGCGCGTCCCACGGAGTCCATCAGCCAGAAGACGAACAGCAGGATGAAGTTGAAGACGAGGCTCACGGCCGGGCTGCGGAACAGGCTGGAGCACAGGGTGGTGAGGGCCACGTACGCCAGCGAGAACACGATGGTCGCGCCCCAGAACTTCAGGAGGTTCGTCGCCAGCACCCCGAAGGCGAAGTCCGGGTTGAGGATGCGCGCGTAGACGAAGATGGCCAGGTCGATGACCAGCACCAGCCCCAGCAGCAGCGTGGCCTGGGACAGGAACTTGCCCAGCAGCACCGACGAGCGGCGCGCGCGCACGGTGAGGTAGCGGATGGAGCGCGGGCCCACCTCGCCGCTCACCTGGTCGAAGCCCATCAGCGCGATGTAGGCGGGGAGGAAGAAGAGGGTGATCTTGAAGACGATGAGGACGACGATGGGCACCTGCGACAGCGCCTGCATCATCGCGGTGTCGTTGCTGGTGAGGAAGCCCAGCACGCCCTGCTGCATCTCGTCCGCGGCGCGGGCGGTGGCCTCCGAGTCTGCGCCGGCCTCCATGAGCTTCTCGTTCACCTGGCCTTGCAGCTCGCGGGTCACGAAGCCCACGACGAGCAGCACCAGCGCGGAGAACATGCTGTAGAGCCCGAGCAGCACGAGCGCGCGGCCACTGCGCACCGCCCGGCGCAGCTCCGCGGCCCAGATCACCATCATCTCTTTAGGTCCGTCCAAGGTGCACAGGACCCTACTGGACCTCCGGGCACCTTCCCAGGTTTCTCCCGGACGAACGAAGCAGTCGAGGGAGCAAGCCGTGGACAGCGCGCCCTCAACGGCTACGATTCGGCGGCCTGCTCCCTGCCCCCCCAAGGAGAGCCCCGAAGCATGACGATTCGCCGCTTCCTCGCCGCCCTGCCGCTGTTTCCCCTCTCGATGCTGCTGGGCGCCTCGGCCCCGGACGCTGGCGTCGTGCCCTCCGCGGCCGTCGCCCCTTCGGATGCCCAGACGCTGGCCGCCGCGCTCAACGCGCTGGAGACGGACGCGGGCCCCGTGGGCGCCCATGCCCTGGTGGAGAAGGTGGAGGCCGAGCAGCGCGCGGCGGCGTCCACGGCGGCGGTCGGGCTGGCTCCAGACGCTGGTGCGCCGGACGCGAAGGCCGCTGGCTCGAACCTCGCGCAGGGCTCCGGTGCTCCGGACGCGGGGGCCGCCGGTGCCCACCTCGCGGCCACCCCGGCGGACGTGACGCCCGGCGTGCCCGCGGCTCCGGCGGGGCAGGGCGTGGACACGCGCCCGGTGGATGCTCGCGCGCTGGCGGAGGCGCTGTCCTCGAAGAGCGACGTGTCCTTCGAGCCCGGCATGGTTCCTCCGTCGCCGGTGCCCTCGCGGGAGAAGGCGCCTCCGTTCGGCAAGATGCAGGGCCTGCCCCGGGCGCAGGACCTGGTGGCGCGCGCGAAGCTGGAAGGCAACAAGCTCGTCGTGAAGGGGGGCAAGAGCGCGCCGGATCAGGTGCTCACCATCGACCCCGGCCTCCAGGCGTCACTCACGAAGATCATGCAGAACTACCAGGTGCCCTACGGCGCCGCGGTGGTGCTGGATCCCTCCACGGGCCGCGTCCTGGCGATGGCGGAGCATTCCGAGGCGAAGCCCGAACTGCGCGGGCTGCCCATCCGCGCGGTGTTCCCCGCCGCGAGCATCTTCAAGATCGTCACCGGCAGCGCGCTCCTGGAGGCCGGCGTGGCGCCGGAGACCGAGTCGTGCTTCCACGGCGGCAAGCGCAGCCTCTCCGAGCGGCAGCTTGCGGACACCGACCGCGACGGCGCCTGCTATTCGCTGGCGCTGGCCATGGGCAAGAGCGCCAACGTCATCTTCGCCAAGATGACGAACAAGCACCTGAGCGCGGACGCCCTCAAGCGGATGGCCGCGCGCATGCGCTTCAACCGCGAGATCCCCTTCGCCCAGCCCCTGGACGTGTCGCTGGCGTACATCCCGGAGGACGGCTTCGCGCTGGCCAACACCGGCGCGGGCTTCGGGGACGTGTACCTGTCGCCGCTGCACGGCGCGCTGCTGGCCGCGGTGGCCGCCAACGAGGGCCGCTGGGTGGATCCGGTGCTGGTGGAGCCGGAGCCCTTCATGCCCCTGCCGGAGCCGGAGCCCGTGCTCACGCCCACCGCCGCGCACGCCCTCACGCGCATGCTGGAGGAGACCGTCACCCATGGCACCGCGCGCGCCGTGTTCCGCGAGCGCGGCTTCCAGGTGAAGGACGCCGTGGGCAAGACGGGCACGCTCGCGGACCGCGAGCCCTTCCGCGACTACTCGTGGTTCGTCGGCTTCGCACCCAAGGACAATCCCCGCGTGGCCGTGGCCGCCCTCATCGTCAATGATCCGAAGTGGCGCATCCGCGGCTCCTACCTGGGCCGCGAGGCCCTGCGGCTCGCCCTGGAGCGCATCCCCGCGCCCGTGGAAGTGACGGCCCCGGCGGGCGCCGCCGGCAAGCACTGATCAGGACAGCGGACGCAGGGTGAGCTTCACGAGCTCCGTGTCCACGAAGCCCTGGAAGAACTTCAGCGCCTCCAGCTCCTGCAACGGCGAGACGTGCACGATGGCCGCCACGTCGCGCTTCCCGTCGATGCGCGACAGCAGGTAGCGCTCCGGGGAGGACAGGGGCAGCGTCTTCAGGTGCGGCGCGGACACCCGCAGCGTCGGCACGCGCGAGGGCTCCATCAGCGCCTTGCGCAGCTCCGCGAGCAGCCGGGCCTCCGCGTCGCGCAGGAGCTTCTGGGTGTGCTCGGACGGTGAGATTTCGTGAGCCCTCCGGGCCAGCGCTTCGCCGTCGCGCAGGTTGCCCGCGTCGAGGAAGAGCTGGGCGGCCTGGAGCACCTCGTCCGACGAGGACTCGGAGCCGATGACGCCGCCCCCGTTCTCGTCGTCGTCATCCTCTTCCACCACCACCACGGTGGGCGCGCCGCGCTCCGGGGCGGGCAGGGGCGCTTCGTCCGACACCCTCAGCGCGTCCTGCCGGTAGAGCGCGTACAGGCGCTGGTAGAGGAAGAAGTCGGTGGCGTGCAGCGCCAGCGCGATGCCGTCGATGCTCAGCCCCTCGCGCGCGAGCTGGACGATGCGGTCGTCCATGCTGCCGGCCTTGCGGTCCGCGAGCTTCCGCTCGTCCACCTCCAGCCGCACCCCGCCGGAGGGGAACACCGCGCGGATGGCCTGCCACGCCGTCTCACGGAACTCGCCCTCGCGGTGCACGTCCAGCAGGTCCACGCTGACGTCCAGGCCCTCCAGCTCCGGGGCGACGTCCGTGGCCCGGAAGTCGAAGCCGCCTTCTTCCCAGGTGAAGGCATCCAGCAGCATCTCCCGGAACTTGTGGGAGAGCGTGGTGCGCACGGTGGCTTCCGTCACCGAGCCCGTCATGATCAGGATCTTCCCCAAGAGGATGTGCGTCTCCGCCTGGGTGGCGAACGCTCGCTCCAACTGGTCCTCGGTCAGGTGCCCCATGTTGATGAGGAACTGACCGAAGTATTCGCGCGGCTGGTTGGAGCTGGCGGTGATGACGTGTCCGTCGCGCAGCAGCAACTGCTTGCGCACGTCTCCCCGCTCCACGTTCAGGGTGCCGGTGGACCGGCGATTCCCGAGGTGGACGACCAGGTCCTTGAGGGGCATCGTCGAAAAATCACCAGACACGCCGCGCATCGAACGCCCATCCTGCAACGCATGCGCGTCGATATCTACTCGAAACCCCGGTGTTCCCTCTGTGAGAAGGCCCGTGCCGTGGTGGAGGAGGTGCAGGCCCGACTGCCCTTCGAGCTCTACGTCACCGACATCCTCCAGAGCCCGGAGCTCTTCGAGACCTGGCGTTACGACATCCCCGTGGTCCTGATTGAAGGCGTCCCCGCCTTCAAATACCGCGTGGATCCAGAGGTCCTCGAAGCGCGCCTCCGTGAGGTGATGAATGGCACACCCATTGCTAAAACCGTGGGCCAGGATGGGTAACAAAGTGCCCTTCTCCAAGAAATCCGGGGGGATACGAAGGGCGCAAAAGTGACGAGGCTGTAAATCTGGGCGGTCGGGAGGGGCGGTGGGGCAGAAATTCCAGGAAGGGAGGGCACGGCGGTGGGTCTGAAGCGCAAGCGGACAGGAAAGTCGGGGCAGCCTCCTACGGTGTTGCTGGTGGAGCCTCGGGCGGAGGACCTGGAGCGCACCCGGGCGCTCCTGGGCGAGGCGGGCTTTCGCGTGGTTCCGCTCACGCGTTTCGACGCGGCGGTGCCGCTCTTCGAAGTGATCCGCCCGGACGCGGTGTTGCTCGCCGCCCAGCCGCCGGACTACTCGGCGGTGCAGACGGCGCGGCGCCTGCGGCAGGTGAGCAAGGGCACGGTGCCGATGCTGTACCTGGTGGATTCGCACGACCGGGATGCCTGGCGCTTCTGCGTGGAGAAGGGGCAGTGCGTGGACGTGGTGCCGCGCACGGTGGATGGCGCGGAGCTGTCCATGAAGCTGCACGCGCAGATGCGGCTCAAGCAGTCGGTGGAGCGCGCGGCGGCCGGTGAAGAGGCCGGCACGGCGCTGGCGCTGCATGATCCGGTGACGGGCCTCTACAACCGGCCCTTCCTGCTGGCGCTCATCGGCCTGGAGGCCCGGAGGACGGAGCGCTACGGGGGCACCTTCTCCGTGGTGGCGGCGGAGGTGAGTGGCTGGAGCGCGCTTCGCAAGGAGCACGGCAGGTCCATGGCGGAGCGGCTGCTCGTCTACAGCGCGGTGGTGCTGGGGCAGACGGTGCGTGAGGCGGACGCGGTGGCGAGGGTGGGGGACAGTGAGTTCGCGATGCTGCTGCCGGGCACGCCCGCGGAGTCGGTGCCAGAGGTGCTGGCGCGGGTGGAGGCCCGGTTCGAGGCGGCACGGTTCCAGATGGAGGGTCGCGTGGTGCGCACGGCGCTGGATCTGGGGGCGGTCAGCTTCCCGGACACGGTGGGGGCTCCCACCCAGTTGCTGAGCGCGGCACTGCTGACCTTGAGGCGTACACGTGAGATTCGGCGGGCGGCCGGTCCGGCCCGGCTGTTGTCGGTCTGATGAAGTTCACTGAGGATTTGATGCACAGGGCGAGCGGAGGCGTGGGGATGGATCGGATCGCGGTGCTGGTGGTGGATGACGAAGAGTCGGTGCGCACGTTCCTGTCCGAGCTGTTGGGCAGCTCGGGTTACCAGGTGCGGTGTGCGTCGGGCGGTTCCCAGGCGCTGGAGATGCTCTCCGGTGGCTCGTTCGACGCGGTGCTGCTGGACGTGGTGATGCCGGAGATGAGCGGCCTGGAGGTTCTGCGCCGCTACCGGGGCAACGGCGGCAATGCCCCGGTCATCGTGCTGAGCGCGCTGTCCGGCGCGGACGACGCGGTGCGGGCGCTGAAGATGGGCGCGTCCGACTATCTGGCGAAGCCCTTCGGCAACGACGAGCTGCAGGACGTGCTCGCGCGTGCCCTGGGGACCCGCGTGCCGGAGCGCCAGATTTCGGCGCCGGTGCCTCCCGCGCCCCGCGTGATGCTGACGTCGGCGGAGGCCGCGGCGGAGGCTCGCGTGCTCATCTCCACGTCGCCGGCCATGCGCCGGGCCCGCGCGCTGGTGGAGCGCATCGCGGACACGGACGTGCCGGTGCTGCTGCTCGGTGAGTCCGGCACGGGCAAGGAAGTGATCGCCCGTGAGATCCACGCGCGCAGCCAGCGCCATGGTCGCCCCTTCATCAAGGTGAACTGCGCGGCGCTGCCGGGTGAGTTGCTGGAGAGCGAGCTGTTCGGCCACGAGCGCGGTGCCTTCACGGGCGCCACGGCGGAGAAGCCGGGCAAGTTCGAACTGGCGGACCAGGGCACCATCTTCCTGGACGAGATTGGCGAGATGGCCATCCGCCTCCAGGCGAAGCTGCTCCAGGTGCTGCAGGACGAGGAGTTCTTCCGCGTCGGTGGCAAGAAGAGCGTTCGCGTGGACAGCCGCGTGGTGGTGGCGACCAACCGCGACCTGGAGAAGGAGATCGCGCTCGGCAACTTCCGCGAGGACCTGTACTACCGCCTCAACGTCGTGGCCATCCGCCTGCCGCCCCTCCGCGAGCGCCGCGAGGACGTGGTGCCGCTCACCGACCACTTCCTGAAGAAGTACGGCAAGGGCTTCATGGCGGGCGTCTCCGAGCTGCCCACGGAAGTGCTCCACGCCTTCACGGACTACGAGTGGCCGGGCAACGTGCGCGAGCTGGAGAACATGGTTCGCCGCCTGTGCGTGCTGAAGGATCCGACGCTGGTGCTGGACGAGATTCGAGGGGGTGGCCGGACCCCGGCGAGCGCTCCGTCGCTGCCCACGTCCTTCGCGGGTGACGATTTCAGCCCTCCGCCTTCGCATTCGCGTCACTACGACGAGCCGGCCCGTGTCTTCGCGGCCCCTCCGTCCCAGATGGCGTCCTCGAATGGCTCGGGCGTGCAGGTGCTGGAGATGCCCGCGCGCGGCACGGTGACGCCTCCTCCGGTGGCCCTGGTGTCGGACGCTTCGCCGTTCAATGCCGTGGCGCCCCAGCGCTACGCCAATCCGTTCGACGCGCCCCAGCCGCCGCCTCCGCCGCCTCCGGCCGGGGAGCTGTCGCTCAAGGACATTGGCAAGCGCGCCGCGATGCTCGCGGAGCGTGAAGCGATACTGGCCATGCTCCAGCGCACCGCGTGGAACAAGCGCCGCGCCGCCGGCAAGCTGCGCATCAGCTACAAGGCGCTGCTCTACAAGATCAAGGAGTGCGGCATCATCGATCCTCGCGCGAGCGCCGAGTTCTAGCGCCGCTCCTGCCCGTGTCCTCGGGCGGGAATGCGTGAACGACGGCCCTTCTTCCAGCGGATGGAAGGAGGGCCGTTCCGTTTGCGGGGGCTGCCTTGCGCCCCTGGAGCTTGGGCTGGATCCGCGACGACGGGTTGCGTGGCGGGGCCCCTCTTGCGTGGGACGGGGGTTGGCCGATATCGCGGAGGGTATGACGGCTCCGCTCATCCTGCTCGGCTGTGGCTACACGCTCACGCGGTTCGCGCGGGTGGAGGCGCGCTGTGGCCGTGAGGTCCTCGCGACCACGCGGGATGCGTCGCGCCGCGCGGTGCTGGAAGGCGCGGGCGTGCGGGTGCTATCGCTCGAAGATGCCCTGGCGCGGGTCGAGGGGGCCCACGTCGTGGACTCGGTCCCTCCCGAAGCCGGGCTGGATGCGCACTTCGCGGACGTGCTGTCCCGGGCCCGGCCTTCCCGGCTCGTCTACCTGTCGTCCACGGGCGTGTATGGCTCCGCGCGCGGACACGTGGATGAGACGACGCCCGTGGACATGACGTCCTCCGTCGCGCGAGCCCGGCTGGAGGCGGAGGCGTGCTTCCTTCCCCTGGGCGCGAGCGTGATGCGCATCGCGGGCATCTACGGCCCTGGCCGTGGGACCTCAGGACGGCTGAAGGCGGGCACGCTGCGCATTCCCGAGTCCGGTGGCGGTCGGCTGTCCCGCGTCCATGTGGATGACCTGGTGGAGGCCGTTCGGGTGGTGCTCGAACGCGGTGCTCCTGGGGACATGTATTGCGTGGCGGACCGGCGCCCCGCGACCCAGGAGGAGACGGCCACCTGGCTCTGCCAGCACCTGTCCCTCCCCATGCCGCCCCGCGTCCCCTTCGAGTCGCTCCATGAATCCCTGCGCGGGGACCGGGCCATCAGCGGCGCGAAGCTGGAGGCCCTGGGCTGGACGCCCCGCTACCCGGATTTCACGACCGGCTTCGTCGCGGCCATGGAGGAAGAAGCCCGGGGGTGACACGTCGTCCGACGGTCAGTGCTCGGCGGCTTCCGCGCGCAGGATCTGCTGGAGGTCGAGCTCCGCCCAGTCCAGCTCCTGCTCCACCTGCTGGAACGCGGCATCCCCGATGGTCCCGTTCGCGCGCAGCTCCAGCAGCCGCCGCCGCTCGGCCGCCATCGCGGTGCGCACCATGTCCGCGTCGGCGGAGGGTGGTCCCCAGGGGGCCGCTGCCCCGCCCGGACGGGCTTCGGCGGGTGCTTCCGCGCGCCCTTCCAGCAACTGCTTCGCCCGCTGGAGCTGGAGCTCGTACCGCCGCCGCACGAGGGCCGCCATCTCCGTGCCCGGAGAGGCGTCGGTCGCATCCAGCGCCGCGCGCAGGGTCTGCACCCGGGCGAGCCTCACCTCGTGGTCGACCGCGCCGTCGTCGTCCAGCTTCAGGCGCGTCATCAGGGGCCGCAGCGTCATGCCCTGGAGGACGAGCGTGCCCAGCACCACCGCGAAGGACGTGAAGAGGATGAGGTCCCGGTAGGGGAACGGGGGGCTTGCCTCGCCACCGGTCGGCAGGGCCAGGGCCGCCGCGAGCGTCACGATGCCGCGCATTCCGCACCAGCCCACCAGCATGGCCGCGCGCGGTGACAGCGCGACCGCGTGGGCGCTGCCCGGGGTCTTGGCGGAGGTCCGGCGCTCGCGCCAGCGGCCAAGCGCCGCCACGCCCATCACCCAGACGATGCGCGCGAGGATGGCCACCCCGGTCACCACCGCCGCGATGCCCGCGTACTCCAGCCACGTGGGCCGGTCGAGCCGCGCGACGATGGACTTGAGCTGGAAGCCCACGAGGATGAAGGCGAGCACGTTCAACACGAACACCGCCACCTCCCACACCGCGTACGCCGGGATGCGGATCCGAGCGGGCGTCACCAGGGCCGCGATCCGCGAGGCCGTCATCGCGTAGACGACCGTCGTGAGGATGCCGGACAGGTGCAGCCGCTCGGCGAGGATCCACACCGCGAACGTGCTACCGAACTGCACGATGACCGCCGTGGACACGTCCTCGATGAACCGGTTCACGGCGAGGGTGACCCTGGCGAGCACGTACCCCAGCACCACGCTGCCCACCGTGACGATGAGCAGCATGGGCAGCGCGCTCCAGCCCAGGATGCCCCCCGCCGCCACGGCCCCCAGCGCGAGCCGGTAGATGAGCAGGGCGCTGGCGTCGTTGAAGAGGCTCTCGCCTTCGAGGATGACGAGCAGTCGGTGCGGAGGCCGCAGTTGCTTCAACACCGCAGTGGCCGCCGCCGCGTCCGGGGGCGCGACGATGGCGCCCAGCGCGATGGCCGCCGCCCAGGGCATGTCCGGCACGAGCCAGTGGACCGCGACCGCCACCGCGATGACCGTGAGCACCACCGCGCCCAGCGCCAGCCCCACCACCGGCCGCCAGTTCGCCCGCAGGTCCCGGGGCGAGGCGTCGAAGGCCGCGTCCAGCAGCACCGGCGCGACGAAGAGCGTGAGCGCCAGCTCCGGATCCAACACCAGCTCCGGCGTCCCTGGCACGAGCGCCAGCACCGCCCCCGCGAACGCGACCAGCGCCGGGTAGGGCGTGCCAATCCGCCGGGACAGCGCCGCGAGCAGCGCGCCTCCGAGCAGCAGCGCGATGACGATCTCGAACACGAGCATGGGGCCCTCCCAGGGGAACAATCCGCCGCCTGGAATCCAGCGGCGTAACGCAGGAATACCGGTTCCGGACAGTGGCGAATCGCCGACGCCGCAACCCGTCGTACCCACGAGGGGCGCGCGCGTCATCAGCGCAACGCGATGGATGCCATCAGCCGGGGCAGGGGCGCGGCTTTGCGGAGCGGTGTTCCCCGGTGACAGGCTAGCGCTTTCGGGCCGCGTGCGGATGCGGGGCCCTCGCAACCCTGTTCCCTGGGGGAACGATGTCCAGGTCGTTGTTGTTCGCGGCGTTCAACGAGGGCGTCCACCGTTCCATGTCCGGCAACCACGAGGCCGCGGTCCAGTCGTTCGATCAGGTCCTCGCCGTGGATCCACGTCACTTTCCCGCGCTCACCGCCAAGGCGTCCGCGCTCAAGCAGTTGGGCCGGACCGCGGAGGCCCTGAAGGGCTTCCAGCGCGCCGTCGAACTGGAGCCCACCGCCGCCGACCCCCTGCGCGAGGCCGCCCTCTGCCAACTGGAGTTGGGCGAGCCGGAAGCCGCCGCCCTCCTGATGGAGCGCGCCGTGCAGCTCAACCCCACCCCCGGCTACCGCGAGGCCGCCGCCGTGGAGGTCTACCACCTGGGTAACGCGCTCCTGACCCAGGGACGGCGCCCGGACAAGGCCCGCTACCGGCTGGCCCGGCAGGTCTTCGAACTGGCGCTGGAGCTGTCCCCCGCCTACGTCGAGGCCGCCAAGGCCCTGGCGGACGTGTGGGAGCACCTGGGTGACCCTACCCAGCAGGAGCACTACGCCCAGCTTGCGACCCGCCTGCGCCCCGCTTCCTCCTGAGCCGTCCCGTTTCAATTTTCCATAAAAGCGGAGGGAAAGGGCGCGCCGTGGGTGTTGAATGCCGACTGGACGCCCTTCTTCAGGAGAACCCTTCGCATGATCGTGATGCTCGAGCCGGATTCCCCGGAATCCGTCGTGAATGCCGTCCTCCATCTGGCTTCGCAGTACGAGGGCGTCACGCCCCGCGCGCACGTGGTCCAGGGCGCCGAGTCCACCATCACGGAGCTGTACCTGCTGGGCTCCACCGCGCAGGTGCCGTTGGAGCCGTTCCAGCAGCTTCCCGGCGTGCGCCAGGTGGTGCGCGTGTCGCAGAAGTACCGGATCATCGGCCGGCACGGCGGCCAGCGCACCACGGCGGGCTTCGAGTACAACGGCGTGTCCTTCGATGACAGCTCCGTGAACATCTTCGCGGGCCTGTGCGCGGTGGATTCGCTGGAGAGCGTGGACTCGATGATGGCGGCGCTCGCGCGCTGCGGCATCCAGACGACGCGCATGGGGGCGTACAAGCCGCGCACGAACCCCTACGAGTTCCAGGGCCTGGGCGCCAAGTGCCTGCCGTGGGTGTTCGAGTCCGCGGGCAAGCACGGCATCAAGGTGGTCGCGATGGAGGTGACGAACCCGCGCCACATCGATGAGATCAACGACGCGCTCAAGCAGGCGGGAAATCCCACGGGCGTGATGCTCCAGGTGGGCACGCGCAACGCGCAGAACTTCGAGCTGCTCAAGAGCATTGGCCAGCAGCGCGCGTTCCCGGTGCTCTTCAAGCGCGGCATGGGCATCACGCTGGAGGAGTCCCTCAACGCGTGCGAGTACGTGGCGAGCGAGGGCAACCCGAAGATCGTCTTCTGCCTGCGCGGCGTGAAGACGCACCTGGGCGACCCGCACCGCAACATGGTGGATTTCGCGCACGTGCCCGTCGTGCGCCGGCTGACGCGCATGCCGGTGTGCGTGGATCCTTCGCACGCCATCGGGCGCGCGGAGGCCCCGCCGGACGGGCTGCCGGACATCTTCCACGCCATTGGCCAGGGCCTCATCGCGGGCGCGTCCATGGTGCTGGTGGACTTCCACCCGCACCCGGAGATCGCCCTGTGCGACGGTCCGCAGGCGCTGCGCCTGGAGCAGTTGGGCGCGCTCCAGCGCTACACGAACATCGTGCGCGGCGCGTACACGGAAGCCGTGAAGAACGGCGACGGGACGGCCTCCAAGGCCAGCGCGCAGGTCAGTCGCTGAGCGCGTAGCTGCCGAGGACCTGGAGCGACGTGCAAGCGCTCCGGGCCTCCTCCAACGCGGCCCGCACGGACGCCGCATCCTCGCGGCCGTCCACGTCCAGGCACCAGCGGTAGTCCCAGGCGCGGACGCCGCCGGGGCGGGACTCCAGCCGCGCGACGTTCACCCCTCGCGCGGCGAAGGCCCCCAGCACACCCGCGAGCGCGCCGGGCCCGTCGTTCACGGTGAGCACCACGGACGTCTTCCATCGGGAGCCCAGGTGGGGCGGGATGGCCGGGCCCACCGCGAGGAAGCGGGTGGCGTTGTCCGGTGAGTCCTCGATGCCTTCGGCGAGGACCGCCAGGCCGTAGAGGTCCGCCGCCGCCCGACTGGCGATGGCCGCCGTACCCGCGGGAGCCTCCTCGCCCACGCGCCGCGCGGCGACCGCGGTGTTCACCTCCGGCACCGGTTGCAGGTGGTGTTTGCGCAGCCAGCCCGAGCACTGCGCCAGCGCCTGGGGATGGGACAGCGCGCGGGTGAGGCTCGCGAGCGAACGCCCTGGCGGCGCGAGCAGACAGTGGCGCACGCGCAGGCGCATCTCTCCGGACAGGCGCGGGGTGAACTCCAGCAGCAGGTCCACCACCTCCGCCACCGGGCCCGCGAGCGCGCTCTCCAGGGGCAGGACGCCGCCGTCCACCCGGCCTTCGGCGACGGCTTCGAGCACGGCGCGGAAGGAAGGGCAGGGGACCAACGCCACCGTGGGGCCGAAGAAGGCCCGCGTGGCCTCGTCGCCGTACGCGCCGCGCTCACCCTGGAAGGCGATGCGGCGGGGGGCGGCGTCATCCATCGATGGGCTCCGCGCGCGGATACGTGCCCAGCACGCGCAGCGACGATGTGAGCGAACGCAAGTCCTCCAGCGCCGCAGTCACCGACGCGGACGCGGCGTGGCCCTCCACGTCCAGGTAGAAGCGGTACTGCCACGGCGCGCCGGGGATGGGGCGCGACTCCAGCTTGGTGAGGTTCACCCCGCGCTGCGTGAGCCGTTGCAGCACCTGGCCCAGCGCGCCCGGGCGGTGTTCCAGCACCACCAGCAGCGACGTCTTGCAGGGCACATCTGGCGCGAGCGGCGTGGGTTCGCGCCCCACCTCCACGAAGCGCGTGAAGTCGGCGCCGGGTTGAAGGTCGCTGGCGAGCACCACGAGACCGAAGCGACTGGCCGCGGACTCACTGGCGATGGCGGCCACCGTGACGTCGTTGCGGTCCGCCACCGTGCGCGCGGCGACGGCGGTGTCCGGTCCCAGCACGGCGCGGGCCCACGGCACGTGCGTGCGCAGGTAGTCCTCGCACTGGGCCAGGGCCTGCGGATGCGACAGCACCTCGCGCAGGTCCTCCAGCTTCGCGCCCTTCACGCCCAGGAGCCGGTGATCCACCTGGCTCACCAGCTCGCCCGTGATGACGCCATCGCCCGCGGCGAGCACGTCGTAGGTCTCGTTGATGGTGCCGGCGGTGGTGTTCTCGATGGGCATCAGGAGCAGGTCCTGGTCGCCCTTCTTCAGGGCCTCCACCGCCTGCCGCGCGGAGTCGAAGCCGGTGAGGAGCACGCCGCCCGGACGGTGGCCGTAGCGCTGGCGTGCGGCCAGGTGGCTGTAGGAGCCCTCGACGCCCAGATACCCCACGCGCAGGGGCGTGGTGTCCAGCCGCGTGACGAGCGCCTGCTGCCGCGCGACGGACATGTCCAGGATGACGCGGTAGAGGCGCTCCACCTCATGCGGATCCAACCCGCGCTCGGCGGCCCGGCCGCGCAGCTTGCGCAGGAGCAGGTCCTCGCGTTGCGGGTCTCGAAAGGGCCAGGCCGTCACCAGCTTGGCGCGCGCCACGTCATCCGCCAGGGCCATGCGCCGCTGGAGCGCGTCGAGGATGTCGTCGTCGACGCGTTCGAGGGCTGTCCGCAGGGTGTCCAGGTCCGGGGTGTCCGCCATCGCGAGAACATAACAACTCGCGTCAGGGAACGGTCATCCGGTTACATCCCGAGCCGGCGGGCGAGCTCCGGCGGTACCGGGTAGACGGACTCCTTCGGGAGCAGGCGGGTGGCCTGGTCCGCGCGCCCGTCGTCCAGGTGCTTGCGCAGCTTCTGCGTGAGCGGCGTCAGGTCCGTGATGGAGACGGTCCAGTCGTCCACGAAGCGCTGGATGACGGCGCGGCTCAAGCCCACCTGGATGCTGTCGTGGGGCAGGCCCGCGCCGCGCAGGGTGCGCTCGGGGTCCCACTGGATGTGGACGGGCGCGGATTCGAAGGCCTTGCGCCACGCTTCCTGGGTGCCGTGCGCCTTCGGTTCGTAGGCGGTGAGGACGCCAGCGCCCAGGGCCTCTTCCCAGCCGGAGCGCTTGATGCGCACCGCCAGCGTGCGCTCCTGCCCGCTCTTGCGGCCCCAGTTGGAGCGGTGCATGAGCCACAGGAAGCTGGGTTTGATCCACGTCATCCGCCCCACGGAGAAGGGCGGACCGAACTTCTGCTGCTTCACGGCCACGTCCGCGATGGCGTCCGGATAGGCCTGGTACATCACGATGGACGCGCGGTCGAAGTCGGCTCGGACTTCCCGCGCGGCGCTCATGGGCGGGCCCCGGACTTCGCTTTCGCCTTCGGCTTGGACGCGGGGGCCTTGGGCAGCTTCGTGCGGCCCATCTCCAGGACGAGCTCGAAGTGCTCCACGGGGGTGGGCGTCACGCTCAGGCGGCTGCGGGTGAGCAGCGGGAAGTCCTTGAGCGCGGGCGTGGCCTTGATGGTGGCGAGCGTCACGGGGGCAGTGAAGGCGACCACGGGGCCCACGTCCACGGAGGCCCAGTCCTCACCGGGCGCGGTGGGGTCGGGGCCCGGCTTCGTGAGCACGCGCGCCACGCCCACGACGGCCTTGTCCTCGTTGGAGTGGTAGTAGAGGCACAGGTCCCCGGGCTTCATGGCCCGCAGGTTGTTGCGCGCCTCGAAGTTGCGCACGCCCGTCCACTCCGTCCGTCCGTCCGCTTCCAGCCGTGCGTACGCGTAGACGGAGGGCTCGCTCTTGATCAACCAGTACCGGCCAGTCGCCATGGCGGCGCACCCTAGCGCAGGGCCGCCCGGAGGCCAGCGGCCCTGAGTGCCAGGGGGACTACTTCGCGCCCAGCGCGGCGATGAGCCGGTCCGCCTGTTCGCGGATGTGCTTGTCGGTGCTGGCCTGGGCCTTCGTCGCGTGCGTCCGGGCCTGGGCCTTGTCGGTGTCCGCCAGGGCCAGGGCCAAGTTGAGGTGCACGCCGACATCGTCCGGGTGCGTCTTCAGCGCCTGGGTCAGCACGGCGCGCGCGGCGGTGGCTCCGCCGGGGCGGGACAGGTGCAGCACCGCGAGGTCGTTGGCCGCGCCCACTTCGGACGGATCGACGGCGATGGCGGCCTCCAGCAGCGTCTGCGCTTCCGTGTCGTCGCCCAGCCGGCGGCGGACCTTGGCCAGCGCGATGCGCACGGCGGCGTTGTCCGGCACCTTGGCGAGCGCTTCGCGCAGGATGCGATCCGCGTCCTCGTTCTTGCCGGCCACGAAGGACGCAAGCCCGTGCAGGTAGATGGCGTCCGCGTTGTCGGGCTGCTGCATGCGCAGGTCGATGGCGGCCTTGATGGCCGGCTCGGGCGCGCCCGCGAAGAAGCACAGCGAGGCGAACTCGCGGATGAGGGACGGCTCGCGGGGGCTGCGCAGGATGGCCTGTTGCAGCGTCGTCAGCGCGGCGCCCACGTGCCCCTGGAGGACCTGCACGCGCGCGGCGAGCAGCAGCGGCAGGTGCTCCGTGCGGCTGGCCTCCGCGGCCTCCTGGTAGCGCCGCAGCGCGCGGTCCAGTTGCTTGTCGCCCTGGAGCGCCATGCCCAGGTACGTCAGCGTCTGGGGATTGCCCGGTTGCAGGGCGAGCGCCTTCTCCAGCACCGGGATCGCGGCGGGGTACTGGTGATGGGCGAGCAGCCCCCGACCGTGGTTGACGACCTCGAAGAAGCCCGCCTTCGGCTGGGCCGCGAGCGCCTCCAGCACCGCGAGCTGCCGGGCATCACCCTTTTCGGCATCGAGCCGGGCCAGGTGGCTGAGCGCTTCGGGGTGGCTGGGGTGCTGCTCCACGAGCCGCTGGAGCATGGCGCGCGCGGCGGGCTCGTCATGCTGCGCGAGGCGCAGACGTGCGAGCCCGAGCATCGCGGCGGCGTCCTTCGGGTCCTGCTTGAGGGCGCGCTCGAATTCGAGCGCGGCATCCTTGAGGAGGCCCTGCTTCATCAGACGTGCCGCGGAGGTTGCCTGTTTGGAGACGGCCATGGCTCAAGAGGATAGCCTAGCCCCGGAAGGGCCGGGCAGTCTCCCGGGGGACATCAGTCGAACAGTCCACCCACCGCGCCGCCGATCCCGCCAATCACGTCGCCAGCGCCTTCGATGAGGTCGCCCGCGGCATCCACCGCGCCGGAGAACACATCGCCGGCCGCGTCCAGCACCGCGCCGCCCGCGTTGATGGCGCCCTCGGCCACGTTCTCCAGGATCTCGCCACCGGCCGCGGCGGCCGTCTCGCCGACCGCCTTGAGGATGTTGCCGGGGTTGACGGAGCCTTCCACCTCGACGCCCAGGCCCAGGCCGGCCGTGGCCTCCACGCCGACGTCGAACTCCAGGTTGCCGCCGTTCAGGCCGATGTCCGCGTGGGCGTCGCCGCTCACGCCAGCGCTGGCGCTGGCGGTGATGCTGGCGGAGGCCAGGGTGTCACCCTCGTGCTTCAACTCGATGGCGCCCGTGAGGCTGGCCTGCGCGCCCGCGAAGCCGGACGCCGCGGCGCTGATGGACACGTCGCCGTCGGTGCCGACGTGCAGGTCCAGGTCGATGCTGCCCTCGGCGCCAATCTTGCCCAGCGCGGAGAGGTCCAGTTCGACGGAGTACTGCTCACCGGCGATCTCGAACTCCACCGTCTTGGTGGCGCTGGCGCCCGCTTCCAGCAGGTTGGCGGACACGTCCACCTGCACGTTCACGTCGATGCCGGACAGGCCGATGTCGGCGTCCACGGAGGCATCCGCGCTGAACGTCGGGCCCTGCACGTAGGCGTTGGTGTTGATGCCGCCCGGGCCGGTGCCGTTGACCTCGGAGCGCGCGCCGCCAGCCTCGAAGCTCGACTGGCCGTTCAGCACATTGCGCGAGTTCGACTGCACGGAACCCTGCGCCGTCGCCGACGTGTCCACGCGCGAGCCGGCCGGTGCCGTGGCGGGCTTCTGACCGTTCTTCGCCAGGTTCGGCGCGACGGGCGGAGGCGCGACGGGCCGCGGCGGGGGAGGCGGAGGCGGGCGGTAGCCGATGGGCGTGGACATGGCGGGCTCGATTTCGAAGGAACGGCGCCAGGTTCGGCGCCAGCTTTTCCCTATTCTCCGAAATGCCAGCGGAGAGTTTCCGACCCCGCATCACTTTGTGAGAAATGGCCGCCGGGATTCTCGCGAAGTGGGGTGCCATCCTACATGCGGGGTGAAATGTTTCCTGGGGCCCAGCGCGGAGACGGTGCGGTGCGTCGAAGTCAGGCGGTGGAGGACCGTTCCTCGCGGTCCCCGGCGCCTGCCTGCCAATGGAAACCTGCTCGATGGGATGTTGTCCCGCCCCTGCCATTCCCGATTTCTAGGAGTGGCGCCATGCGTCGCGGCGGGCCGGGAAACGACGTGGGTCAGGTCCCGGCCGCCGCGTCGGTCCGGGGGGAGGTCGAAAGAGCAGAAGCCTTCTCGCCTGGAGTTCGTAAATGACTTCCTCCCTGGCCGTCCTCACCCCTGCCAACGCCACGCTCTTGAAGCCCGTACGACGACTGGGTCCCGCGCTCGACGTCCATTGCTCCAGGCACCAGCTCGCCTTCGACCCCTCCGGCACCGTGCTCGTCGTGAAGGGCTGGTTGGGGTCGCCCCTGCGCTGGTGGGCACAGGGTGCGGCCTCGGACTCGCCTGTGTGCTCGGTGGACCTGACCCTCGAGTTCAGGGTGGACGTCCTGTCCGTCGGGCAGCTCATCGTGGGCGCGGGTCCTCCGGTGGGCGCGGCCGCCACGCCCTGGCGGCCCCGGCTTGTGGCCCTGTCCACGCAGGACGGCACGCTCCAGCACGAGGCCACCATGCCCCACACCGTCATCGGACTGGGGGCATCCAAGGTTGGCACCCTGGCGGTGTTGTTCGAAGGCGGCGAAGCGCTGCTGTGGGATGTGCGGTCGTGGCGACCGGTGCGCGAACTGGCGGCCATGGAGGCCGACATCACCCTGAAGGACTGCGCCGTCTCCCCCGACGGTCGCTTCGTGGCGGTGGTGGGCACTTCCCATGAAAGGGGAGGTGAGTGCCTCTGGCTCTGGGATTTGCGCACACAGGACAAACCGTGGCGTCTGTCCCTGAAGTGGCCCATCGCCTGGAGCGTCGCCTTCCATCCCACGCAGCCGCTCCTGGTCATTGGCGGAAACTCGGACGAGGTCACGGTGGTGGATGCGCATGCGCGTCGTGTCGTGCGGACGCTGACCGGGGTTGGCGGCTACGCCTGCAACCTCGACTTCAGTCCGGACGGAGCGCTGCTCGTCGCCTCGGGAGATGGCTCTGGCTTCTCCGTCCACCGGTTCGACACAGGGGAGGAGCTGTTCGGTGACGGTGACGGTGACGACATGCAGACGAGCGACGCCGTCATCTCCCCCGACGGCCGGTGCATCGCCTGGGGGCACGGAGATGGAACGGTCAGCCTGTGGGGCGTGGCCGACTGATGTCCGCCCTATTTGATCAACCCCCGCTCTCGGAACGCGGCGAGCAGCCGGGGCTTGCCCTCGTTCAGCATCGCCTCTCCGTGAGAGGGAACCACGTGCTCGAAGTCGAGCCCGGCGATCTTCGCGATGGCCGTGTCGAACGCAGCCCGGTCCTTGGCGAAGCGGAGGAACAGCCGGCTCACGGCGAAGCGCTTGTAGGTGCCGAACAGCCCGAAGAACATCCAGGCGGCGAGCCCCTTCGGCTCGGTGATGTTGAAGACCATGTCGGTCAGGTAGAGCGCCTTCGAGGGACGGTGCAGGAACGCGCTCTCGTTCATCTTCGGCATGCCCGGGATGGGCACGAGCCCAAGCTCGCTCTCGAAGGGCCACGGCGTCTCTCCGAGGATGCCGTGCCAGTTCAGCTCGGGATGCTTCTCCCGCGCGCCCACCGGGCCCCAGAGCTTCGCGTTCGGATGCGCCTGCGCGGCGGCCTTCATGCCGCCGGTGTGCATCAGGCTGGGGGCCACGATGTCGGTGACCGCACCGGCTTCCTGGAGCTGCCCGGGCGTGAGCTTCGACCCCGGTGAGAGCAGCACCCGCGCCTGCTCCAGCTCGAAGACCGCGGTGCGCACGGGCAGGTGCATCAGCGGTGAACGCAGGGTGCAGTCCAGGAAGTGTGTCTTCGGAAGGGACATGGGCGGGAAACTCCCACGAAGTCCCCCTGGACGTCATCCGTCACGACTCACCCGATGTTCGTCTTGCTGAACACGCGCAGCGCCTCCGCCACGCTCCAGGCCTGGGCGAAGCAGCCTCGCGGGTGGTAGGGCTCCGTCGCGTCGAAGATCTCCGAAATCTGACCGATGCCCCCGTGCGACAGGTGGTCCTCCATCCCCGCCAGCAGCGCGCGCGCCGCCTTCAGGTCTGGCGTCACCTTCAACGTCGCGTCCACGTAGTGACCGATGAGCCAGCCCCACACCGTGCCCTGGTGATAGGCCGCGTCGCGCGTGCGCAGGTCGCCGTCATACTTCGGCTTGTAGTCCTTGCTGCCCGGCGCGAGGCTCCTCAATCCCACGGGCGTCACCAGCTCACGGCGCACCACGTCCAGCACCCGCGCCCAGTGCTCGCGCTTGAGCACCGGGTGCTTCAACGAGATGGCGAAGACTTGGTTGGGCCGCACGTGCGCGTCCTCTCGGGCCGCGTCTCCGTCCACCACGTCGTAGAGACACCCGGCCGCTTCATTCCAGAAGCGCTGGTTGAAGCTGCCATGGGTCCGCTCCGCGGCGAGCCGGTACGGCGCCGAGTCCTGGCCCAGCCGCTCCGCCCACTCCGCCATCAGCTTGAGGGCGTTGAACCACAGGGCGTTGATCTCCACCGCCTTGCCCCGGCGCGGCGTCACCACCCAACCATCCACCTTCGCGTCCATCCAGGTGAGCTGGTAGCCCTCCTGTCCCTGGCGCAGCAATCCATCCGTCGGATCCACCCCGATGTGGAAGCGCGTGCCCTTCTGGTGATGCGCCACGATGTCGCTCAGCGTGGGGTACAGGTCGCGCAGGAGGTTCTCGTCCCCCGTCTCCTCCAGGTAGCGGTCCACCGCGTGGAAGAACCAGAGCGTGGCATCCGCCGTGTGGTAGACGCCCTCGTTCTCCCCGTCCGGGAAGTAGTTCGGAATCAGGCCGTCCTTCACGTAGTGCTGGAAGGTGCGCAGGATGGCCGCCGCCTCGCGGTAGCGCCCCGTGGCCAGCGTCAGCCCGTCCAGACTGATCATCGTGTCGCGGCCCCAGTCGGTGAACCACGGGTAGCCCGCGATGACGCTTCGAGCATCCAGGCCCATGGACCGCGCCCAGGCCGCGTCCGCGGGCCTCGGCGGATCGATGATGAATTGATCCGCCGCCAGCACCAGCCGCGCCGGAACACCGGAGCGCGCATGCTCTGGAGCGCGCTCCAACAGGCGCTGCTGCCGCGTCAGCTCCCGTTCGAACACCACGGCGGGGTCCCGCTCCAGATGTTCCGCGGTCTCCACGGTGAGGCCGAAGGCCAGGGTGCTCCCCGGCTTCAGGGTGGCGGTGAAATAGCCTGGCGAGTGCTGCATTTCCGTGAAGTCATAGCCGCGCGCCTTCTCCACGCGCAGGTGCTGCGGCTTGGACGTCTCTTCCAGGCTCACGAACGGCGTGGGCCCGTCCGAATACAGCCGCATCCTCATGGACGGGCCGTCCTCGCCGTTGCGTAACGTCACCAGCGGCCCTCGCAGCGTGACGATGGCGTCCTCCACCTTCTCGAGCAGCGGCCCATCATGCGGGCGCAGCACCGGGAAGGGCCGCAGGTGCAGGGTGGCCTCCGGACCGGACAGGTGCTGCCACTCGATGAACACCGTGTCCTCGCCGTGCACCATCACCAGGCTTCGACGCAGCCGCGTCCTCCCCACTGCGTACTCCCAGACGGGGATGAGCCCCTCCAGATGGAAGTGCCGCAGGTGGCGCGCGCCGTCCTCCAGCGCCGTGCCGTCCGCGTGCTCCTCGGAGGTCAGCCGGTAGCGCTGACCATCCACGAAGGCCACTTCGTCCATCCGCGCCATCAGCACCGTGCGACCCAGCTTCTCCAACGTGGGAATGAACAGGCCGTGGTAGCGGCGCGTGTTGCACCCCACCAGCGTGCCGGACGCGTAGCCCCCCCGGCCATTGGTGATCAGCCACTCGTGGTGCACGCCGACGCCGAAGTCGGCGCCGTCCTTCCAATCGAACGCGAGGCGGGGCAGGTCGGGGGCAGATGAATTCACGCCGTGGTCTCCTCCTCGCTCGTCAACACGAGCGCGGTCTGTCCGGGCAGTGGCAACCGTCCATCCTCTGGAATCGGTGGCGTGCCCATCCCGCCGTAGCGGGCCTGGTCACTGGACAACAACTTCCGCCAGCGCCTTCCCGAAGGTGGGGCGAGCAGTGGTTCCGGACACGGCTCCGAATCCAGTCCCGTGCCCAGGTTGAGGAGGATCAGCCGATCGCCTTCCTGCTCGCTGCCCGAATAGCGCAGCACCAGCGCCCGCGGCCCCAGGACGGCTCCCGCCACGCGCGTGAGGTCCTGCGCGGCGAACACCGGATCCTCCCGGCGCAGGCGCAACAGGTCCCGGTGCAACGCCAACGCCTCGGTGTTCCGGGCGTGTTCGCTCCAGTCCAGCTTGGAGCGGCCGAAGGCCTCCTCTCCGATGGGCAGGTGGAAATCGTCCTCCTCCATCGCCTGCCGCGCGCTGGCGAACTGCGCGAGGAAGTCATCCCGGCCCTTCTGCACCAGCGGCTGGAGCTTGTCGTCGTGGTCCACGAAGTAGTGGAACGGCGTGGAGGCGAAGAACTCCTGCCCCATGAAGAGCATGGGCGTCTGCGGCAACAGCAGGAAGAAGGTGGTGAGCGCGCGCATCCGGGGCAGCCCCGCCAGAAGTTGGAGCCGGTCGCCGCGCAGCGTGTTGGCGAGCTGATCATGGTTCTGCAGGTAGAAGACGACGCGCTCCGCCGGCACCCGGCCCAGGGGTGAGCCGCGCTTCTTCTTGTGCCAGCGGTAGTACTGGCCCTGGTACAGCGAGTTGCGCAGCGCGCACGACAGCAGCTCCTGCGCGGTGCCCTGGTAGTCGGAGAGGTACGCCTCCGGGTGGCCCGTCATCGCCACCCGCGCGGAGTGGTGGAAGTCATCCACCCAGAGCCCGTCCGCGCCCTGGCCCCGCGCCTCCGGGGGCGTGACGATGTTCACGTCCTGGGGTTCGTTCTCCGCGATGAGGAGGATGCGCCGCCCTCCCGCCGCCTCCCGGGAACGCGAGACAAGCTCGCCGACGATGTTCCGGGGCGAGGCGTCGTAGAGGCTCTGCGTGGCGTCCAGGCGCAGGCCGTCCAGGTGGTACTCGGCAATCCAATGGGCCGCGTTCTGGAGGAAGAAGTCGCGCGACGCTCCCGCGTCCTTGCCGTCGTCGAAGTTCGTGGGGTCTCCCCAATCGTTCGGATACTTCGAATTGAAGTAGCCCTTCGAGTACTGCGCCAGGTAGTTCCCGTCCGGCCCCAGGTGGTTGTAGACGACGTCCAGGATGACGCCGAGCCCCATGCGGTGCGCTTCGTCCACCAGCCGCCGCAGGTCGTCCGGATCGCCATACACGGCGCAGGGGGCGAACAGCGACACGCCGTCGTAACCCCAGTTGTGATGACCCGGGAACGTGTTGAGCGGCATCAGCTCCACGGTGGTGACGCCCACGTCCTTCAAGAGGGCCAGCTTCGAGGCGACGCCCGAATAGGTGCCCTCTGGGGTGAAGGTCCCCACGTGCAGCTCGTACAGCACCTGGCCGTGCGCCTCGATGCCCTTCCAGCCGGCGTCCGTCCAGGCGAAGCGGCTGGGGTCCACCACCTGCGAAGGGCCGTGCGGCCCTTCCGGCTGGAAGCGTGAACAGGGATCAGGAAACGCGTCCCCTCCGTCCAGGCGGTACTTGTAGCGGGTGCCCACGGCGACCGCGTGGGTGCCCGCGAAGTAGCCGTGCGACTCCTCCTGGAGCGGCAGCGCGCGGATGCCCTGGGGCTCGGACAGCAACACCTCCACGGTGTGACGGCGCGGTGCCCAGACACGGAAGCGGGTGCGCCCCTTGTCCAACGGCTGTGCGCCCAATGAAAGTGATGCGGGAGTGATCCCCATCCTGCGTTCTCCAATCCATGGCCCATGCGTCCGCCGGACATCCCAAGAGGGGCGGCCCCGTGGCGGAGGCGAGGGGGGAAGGGTAGGAAGCAGGGGCTGGCCCGGCATCGTCCCCCGGTCCGTCGGGGCTTCGCTTTCGGGCGCGCGGCGCATCTCGCTCGAAGGTAGGTTGAGCATCGGCGTTCGTGCCTTGCAGCGTCCGTGCTCCCGGGCGGGAGGAGCCCGGTGGCTCGGCGTGCGCAGCGCGCGACCGTTGCCGCAGGGCCCCTGTGCTCCGTACGCTCCCCAGGCTGCCCGCAGGCCGACAGGAGGGGCAGGCCCTGGCTGTCGCCACGCATGTGAGCGCGAGCCCGCTCCCAGGTCCCTTGCGACGGCCTGGAAGGAACCGCACCTCACCCAGGACCTTCGTGGGCGCTTCTCCTATAGAGAGGGGGCCGCCCCGGCGATGCGGAACGTGGACGGGCGCGGGCACCCGGATGTTCCGGCCCGAGGAGGAACGGCGTGGCCATCGTGAAATCGACGGGCATCAGCGGACCCCAGCGCGGGCTGGCGGAGCAGGTCTTCTCCCGGGCCGCGGGCGCGCCGCTCGTGCCGGGCAACGACGTGCACCTGCTGCGCGACGCGCGGGAGAACTACCCCGCGTGGCTGAGCGCCATCCACCTGGCCCGCCGCTCCGTCCTCTTCGAGAACTACATCATCGAGGACGACGACGTGGGCCGCTCCTTCGCGGACGCGCTGGAGGCCCGGGCCCGCGACGGCGTGCGCGTCTGCGTGCTCTATGACTGGCTGGGCTGCCAGGGCACCGCGTCCAGCCGCTTCTGGCGCCGGCTGCGCGAGGCGGGCGTGGAGGTGCGCTGCTTCAATCCCTTCCAGTTCGACCGGCCCCTGGCCTGGCTGGGCCGCAACCACCGCAAGACGCTCACCGTGGACGGTGAGGTGGGCTTCGTCTCCGGCCTGTGCGTGAGCCACAAGTGGGTGGGGGACCCGGAGAAGCACGTGGCCCCGTGGCGCGACACCGGCCTCGCGATTCGCGGCCCGGCCGTGGCGGACCTCGTGCGCGCCTTCGCCCAGGGCTGGGCCACCGTGGGCACTCCCCTGGACGAGGACGCCTGTCTTTCCGCCCGCGCGCCCGAGCCGATGGGGGACGTGGCCCTGCGCGTGGTGGCCGGCGTGCCCTGGAGCGCGGGCCTGTTCCGCGTGGACCAGCTCATCGCGTCGCTCGCGCGCAAGCGATTGTGGCTCACGGACGCGTACTTCGTGGGCACCGCCGCCTATGTGCAGGCGCTCCGGGCCGCTTCGCGCGACGGCGTGGACGTGCGGCTGCTGGTGCCCGGCAGCAGCGACATCCCCCTGCTGCGCCCTCTCACCCAGTCCGGCTACCGCCCCCTGCTGGAGGCGGGCATCCGCGTCTATGAGTGGAACGGCACCATGCTCCACGCCAAGACGGCGGTGGCGGATGGGCTGTGGGCCCGCGTGGGCTCCTCCAACCTCAACCCCGCGAGCTGGCTGGGCAACTCCGAAATCGACGTGGCGGTGGAGGACATCCACTTCGCCCAGCAGATGGAGGCCATGTACCAGCAGGACCTGGAGCACGCGACGGAGGTCGTGCTCAGCGGAAGGGACCGGCGCCTGATGTCCATGAACCCGCACCCGCGCCCGCTTCCGCGCTCCCAGCGGGGCGCGCCCGGACGGCGGGGCAGCATGAGCCGCGCGGCCGCGGGCGCGGTGCGCCTGGGCAACACGGTGGGCGCCGCCGTCACCAACCACCGCGAGCTGGGGCGCACGGAGTCGAAGCTCGTCTTTGGCGCGGGCGTGGTGCCCCTGGCGCTCGCGGGCGTGGCGCTGTGGTGGCCGCAGGTGGTGGCCGTGCCCGCGGCGCTCCTCTCCGCCTGGGCCGGCATCGCCCTGTGGAGTCGCGCCGCGCGCCTGCGCCGACAGGAAGCCGAAACGCCTGAAACACAGAGGCCCCTGCCGGAGTCCGACGTGCCGCCCATGCCGACCGTCACGGTGGAGTCGCGGCTCATCGCGGAAGCGGAGCCCGTGCACGTGTCGGAAGCGGAGCGGCAGCAGCCCTGAAGTTTCTCCTCCGCCGGGCGCGCTCATGGCGTGCCTCCAGGGGAAAGCCTCCGAGCTTGCGAGCTTCGGCGTTCGCGCGCTTCATGGCTTGCGCGCTCGCGCAAATGAAACGGGGCCGCCGGGTCGGAGCGCGGGAAGCGTTGCTTCCCATCGCGTCCAGGCCCGAGGCCCCGTGATTCCTACAGTCCTTCAGCCTTTATCAGGCCACCTGCCTACGCCTGCTTCGCGACGCCGGCCGGCTCCGCCGCCTTGCCGTTGAGCAGCGCGCTGCCCCCATACAGGGCCAGGCCCACCATTCCCAGGACGCCGGCTTCGATGCTGCTGCCCATCGCCGCGCCCATCAGGCCCACCACGCTGGTACCCACCATGAAGACCAACCCCATCGCCCCAGCAGCCTTGCCCATTCCGTTGTCCCCCGTGTGACGGTTGTGACGCCCTGAAACCCTACCGATGCGTCCGACGGGCAGTCCCTCTTCAAGACCCGTGCCGAAGTGCTCGCACAGGAGGGCTCCTCACATGTGCTGGAGCGCGTGGAACGGGGAGGGACTGGATTGGGCAAACCTCTTCCACCGCACGGAAGCGATCGGCAGAAAGCACAGGGGAGAACACCGGGGTACGACCGGAATTTTTCCCGATTCCCCCCATGTGCGCCTGATGTGGCACGCCGTAACCCACCGAAGTCCAAGGGTTTTCCCTCTTACAAGCCGCTGGCACACGCGCTGCTAAGGGACACCGCCAGAAGCGTGCTGCTCGGCCCGCAGGGCCGGTGGACGGCGGCACTCGCCAGACATCAGTGAACGAAGGAGAGCGGAAGATGGGAATGCGGCGCACGGGGTTCTGGGTGGGGTTGGGGATGCTCCTCCTGTCGGGATGTGCTCACCAGCAGACGCTGAAGGTGGACAACGCGGATCAGCCGTACCGCATCGGCCGCGAGGACGTCCTGGACGTCAGCGTGTGGCGTGACGCGGAGCTGTCGCGCACGGTGCCGGTGCGGCCCGACGGTTACATCTCCGTCCCCATGGTGGGGGAGATCCAGGCCGCGGGCATGACGCCCACGGAGCTGGCGGAGGCACTCAAGACGGGGCTGCAGCCGTATGTGCAGGAGCCCCGCGTGACGGTCATCGTCCGCGAGGTCAACAGCACCCGCGTGTTCGTGACGGGCGAAGTGGCCCACCCGGGCGCCTACCCGCTGCGCGGTCGCGTGTCGCTGCTCCAGGCCATCGCGCTGGCGGGCGGCTTCACCGACTTCGCCAACTCCGACGGCATCGTCGTCATCCGCACGGACGGCAAGGGCGGGCAGATCCCGGTTCGCTACAGCGACCTGGTCTCCCCTGACGGCGAGAACGTCATCCTGCGTCCCGGTGACACCGTCGTCGTCCCGTGAAGCATGACGGACGCAACTTAAAACACAGACATCCGGAAGATATGAACAAGGGCGCGGGCGTGGGTAAGGATGGGAGGGCGGCGGTGAGGGGCAACTGGAAGCGGGCAGTGATTGCAGGCTGTCTCATCGCTGGACCGGCTGCTCAGGCAGCCACCATCCTGGAGCCGCGACTGCGCCTGACGGCGGAGGAGCGCTTCGACAACGACCTGCGCCTGGGCGGCGGAGCAGGGGCCACCGGCGGGCAGTTCATGACGAAGCTGTCGCCCCGGCTGGGCCTGGATGTGAAGAACGAGCAGCTCACCCTGGATACGTTCTACGCCGCGGACCTGCTCGCCCGACACGGCTCTGGCAAGACGACGTTGGATCACCGGGGCGGGTTCGGCCTGCGCGACGTGCTGTCGCGCCGGCTGCGATTGGACGCGAGCGCCAGGGTGTTCCGGGTCACCGACCCCACCTCGCTGCCGCGTGACGGTCTGGCGCGCTCCACCTCTCCCACCTTCTATGCGCAGTCGAAGGTGGGGTTGACGGGGCGGGTGACGGACCGCATGGATGTGCGCGGCAACTATTCGTTCGAAGCCACGCGCATCATCGAACCGGGACGCGAGGCCGGTTACGCGCACACCCCGTCGGTGGAGTTGTGGTACCGCTCCACGCGCCGGTTGTCGTTGGGCGCTGAATATCGTTATCAGGGCTTCCTCTACGCGGGGGACTACAGCCAGGCGCACGGCGCTTCGGCGGCCCTGCGCTACCGGCTGACGCGGCCCACCACGCTCACCCTCCGGGGCGGGCCGGTGCGCTACATGCCGGCGGATTCATCCCGCGGGGGCTGGCTGCCCCGCGTGGCGCTGGAGCTGGTTCGTGAAGGAGAGCGTTCAGACGTCGGCTTCGCCATGGGACACGATCTGGTGGGTGCCAGCGGGTTCTCCGGCGCGGTCTGGGCGGATTACGCATCACTGATGGCGGCGCACCGGTTCACGGCGAAGTTGTCTGCCTTTGGGGCGGCCAGCTTCTTCCGCAACGGCACCGCGCCGAATTTCAACTACACGGAGTGGCGCAACACCACGAACGTGTCGCAGGGCTATGCAGTGGGAGGCGGCGTCGAGTACCGGATGAACCGGAAGCTCGCGTTGCAGGGGGCGGTGGATCGCATCGCGCAAGTGGGCGCGGCGGACATCGCCGGGGCAGGGGATCTGACACGCAATGTGTTTGCTCTCCGTCTGGTCATGACACCTTGGTAGGGAGCATGCGAGTGCGAGGCATGGAGGAGCGGATCATGGAGCGTGGGATGACGGCGGACCAGATGCTTTCGGCGCTGTGGCGTCGCAAGGCCCTGGTGGGGGCGATCGCTGCTGCAATTTTCGTGGTGGGCGCGGCGATCGTGATGACGCGGCCTAGCATTTATGAAGCGTCGGTGGTGGTGCGCGTGGAACCGCAGCGCCCCGGTGAGGAGATGGTGCAGCGCACGGTGAGCGAGCTCATCGAGCAGCGGCTGGTGACGGTCCGCCAGGAGCTCCTGGCCCGGCCGGTGCTCCAGAAGGCCATCGAGGAGATGAACCTCTACCCGGAGCTGGTCTCCGAGAAGGGCATCGAGGCGGCGGTGGAGCAGATGCGCAAGGACCTCACGGTGCGCGTCGAAGGTGAGACGGCCTTCGAACTGACGTACGCGGGCCGCGACCCGCAGGTCGTCGCGCAGGTGACCAACCGCCTGCCGGCCATCTTCTCCGAGGAGACGCTGAAGATCCGCCAGGCGCAGGCGGCCCGCGCCACCAACCTCTTCACGGAGGAGATGGTGAACATGGGCAAGGCGGTCTCCGCGTGGGAGGCGAACATCAGCCGCTTCAAGGTGGACCACCTGGGCGAGCTTCCCGAGCAGATGGAGATGAACATGCGCGGCCTGGAGCGCATCAGCGCCCAACTGCAGACCAAGTCCGAGGAGCTGCGCGCCGCCGAGGCCCGTCGCTCCGACCTGGCCCGGGCCCGCAACGCCGCGGACAGCGAGGCGGGGCGCCTGGAGGCCGCGCAGAGCGGGCTGTCCCGGACGCTCACCCAGGCCAAGACGCAGTGGACCGAGGACCACCCGGAAGTGAAGCGGATGGAGCGCGAGCTGGGCAACGTGTCCGAGCAGCGCAAGGACGCCGAAGGCCGGATGTTCGCCGAGCGCAACGAGCGGGCCCGCGTCACCACGCTGGTGGGCAGCATCCAGAAGGACATCGTGGACCTGCAGAAGCAGGCCGAGGCCTACCAGGCGCGGCTGAACAACACCCCCCGCTGGGCGCATGAGCTGGCGGTGATGAACCGGGACTACGAAATCGCCCGCACCAAGTACCAGAGCGTGGTGAGCCGCAAGGTGGAGGCGGAGATCGCCCAGGAGCTGGAGGCCAAGAGTGCCCAGAGCCTGTTCAACGTCATCTCGCCCGCCGGGGTGCCTTCCGCTCCGGCCCGCCCGGACCGCCTGAGCGGCCTGCTCATCGCGGCCCTCCTGGCCCTGTCGCTGGGTGTCCTCACCGGCACCGTGCTGGAGATGCGCGACGACAGCCTGCGCGACGGCACCGAGGTCCGCGAGCGCATCACGCTGCCTGTCCTGGCGGTGGTCCCGAACATGCAAGGGAAGACGGAGAAGCGGGTGTTGATGCCCATGGCTGGGAGCAAGAACAGCGTCTCCTCGCCGACTTCGCTGAATTAATTGCCGACCCCCTACGGAAAAGATTGGAGCACTCAGATGGATTCGACGATGGAGCGGGCCGGAAACTTCCTCCCGCGTGTGGATGAGAGCGCGACTTCCTCGAACGCGGTGGACCGTCGGGTGGTGACGCTGACGGCCCCGGCCTCCGCGGCCGCCGAGCAGTACCGGACGCTGTACTACCGGCTGGAGCGGATGCGGGAGCAGCGCCCGATGAAGGTGGTGGCGCTCACCTCGGCCATGCCGGGCGAGGGCAAGACGGTGACGAGCGTCAACCTGGCGCTGGCCGCCGCCCGGGCGAACCCGGAGCGCCGCATCCTGCTGGTGGACGCGGACCTGCGCCGGGGCCAGGTGGCCCCCACGCTGGGCATGCGCAACAAGCAGGGTCTGGCGGAGCTGCTGGCCGGTGAGTGCGATGTGCGCGACGTGGTGCGCCGCTTCAACGCCACGCGGCTGGCGGTCATCCCCGCCGGCGCCACGCCGGAGGAGAGCACCCAGGTGCTGGCGAGCGCCCGGATGAAGCAGTTCCTCAAGGCGGTGCGCGAGGGCTTCGACGAGGTGTACGTGGACCTGCCTCCCACGCTGCCCTTCGCGGACGCGGCCATCCTCGGCCACCAGATGGACGGCGTGCTGATGGTCATCCGCGCCAACGTCACCCCCTCCAAGGTGGTGAACCAGGCGGTGGAGCAGTTGGCGGGCGCGGCGCTGGTGGGCTGCGTGCTCAACGGGGCGGAAGTGAACGCGACCCCGTACCTGAAGAACTACGTGAAGAAGTAGCAGCCCAAGCAGCACGACGTGCAGGTGAGTGCAGTCTGTCTGGCCTTCCGTCCCCCTCCTATGCGGAGGGGGGCGGGGCCTGGAGTGGAGTGGGCGGGTCGGGGTTGGAGGAGTCACGTGCTTCGCGTTTTTCACCACTATTTTTCTGCCAAGAAGCTGACGTTCTTCCTCGCCGAGAGCACGGCGATCGCGCTGGCCTGTGTCGCGGGTGCCGCGGCCTGCGCGGCCCTCTTCGCGCCTCCGGGTACCTGGCCGCCGCTCGCCACGCTGTGGCCGACGCTGGTGGGATTGGGCCTGGCCTTCGTCGTCACCTTCCAGTTCACGCTGTACCTGTTGGACCTCTATGACCTTCGGGTCGCCGCGGAAGACCGGACGCGCGGCTACCGCTTCCTCAAGGCCGCGGGCGTCACCGCGATGGTGGCGGGCGGGGTGATGCTGCTGCTGCCGCTGGCCCTTCCGGTGTCCCTGCCTCCCGGCACGCTCTTGGGCGGCGCGATGGGCGCCCTGGCCGGCACGCTGGCGGTGCGCGTCTCCATCCGCGCCCTGGTGGGTGAGCCCGACGCGGTCCTCATCATCGGGGATGGCCTCAAGGCCCGCGCGGTGGCGAGCGCCATCGAGGCCGGCGGCGAGGGTTCCTTCCGCGTGGTGGCCCTGGTGGACCCGCGCAAGGTGGACGAGCCGCTGGATGCGATGGCGGCGCGGCTCAATGCCTCCTATGTGGTGCAGGCTGCGGATGACATGCGCGGCGCCAACTGGGTGGACGCGCTGTTGCGCTGCCGGCTGGACGGGCGGCGGGTGTACGAAGCGTCTGGCTTCTGCGAGCGCGTGCTGCGCCGCATCCCGGTGCAGTTCCTCCGGGCGAGCGACTTCGCCTTCGCGGATGAGATGACGGTGTCGCCCCTGCGCCGGGCCTTCAAGCGCGCGTTCGACCTGGCGGTGGCGTCGCTCCTGCTGCTCCTGGCGTCGCCCTTCCTGGTGCTGGTGACGCTGGCCATCAAACTGGACTCCAAGGGCCCCATCTTCTACCGGCAGGACCGCGTGGGATTGGGTGGCCGCTCCTACCCCTTGTGGAAGTTCCGCAGCATGCGCACCGACGCGGAGAAGGACGGCGCGGTGTGGGCGCGCTCCAACGATGACCGCGTCACGCGGGTGGGCAAGTTCATCCGCAAGACGCGCATCGATGAGATTCCCCAGGTGTTCAACGTGCTCATGGGCCACATGAGCTTCGTGGGCCCGCGTCCCGAGCGTCCGGTGTTCACCGAACAGCTCAAGCAGCAGATTCCGTTCTATGGCGTGCGTGAGGCGACGAAGCCGGGCATCACGGGTTGGGCGCAGATCCGCTACCCCTATGGGGCCTCGGTGGAGGACGCGCGCAACAAGCTCGAGTTCGATTTGTATTATGTGAAGAACGGGTCGTTGTTTCTGGATGTCGGCATTATCTTCCACACCGTCCGGCACGTGTTGTTGGGGCGGGGTGCTCGGTAGTTCGCAGTCGTCACGTTCCGCGGCCTCCGGTTGTCGGGGGAGGCCGGGATGTCAAGGGTGAGCAGCCATGGATTGGGATGGGCGAGGGGGTCGGAACATGGTGGGCATGGATGTGGATGCGCCGTTCGCGGAGTGGAGCCAGGACGACGCGCGCAAGCAGCAGAACGCCGAGCGCAATGAATTGTTGCAGGCCCCGAAGACCCGCCCCACGCGCATCGTCGCGATGGGCGGTGGCACGGGCCTTCCCATGGTGCTGCGTGGGCTTGCCCGCCGCGCGACGCCCAAGCCGGGCTCGCCTGGCGTGGACATCACCGCGGTCGTGGCGATGAGCGACGACGGCGGCAGCTCCGGCCGCCTGCGCCGCCTGCACGGCGCGCTGCCCCCGGGCGACATCCGCAACTGCCTGGTGGCGCTCGCGGGTGGCAAGAGCGCCCTGAAGGATGTCTTCCAGTACCGCTTCGGCGGCGCGAAGGGCCTCGCGGGCCACGCGGTGGGCAACCTGCTCATCGCCGCGCTGGCGGAGCTGAAGGGTGACTTCCTGGAGGCCGTGCGGCTGTCCGGGGAGCTGTTGGGCGCGCAGGGCCAGGTGTTGCCCAGCACGCTGGCGTCGGTGCAGCTCGTGGCGCAGATGCATGACGACACGGAGGTCGTGGGCGAGCGCAACATCTGCCGTGCCCACGGTCGCGTGCGTCGCGTGTCGCTGAGCCCGCGCTCGCCGCCCCCGGTGGACGGCCTCCTGGAGGCCATCTATTCGGCGGACCTCATCGCCATCGGGCCGGGCTCGCTGTACTCGAGCGTGCTGCCCAACCTGCTGGTGGACGGCGTGGCCCAGGCGCTGAAGGAGACGCGCGCGCTGAAGGTCATGGTGGCCAACCTGATGACCCAGCCGGGCGAGACGGACGGCATGAACTGCCTGGACCACGTGCAGGCGGTCATCGAGCACGTCGGGCCGGTGCTGGACGCGGTGCTCGTCAATGGCCGGCAGCCGACGGAGGAGTCCATCCAGCGCTATGCGCGCAAGGGCTCGTTCGTGGTGACGGCGGAGACGCGGGAGCTGTTGTCGTCGGGCGTCATCCCGGTGCAGGCCGACCTGCTCAAGGATGGGTCCAAGATCCGACACGACAGCCGCAAGGTCGCCGCCTGCCTGCTGAAGATGGCGCGCAGCGGCTTGTAGGCCGCCGCACCCATCACCACCTTGGGGCCCGCTCCTATGGAAGCCAGAAACCTTCGTGCCGACCCGCACGTCGTGGAAGTCAACGACCGGGCGGCCTTCATGTCCCTGGACGCCGAGTGGAACCAGCTCGTGGAGAGCACCTCCAACGAGCTGTTCTACCGGCATGAGTTCCTGCGTCTGTGGTTGGACAACTTCGCCGCCGGCGGTCGCATGCGGGTGCTCCTGCTGCGAGGCCCGGACGGCGAACTGACCGCCGCGCTGCCGCTGGTGGAGGAGCGCACGTCGATGTACGGCGTGCCGGTGCGGCAGCTCACCTCCGCCGCCAACGCGCACTCCTGTCGTTTCGACCTGCTGGCCAGGGATGCGGAAGTGGCGGCGGACGCGTTCCTCACGCACCTGAAGCAGACGGGTGGCTGGGACGTGCTGCGGCTGACGGATGTGCCGGACGGCGGGGTGGGCTTCCGTCTGCTGGCCGAGGCGAAGCGCCGCGGCATGCCGGTGGGCGAGTGGGAGTCGTTGCAGTCTCCCTATGTGCCGCTGCCCGCGACGAAGGACGCGTACTTCGCGTCGCTGCCATCCAAGTTCAAGGCGAACTGCCGTCGGCGTCGCCGCAAGCTGGAGGAGAAGGGGAAGGTCACCTTCGAGTGCGTGTCCGGCGGTCTGGACCTGGAGGGCTCGCTGGAGGAGGGGCTGCTGCTGGAGCAGAGCGGTTGGAAGGGGCAGAACGGCACGGCCATGGCGCAGGACGGGAAGACGCGGGGCTTCTACACGGAGCTGGCGCGCGACTCGGCCTACCGCGGGCGGCTGGCGCTGTACTTCCTGCGTCTGGACGGGCGCGCGGTCGCGTTCCAGTACGGCCTGGAATACGGCAAGCGCTACTTCCTCCTGAAGCCTGGCTACGACGAGAGTCTCAAGGAGTGCAGCCCCGGTCAGTTGTTGACCGAAGAGGTGCTGGGGGCCTGCCTGGACCGGGGGCTGACCGAGTTCGATTTCCTGGGGCCGGACATGGTGTGGAAGCGCGACTGGACGAATCAGGTCCGCAAGCACACCTGGCTCTACGTGTTCAATGACACCACCTTCGGTCGGGCCCTGTGCGCGACGAAGTTCCGGTGGGTACCGGCGGCGAAAGAGGCGGTGGCGCGATGGAAGCGGTGAAGAAGTCCGACAGCAAGCTGTTCGTTCCGTCCCTGCCCACGCTGTGGCCGGGAATGCTGCTGGCCGGGGCCCGCCCCGGTTCGCTGCCTCCGTTCTCCTCGCCGAGCGCGCGCTACTTCTACTTCGCGCGCAACGCCGTCTGGCTGACGATGAAGATGCTGCGCCTGGATGGCGGCGAGGTGCTGATGCCCTCCTACCACCACGGCGTGGAGGTGGAGGCGGTGGTGGACGCGGGCGCGACGCCGCGCTTCTACCGCGTGGGCGCCCGCTGGGACGTGGACCTGGAGGACGTGGCGAAGCGCATCGGGCCGAAGACGAGGGCGCTCTACCTCATCCACTACGCGGGCTTCCCGGGGCCGGTGGACGCCATGCGCAAGCTGGCGGACGAGCACGCCATCCCGCTCCTCGAGGACTGCGCGCTGTCGCTGCTGTCGTCGGATGGCGCGACGCCGCTGGGCACCACGGGGGACGTGGGCATCTTCTGTCTCTACAAGACGCTGCCGGTGCCCAATGGGGGCGCCCTGGTCGTCAACGGGCCGCGGCAGTACAGCCTGCCGGAGCCTCCGGCGCCGCCCCTGGCGTCCACCTTCAGCCACACCGTGTCCGCGCTCCTGCAGAACCTGGAGCTGCGCGGTGGGGCGGTGGGCCGGGGCCTGCGAGGCCTGGTGCGTTCGGTGGGCCATGGCACGGTGAAGGCCGCGAGCATCGAGCGCGTGGCCACGGGCACGCAGCACTTCGACCGCAGGCACGTGGACCTGGGCATGAGCCCGCTGACGAAGCGGATCGCCCTGTCGCAGGACCTGGAGGCCATCGTCGAGGCGCGCCGCCGCAACTACTTCTTCCTCTTGGGCCGGCTGCGGGATGTGTCGCCGCCGCTCTTCAACCAGCTTCCGCCGGGTGTGTGTCCGCTGTTCTACCCGATGGTGGTGCAGGACAAGGAAGCGTTGCTGGCGCGGCTGCGCGAGCGGGGCATCGACGCCATCGACTTCTGGAAGCGCTTCCATCCGGCTTGCGACCCTTCGGAGTTCCCGGAGGTCGCGCAGCTCCGGCGGACGATCCTGGAGATTCCCTGCCACCAGGACCTGTCGCCGGAGGTGATGGCGGAGGTGGCCGAGGCGGTGCGGGACGCGCTGAAGGCGGAGCGCCGCCCGAGCAAGCGCACGGGATGAGTGGGGATGGGTGGCTGGCTCCCGGGTTGCAATGACTGACGGGAGCCAGGTGGCGGTGCATCGTGAAAGGCATCAGGGTGACGCGGTGATCCGCGAAGACGAGTTGACGTCAGGGCCGCAGGTCGCGCCGAAGCTGGACGTGGCGGCGGTGGGCAGTGCTTCGCAGTTGTCGGGGATGCGGGCGGAGTGGAACGCGCTGTTGGACGCGAGCACCGCCGGTCCCTTCAACGCCTGGGAATGGCTGTATCCGTGGTGTCGGCGCATCTCGCCGGACGTGCGGCCGCTGGTGCTGACGGCCCGCGACAGGCTGGGCACGCTGGTGGGCCTGCTGCCGCTGGGATTGGAGCACCGCTGGGTGAACGGCGTGCGCGTGCGGCGCCTGGGCTTCCTGGGTGAGACGCACGTGGGCAGCGACTACCTGGACGTGGTGGCGCGCAAGGGCCGGGAGGCGGAGGTGGCGCGCGCGTTCTTCCAGGTGCTCCAGGGGCTGCGCGACGAATGGGATGTGTTGGATTTGACGGACCTGCGCGAGGGTTCGGTGACGCTGGGCGTGGCGCGCGAGGTGTTTGGCGACACGAACGTGCGCAAGACGGACCGGTATGTCTGCCCCTACGAGACGTTGGTGCCAGGCGAGCCGTTCGACGCGTTCCTGAAGCGCACGGGGCGCCGGGACAACTACCTGCGTCGGCGCAAGTGGTTGGAGAAGCAGGACGGCTACCGCATCGAGCGCACGGACGCACCGGGTGACCTGGCGGGGCCGATGACAGACTTTTTCCGGTTGCATGCGCTGCGCTGGTCCTCGGATGGAGGGTCGCAGGGCATCAAGGGCGCCGGGGTGGAGGCGTTCCACCGGGATGCGACGCAATTGCTGGCGGAGCGGGGCCGGCTGCGGATGTACACGATGAAGGTGGGCGGCCAGGCCGTGGCGTCGGTGTACGGCATCCTGCATGAGAAGTCGTTCGTGTACTTCCAGTCCGGCTATGACCCGGCGTGGCGCAACCGCAGCGTGGGTCTGGTGTTGGTGGGCGAGACGTTCAAGGACGCCATCGACATGGGGATGACGGAGTACGACTTCCTGCGAGGCACGGAGTCCTACAAGGCGGATTGGGTGACGAAGCAACGTCAGACGGTGTCGCTGCGCGTGCACGGCGCGGGCATGGGCGGTGCGTGGTTCACCCAGACCGAGGAGCTGGCCCGGAAGGCGCGCAACGCGGTGAAGAGCGTGCTGACGGATGAGCTGGTGGAGAAGGTGCGCCGGCTGCGTCGCCGCAAGGCGGCGGTGCATTGACGACGGGCTTGGCGGTATCCTGAAGAGCGAAGACCCTGTCTGCCCTTGGCAGCGGGGTCTTTCGCTTTGGAGCCGCCATGGAGAAGCTGCGCTGCGCCGTCCTGGATGACTATCAGGGAGTTTCGACGAAGATCGCGGACTGGTCTTCGTTGAGCGGGCAGGTCGAGGTGACGGTGTTCCGCGACCACTTCTCCCGGGAGGAGGAACGGGTCGCCGCGCTGGCTTCCTTCGATATCATCGTGGTCATGCGGGAGCGCACGCCCTTCCCGGCCGCGCTCTTCGCCCGGTTGCCACGGTTGCGCTTGTTGGTGACGACGGGGATGCGGAACGCGGCGATCGACTTGTCCGCTGCTGCTGCGCACGGTGTGACGGTGTGCGGGACGGCGAGCGCGACCGAGCCTCCCGTGGAACTGACCTGGGCGCTGATCCTGGCGCTTGCTCGGAACATCGTGGGAGAGAACGGTGCGTTCCGTCAGGCTGGCCCCTGGCAGGGCTCCGTGGGGGTGGATCTCCACGGCAAGCGGCTGGGGCTATTGGGGCTGGGAAAGATTGGCAGCCGGGTCGCGAAGGTGGGGGCGGCGTTCGGGATGGACGTGGTCGCCTGGAGTCCGAACCTCACC